>DASSLL010000126.1:0-56661 GCA_035689485.1 Candidatus Dormiibacterota bacterium | reverse complement strand
GTGCCGATCGCTGAAACGGTCCCGGTCGCCGAGGCGGCGTCGCCGCCGGCCGAGCCCGCACCCGCCGCCGTCCTCCCGGCGGACTGACGATCAGCGCGTGAACGTCGGCGTCTTCCTGCCGCAGGGATGGCGCATGGACCTCGCCGACGTGCGCGACCCGGTGGAGAAGTACGAGACCATGTCGCGCTGCGCCCTCGAGGCCGAGGGCGTGGGCTTCGACGCCGTGTGGCTGTACGACCACTTCCACACGGTGCCGTCGCCTCAGCTCGAGTCGGTGTTCGAGTGCTGGACGTCGATGGCCGCGCTGGCGCGCGACACCAGCAGCATCAAGCTGGGCCAGATGGTCACCTGCAACGGCTACCGGCCGCCGTCGCTGCTCGCCAAGATGGCGAGCTGCGTCGACGTCATGAGCCACGGCCGGCTGATCCTGGGCATCGGCGCCGGCTGGTACGAGCACGAGTACCTCGCCTACGGCTACGACTACCCGGAGACGCCAGAGCGCCTGCGCATGCTGCGCGAAGCCCTGCAGGTCATCAAGGCCATGTGGACCGAGGACGAGGCTCGGTTCGAGGGCAAGCACTACCGCCTGGCGGGCGCGATCAACGAGCCCAAGCCGGTGCAGAAGCCGCACCCTCCGATATGGATCGGAGGCGGGGGAGAGAAGGTGACGCTGAAGCTGGTGGCGCGGTACGGCGACGCCTGCAACTTCAACGCCGACGTGGCGACCGTCAAGCACAAGCTAGAGGTGCTGCGCGGCCACTGCGAGTCGGTCGGACGGGACTACGACTCGGTGCTCAAGACGGTCGAGTTCTACACGATCCTGGGCGATCAAAAGGAGGTCGACCGGGTGGTGAGGGACACGGCCCGGCGCACCGGAGCGGGCGAGGATTTCGTCCGCTCGTGGCACCCGCTGCACGGCACCGCCGAGAGGATCGCGGAACTGATGCACGAGTACGCGGCCGCCGGCATCGATTACTTCATCGTGAACCTGCCCAACGCGTTCGAAGGCGGCGTCATCGCGCGTTTTGCTGAAGAGGTGTTTCCACTTGTCGGCCAAAGTCGAGCGGTACGGCCCGGGCGCTGAACCGAGCGAGTTCGACCCCGGCGACTTCATCCTGACCCACCGCCACAAGCCGATGGCGGCCTTGATCAGCTGGGGACAGAGGCGTCGCTTCAAGGGGGCCGATGCTCGGTTTGCGCACTGGAGCCATGCGGCTCTGATAGTGGCCGCCGACGGCGACCTGGTCGAGGCCGAAGCGATGGGCGTGAAGAGGAGCCCGGTGCGCAAGTACCGGGCTGAGGAGTATCACCTCGTGCGGTTGGAATCGCAGCTGAGCGACGAGGGGCGACGCGCCGCGGTGGCTTACGCAGAAGGGCAGGTCGGCCAGGCCTTCGGGTACCTCGACCTCTGCGGCGCGGCGCTCCATCTCCTGTTCGGCTGGCCGCTGCGCTGGATCCGGCGCAACCACGAGATCTGCTCGAGCCTGATCGTCAAGGCGCTGCAGCGCGGCGGGCTGCTCCTTGAGCTCGACCCCGCCATCACGCTGCCAGGCGACCTCGCCAAGGCCTTCGACGTCGAGCCCTGACCTGAGGGGACATTGATCGCGCCCGATGGAGAGACCGCCGTCCGCCCCTGACGTCTGGCCGCCCGGGTGACCTGAATGCTGTATACAACTGTCTAGGTCACCGGCTCGCCTTTTGGGGAGGTGCTGAACATGGTCCGCAGGGCCACGTGGGCTGTCGTGTTGGGGTCGGTTCTCGCCGCCGCCGCGTGCGGCGGGGGAGGCGGCGGCAACACCTCCGGTTCGACGATCACCTTCGCCGCGCCTGTCTCACAGACGGGGGCGTTCGGCCAGGCCGAAGGCCTGTACACGCTCCAGGGATACAAGTTCTGCGTCTCGACCCTGAACTCCAAGGGCGGCATCAGCTTCGGCGGCCAGTCGCACCAGGTGACGCTGGTCACGCAGGACGACCAGAGCACCGCGGCGACCTCGGCCCAGATCGTGGACAGCTACAACGACAAGGGCTACAAGCTCATCCTCAGCCCCTACGGCTCGGCGGCTACGAGCGCGGTCGCGCCGGTGGCCGAGCGCAATGGCCAGGTCCTCGCCGACAGCAACGGCGCCGACACTGCGATCTTCAGCCACCAATACAAGTACACCTTTGGCGTGCTGTCGCCGAGCAGCACCTACGTGACGACCATCATCGACGCGCTCGTCGCGTTGAACCCGGCGCCGAAGACGGTCGCGATCATCGCCGCCAGCGACGGCTTCAGCCAGCACGCGGCCGAGCTCGGCGCAAAGGAGGCCCAGGCCAAAGGTCTGACCATCCTGCCTTCGCCGACCGCATACACGGGGGCGACGAAGGTCGGGGCCAACGTCACCGACGTCTCGCCGGCCCTGCTCCAGCTCAAGGGCTTGAACCCGGACGTCATCATCATCTCCGCGCACCTGAACGAGGCCGTCGCCGCGGTCAAGCAGGCGTCCGAGCTCGGCGTCAAGCCGAAGCTCGGCTTCGCCGCCACCGTCGCGCCGCCGACGCCGGCTTTCATCTCCGCCCTGGGCGCCAAGTCGGAAGGCGTCCTCGGGAGCACGCAGTGGGTGCCCGAGATCTCGGCGTCGGACAGCCTGTTCGGCAGCGCGAAACAGTTCCTGACCAACTTCACCAACACGTTCGGGTGGTCGCAGGACCAGTACCCGTACCAGGCGGCCGACGCCGCGGCGGCGTGTGAGGCGCTCGCCCTGGCAATCGGGAAGGCCGGCTCGAGCGATCCCGCGAAGGTGCGTGACGCGATGGCGGCGCTCAAGGTCGACACGTTCTACGGCCACATCGAGTTCGACGCCACGGGCATGAACACGAACAAGCCGATGTACGTGATCCAGATCCAGAAGTCGGCCTTCATCACGGTCTACCCGAGCAACCTCGCGACCAAGCAAGCGACCTGGCCAGCGATCTCCTAGGCCGTTGAGCCAGTTCCTGCAGGCGGCCGCCTACGGCCTGGTCCAGGGCGGCCTCCTGGCGCTCGTGGCCGTCGGCTTCTCGCTGGTCTGGGGCGTGATGAACGTCATCAACCTCAGCCACGGAGCGCTGGCGGTCGCCGGAGCCTACCTGGCCTGGCAGCTGAACATCCATCTCGGCGTCGATCCGTTCGTCGCCATTCCCGTCGTCGCGGTCGCGTTGTTCGTCTTCGGCTACGTCATCCAGCGCGGGCTCATCAACCTGGTCATCAACGCGCCGATATTCCTCACCCTGCTGCTGACGTTTGGCCTCAGCCTCGTGATCCTCAACCTGCTGCAGCTGTTCTTCACCGCGGACGACCGCACGATCGACACTGCGTATGCGTCTCAGAGCTTCGCCATCGGCGCCGTCTTCATCCCATACGGACGCCTGGCGGCGTGCCTGCTGGCCGTCATCATCACGTTCGCGCTCGCGGCCCTGATGACGCGCACGCGCCTGGGTCGCGCCATCGGCGCCACCGGCATGGACCGCGGCGCGGCGCGGCTGATGGGGATTCGGGCGCGCCACGTCTACGCGGTCACGTTCGGCATCTCGGCAGCCCTGGCCGGGATCGCCGGCACGATGATCGCGACGGTCGGCTCGTTCAACCCGACGACGACGCCGGGCCAGCTGACGCTGGACGCATTCGTCATCTCGGTGCTGGGCGGCCTCGGGAACATGTACGGCGCGCTGGTCGGCGGCCTGGTCCTCGGCGTCGCCGAATCCGTGGGAGGCCTCGTGCTCACCGGCACGTGGGTGAACGCGATCGCCATGGTCGTCCTGATCGTGACTCTCCTCATCCGGCCCTCGGGCCTGATCGGGAAAGCGCAGTACGGCGGGCGCGTCGAGGTTTGAGCCCACGAAGTCAGAGGACTTGAGCTCGCGGGGGCCCCTGGGCCTCGAGGCGCAGCGCCGCCCGTGGACGGATCTGGTCGGCGCGTGGGTCCGGACGAGGACTCTTCGCAACTCCTGGGGCGCGCTCGCGCTCGCCGCCGGATTCGTGGCCATGCTCGGTGTGCAGCAGGTCGTCGAGCCAGGCACGCAGCGCCTGCTGGCGACCGTCTTCATGTTCGTCGCGCTCGCGCAGGGGTGGAACGTGATCGGGGGATTCACCGGCTACGCGAGCTTCGGCCAGGTCGCGTTCTTCGGCATCGGCGCCTACACGGCGGCCGTCCTGATGACGAACTACCGTGTCTCGTTCTGGCTGGCGATGCCGGCGGCGATCGTGGCCGGGGTGCTGTTCGCCGTCGTCATCGGCGTGCCGCTGCTGCGCCTGCGCGGCCATTACTTCGCCATCGCCACCCTCGGTGCGGCAGAGGGGGCGCGGGAGGTGGTCAACAACCTCACGCCGATAACCGGAGGCGGCATCGGCATCACCGTCCCGACGTTCGGCGCCGAGGCGCCGACGGCGTATTTCGGCAAACCCGGGTTCTACATCGCGTTCCTCCTCATCGCCATCCTGTCGATTGCTCTTTGCGCGCTTCTCGCGCGAAGCCGCTTCGGCTACGCGATGGTCGCGGTGCACGAGGACGAGGCGGCGGCGGCGGCCGTCGGGATCAACACCACCGCGGTCAAAGTGGTGGCGTTCGCGGTGTCAGGCGCGATCGTGGCCTGCGCCGGGGCTTTCTACGCGTTCCAGCAGATCCAGTTCTATCCGGAAAACGTGTTCGACGCCGGGATCACGGTGCTGATGGTGATCATGGTGGTCATCGGAGGTAGCGGTTCGATCCTCGGCCCCATCGCGGGCGCCGTCGGCCTCGAATTGCTGTCGCAGTACCTGCGCATCAACCTGGGTCTCTACAACCAGTTGATCTTCGGCGCGATCATCGTCGTGGTCGTCGTCTTCTTCCCCCAGGGCGTGGTCAACTTCTTCGCCGACGCGATCAAAGAGCGCCGGTTTTCACCGCTGGACAACATTCGGCGGTACCGGCTTTGATCCTCGAGGTCCGCAACCTGGCGCGCCGGTTCGGCGGCGTCTGGGCGGTGCGCGACGTCTCGTTCTCCGTCGCCGAGGGCGAGGTCCTCGGCATCATCGGGCCGAACGGCGCCGGCAAGACGACGCTCATCAACCTGATCACGGGCCACCTGCGGCCGTCGGGCGGTCAGGTGCTGATCGGAGGCAGCGACGTGACCGGGCGGCGGCCTTGGGTGATCGCCCACGACGGCGTGGCGCGGACTTTTCAGATCGTGAAGCCGTTTCGAGGCCTGACCGTGCGCGAGAACGTCGCCATCGGCGCCATGCACGGCAACCACCGCGATCGCACCGTCGCCGAAGCGCTGGCGACCGCCGACCGGCTTCTCGAGCTGGTGGGCATCGCCCCCCGCGCGAACGCTGCGCCTAGCGAGCTCAGCGTGGCCGACGCGCGCCGCCTGGAGCTGGCCAAGGCGCTCGCCGGCCGTCCCCGGCTGCTCTTCCTCGACGAGGTGATGGCCGGCTTGAGGCAGTCGGAGATCGAGGCGGCGGTGGGTTTGATCCACGACCTGCGCGACAGCGGCATCACGATCGTCGCCGTCGAGCACGTGATGCGGGCGATCGTCTCGATCAGCGACCGCATCCTGGTCTTGCACCAGGGGTCGATCCTCGCCTCGGGAACGCCGGGCGAGGTGCTTGCCAATGAGCGCGTCATCGAGGCCTACCTTGGTCATCGGTTCGCCAGGCGGCGGTCGTCGAATTGAGCCTGCTCGAGGTGCGCGAGCTCAACGCCGGCTACGGCCGGGTGCAGGTGCTGTGGAGCGTCGACCTCGCCGTGGAAGCCAAGCAGATCGTGGCGCTCGTCGGCGCCAACGGCGCGGGCAAGAGCACGCTGCTGCGCGCGATCTCGGGCATGATCCCGGTCCGCTCGGGGCGCATCGAGTTCGCCGGCCGCGACATCACCCGGACGTCGATCGAGTCGATCGTCGATCTTGGCATCGCCCACGTCCCGGAGGGCCGGCGCCTGTTTTCCGGGCTGACGGTGCGCGAGAACCTTCTCCTCGGCGGCTGGCGCAACAAGAAGCGCGATCTCTCCGACGTCGTCGACCTGTTTCCGGTGCTCGGCGGGCGGATGAACCAGGTCGCGTCGACGCTGTCGGGCGGCGAGCAGCAGATGTGCGCGATAGGGCGGGCGCTGATGGGGCAGCCGGCGCTGCTGATGATCGACGAGCTCTCGCTCGGCCTCGCGCCGATCCTGGTCGACGAGATCATGGCGCGACTGCCGCAGATCGCGGAGTCGGGCACGGCGGTGCTGCTGGTGGAGCAGGACATCGACGCCGCGCTCGCGGTCTCACAGTTCGGGTACGTGCTCGAGACCGGACGGATCATGAAATCCGGCCTGTCAAGAGAGTTGCTGGCGGACCCCACCATCCAGCAGGCTTACCTGGGCCTTGGCAAAGGCTGAAGATGCGGCGATTCGAATTCACAGGCGGCAGCTCGAGCAAGTACTGGGAGGTCAGCCAGAGCGGCACTCAGGTAACGGTGCATTTCGGGCGGATCGGTTCGGACGGACAGACCCAGACGAAGGACTATGGGTCGTGGGAGGACGCCGCCGAACGCGTCCGCAAGCTGGTCGTCGAAAAGCTTCGCGAAGGCTACGTCGAGGTCGAAGGTTTGGGGTCCCGACCTGAAGATGAGCCGGCGGTTCGGCAGCCATCCGCCATGCCGCCCTACGAGGTTCCTGCTCTGCCCGAAGACGGCCCACTCGCCATCGGCAACGTGCAACTGCCGGCGGGTCGCCGGCTGCGTGGCGACCCCAAGTACGCCCCAAGACAGGTCGGCACGGTCGAGCAGCCGGTGATCTGGGCTACGACCGCGCCCGTCGACTTCGCCGGACGCAGCCTTTACTGGCTCCGGCAGGATGCGGCTGCCCTCAATCTCGTGCCTGTCCTGCTGACCGGCCTGGAGGAAGACGACCCTGGCCGGCCGTGGAACAGTGGCGAATTCTGCCCGACCGACCCGAGGCGTGCCGCCTTGATCGACGTGCAACAGGAGCTGGCCCACGCATGGTCGGCGAGCGTCGAAGGCGCTGCAGAGGATGAAGAGGCGAATCTGACCCCGGTGCGCCCGTTCGGCAAGGCGTTTCCCGGGCTGGCATCACCGTCCACCAGCTGGCGCGACATCAAGAGTGACGGTGACGTGCTGGACGAGATTCGCGGAAGGCGTGTGGCGCTGGTGGCCGCGGAACGTCCGGCCGACGTCGTCGCCGCCGTCGGTTGGATGGGAGCCGTCAACGTGCACGAAGACCCGGCACTTCTTTCCGCGGTGCTGCGCTCGTGGGAGGTGCGGTGGTACGCGCGGCTGGTCGAGATGGGCTTCGCCACCATCACGTTGACCGTCGGCAACCCCCCGCGAGACGAGAGGAGCGCGCTTGCGCTGGCGGCCGAGCACTTCGCGTTCTGTCCCGACAACATCTGGCAGGGACGCCCCGGAATCGAGACGATCGCCGCCTACGCGCCAGGCCTTATCGGCAGCCGGACATGGCGGTTCTGGTGGGACTGAGAAGGGAGACAGCCCTCGGGTCCCGCAAGTAAGCTGCCCGTGCCCGGTTGGTCACAACACCACGATGAGGAACACCCCGTGGCTCAGGCTCGTCTGCGCGAGCGCCCTGGCTGTCGCCGGCGCCGCAGGCGCCGTTCAAGCGCTGGCCGCGCCGTCCGGCTGGCTCAACGTCGACGGCTCGATTCGCTTCATCGCGGGCGGCGGGTCGGTCGATTGGGCCAACTCGGGCCCACCAGGCGCAGCCTGCGCCAACGGCGGCGTGAATCTCACAGGCTCGGGCGGGCTCTTCAACTGCGGGGCGCCTGGCGCCGCGGGCGCTCCGCCCATCGCACCGACGCTGACCGCCACGGCGGCGGCTGACCCCAGCATCATCTCCGCGGTCTTCATCTCGGACCCTATCTCGGCGGACACGACCGCGTGCGGCGGCGGAGATTCGTCGACCATCAGTGGCGCCAACGGAGATGCCATCAACAGCTATGCGGTCTCGACCGGCCCGGTGCCGAACAAGGACGACCTCTCGAACGTCTACGCCGCCAGTCACACGCGCGCCGACAACGGTCACCCGGAGCTCTATTTCGCGGCCGAGCGGCTGGTCAACAACGGCGACAGCCACATCGACTTCGAGTTCTTGCAGAGCACCATCGCCCGGACCGCGCAGTGCGGCGGCGGGTTGACGGGTCACCGCACCGAGGGGGATCTTCTCGTCGCGGTCGATTTCACCAACGGCGGCGCTCTCGCCGGCGTCTCCATCTACCAGTGGCACTGCCTGGCCGAGCCTGGACCGCAGCCGCCGGACGGGACCATCTGTGACCCGGTGACCGTCGAGCACTATCAACTCATCACCGCGCCGGCGGCCATCTCGGTCGCGGTCAACGCCGCCGACGTTCCTTGCGGCGGGTGGATCTGTCGAGACTCGACCGGCGTGACCTCGACGGTGGTGACGAACGATTTCGTCGAGGGCGGGATCGACCTCCAGGGCATCGCGTTCGCGGGTTGCTTCAACACGTTCATGCCGCACACGCGAACGTCCGGCTCGTTCACGGCGCAGCTCAAGGACTTCACCGGACCGGCGGGCTTCAGCTCATGCCGCAATCCCGTCACCACGAGCAACAGCGCTCCGGGCGGCACCGTCCTGCGCGGAGCGTCGGTCACGGACGCGGTGACCGTGGCCAACGGCGGCGCCGGATTCACGCCAACCGGCTCCATCACCTTCTTCCTGTGCACGCCCGCTCAGGTCGCGGGATCGGGCTGTGCCGGCGGAGCCCAGGTCGGATCGGTCAAAGCACTTGTCGCCGGAGCCGCGACCTCCGACGCGACGGCGGCGACCAACACCGCTGGCAAGTACTGCTGGCGCACCGCATACAGCCCCGACGCCACAAGCCTCGGCGTCTACGCGTCCGCGAGCCACACCAACGCCACGACCGAATGCTTCACCGTGATCGATCCCGCGTTGCCCAACACCGGCGCGCCTGCGATCCGCGACGCCGGCTGGGATCCGCTCGCCGCAGGCGTCGTCCTCGTCGTTCTTCTGCCGGCGATGGTCTGGCGGCGCGGCCGGGCGTGGGCAAGCCTTGCCGTCGCCGCCGTGTTGATGGCGGGCCCTGGAGCGCTCTCCGAACCCACGGACGCGCATGGCAGCACCTCGATCGGCCACCAGGCGGTCACCGGCGTCCCGGCGGCGCCGCCGCCGGCGGTGACCCGCGTCCACGCCGGCATGCCCGAACCACCGACCCCGCCTGCTTTCCATCCCGGGTGGCGACTGTTGATCCCGAGCCTTGGCGTCGACGCACCCATCGAGTCAGTCGGCCGCGAGGCGGGCGGCGCCGTGGCGTCGCCGGCGGACCTGGGGGGCGTCGGCTGGTTCAACGGCGGTCCAGCACCCGGCCAGCAGGGAGACGCGGTGCTCGACGGCCATTACGGAGTCGAGCAGGCCGGTGTGTTTCGGGCGCTCCACCTCCTTCGTCCCGGCGACGACGTCTACGTCATCTGGCCGGATGGGCACAGCGACCACTTCACGGTCGCGACCCTGGAGACCGTTGACGCCGGCTCCCATCCCGTGGACCTGTTCTCGGCCGGCGGCCCACCCCGGGTGTCCCTCATCACCTGCGCCGGCGCGTGGCTGCAGAGCGAGAGGACGTACAGCGACCGCCTCATCGTGACGGCGGTGTCGGCCTAGCGACCCACCCCGCGTTCCCCGGATTTGCGCGCATAACCGTACCGTTTGCCGCCGCGAATCCCGGATATGCGCGCATATCCGATAAGGTCGCGGGCATGGACCTCGGGCTCGGCGGCAAGGTCGCCATCGTCACCGGCGGCGCCTCGAATCTTGGCCGGGCAATCACGCTCGGGTTGGCGGCCGAAGGCGCGCGGGTCGTCGTCGCCGACATCGACGACGCGCAGGCGAGAAAGGTCGAGGCCGAGGCGCCGTCGGGCGCGGTCCTCGCCCGGCACACCGACGTCACCGACTGGGAGTCCGTCTCCTCGACCGTCGAGTTCGTCCTCGGCACGCTCGGCAAGGTCGACGTGCTCGTCAACTGCGCCGGCTGGACCATCGACCGCCTCTTCATGGACAAGCCGCGCGAGGAGTGGGCGAAGGAGATAGCGATCGACGTCTGGGGTTTCATCAACAGCGTCCGCGCTGTCCTCGATCCGATGGTCGAGAGGCGCTACGGGCGAATCGTCTCCATCGGCTCCGACGCCGGCCGCATGGGCGAATGGCGGGAGGCGGTGTACAGCGGCACGAAGGCAAGCGTCATCGCCATGTCCAAGGCCATCGCGCGCGAGGTCGGCAAGCACAACGTCACGCTGAACGTCGTCTGCCCGGGCCTGATCGTCGGTTCGCCCGAGACCTCGGGGATCGAATCGGTGTGGTCCTCCGAGCAGCTCGAGAAGTTCACGTCCGAGGTCCGCGAGAAGGCGGCCCGGAGCTATCCGCTCCGCCGTCTCGGCACGGCTGAAGACGTCGTCCCCGCCGTGCTCCTGCTCGCGTCCGACCGCGCCTCGTACATCACCGGCCAGACGCTGTCGGTCAGCGGCGGCTACACGATGATCTGATCGAGGACCTCGCCTTTCAAGCGGCGCCACCGCTCGAGACGGTCACGGCCGGCCAGCGGAATGATGAACGAGTCGACGCCACAGTCCTGTAGCTCGCGCAGTCGCGCGGCGCATTCGGACGGCGTGCCCACGACGGCCAGCGCGCGCACGAGCTCATCCGAGACGGCCGCGCTGTGGCCGGCGCCAGTCGACAGGTGCTCCGAGTAGTCGTACGCCTCGGCGCTGCGCTCGATCTCGGCGCGAAATCGCCCCAGGCTCGAGGGCAGGACCCTGTAGTGCGTCAGCAGACGCGCTTGCGTCGACGCCCAGGAACGCAGGTCCTCGAGGTCGGTCGACACGGGCGCCATGAGCGCGATCTCCACGTCGCGGCCTCCGCCGCGGATCCATTCCACCTGCCGGCGGACCATGTCAGGCTGGGCGGGGCCCATGACGATCGCGCCGTCCGCGACCCGCCCCGCCAGGCCGCACATGCGCTCCTGGCTGACCGCGAGGTGGATGGGGATCGAGCCGAGGTTCGCGCGAAAGTACGTGACTGCGTCCTCCAGCTCGGCCACCTTCTGCGGCTTCAAGCCGATGCCATAGAGGGCCGAATCTCCGGCGCCCAGGCCGAGAAGCGCCCGGCCGTGCGAGATCTCGTTCACGGCCGCGATCGAATTGGCGCTCACGGTCGGATGTCGCGTAACCGCGTTGGTCACGCCGGTGCCCAGCCCCAATCGCCGCGTGTTCATCGCCGCGACCATGAGTCCCGCGTAGACGTCCTTCATCGCGAGCTGCGAGTCGATCACCCACAGCCGGCGCACGCCTTCGGCCTCGAGGCCCGCCGCGAAGGACGCCCAGCTGTCGAACGATTGGCGGGCGCTGACCCCGGCGCTGACGTCGAAGCCGGTCACCTCTTCTTCTTGCGCCGGGCGAGGGCTTCCTTGCGCTCGGGGCTGGCCGCCGCGCGACTGCGCAGCTCGTGCGCCTGAAGAAGGTCTTCGCCCGCGACCGCGCGGCGATCGAGAAGGTTCAAGGCCGCCTTGGTGCCCTGCACGGCGGAGACAGGGGACGTCGCCAGCTTCTCGGCCAGGCCATTCACGCGCGCGTCCAGGTCCGCATCGGGCACCACCTCGGTCACGAGTCCCCACAGGTACGCGGTCTCCGCGTTCAGCTCCTGCATGCCCAGCAGGAGGTCCGAAGCGCGTGCGATGCCGGCGATCTGGACCAGTCGGGCGACGAAGGGATAGCGATAGACCACTCCCAGCCCGACCGCGGGCACCGACAGGCGCAGATCGCCTGCGGAAATGCGGAGATCGCAGCTCAGCGCCAGCTCGACTCCCGCGCCGTGGCAGTGTCCCTGCAGCCGGGCGATTACCGGCGCGGGGCAGTTCCTTATCGCGGTGGCCGCCTCGCCTATGAATCTGTCCGCCTCCAGGTCCTCGGCCGAGCCACTGAGGTGGTCCAGGTCGTAACCCGAGGAGAACGCCTGGGTCCCCGCGCCGCGAAGGACGACGGCGCGGGCCCGGTCGCCGTCCTCGCGCAGCACCCGGGCCAGCTCGCCGAGCAGCTCGGGGTCGACCGCGTTGCGCCGTTCCGGGCGGTTGATCGTGAGCGTCAGCACGTCGTGCTCGCCCCATTCGGCGAGCAGCGATTCAGCCAACTTCGGCGAGGAAAGAATTGATGGAGCGCGCGAGCTCGCGTGGTCGCTCCACCGGTATCGGATGGCCGGCGCCTTCGATGATCTCCAGCCGGCTGCCCGCGACGCCCGCGGCGATGATCTCCGCCGCCCTGGGCGGGCAGTGCTGGTCGCGGTCGGACGCGACGATCAATGTGGGCGCCTGGATGCGCGGCAGCTCGGGGTCGAGGGGCGCGGCGTTCAGCCCGGCCATCGCCGCACATGCGTTGCCGTAGCCGCGAGGGTCGGCCGTCGATTGGCGCCGGATCAGCAGACCCTCCTCGAGCTCACCCGGCGACTGCGCGTACACGTCGGCGGTGTCCGTGTCCAGGGTGTCCCGCAACCGCGGATCGGATCGCTCGACCATCGACGCACGTTCGCGGTACCACTCGCATGCGGCGCGACCGACCCGGCTCGACGTCGCCACCAGGACGAGCCGGCGCACGAGATGCGGATGGTCGAGCGCTATACGCATGGCGATGGTGCCGCCGAGGGAAAACCCTGCGACGTCGACTCGCTCCAGGCGCAGCGCGTCAAGCAAATTCGCGAGGTCGTCCCCCAGCTGCCGCAGCGTCCCGTCCGGCCGTCCCAGCGACGTCTCGCCATGCCCCCTGAGGTCGTACATGACCAGGCGGTGCCGAAGCATGAGGTCTGGCACGGTGCGGCGCCAGGCGCGGTGGTCGTCGGCCAGGCCGTGGACCAGCACGAGCGGATCGCCGCGTCCGGCCTCGAACCACGCGACGTCGATGTCGTCACAGCGCGCGCGCATTGGCCATTTCACGCAGCGATTTGCGATTCACCTTGCCGGGGCCCGAGAGCGGGAGCTCGTCGATGGTGTACACGGCCACAGGCCACTTGTAGCGCGCGAGGCCGCGCTCCTGCAGCAGCCGGTCGACGTCGTCTTTGCCGGCGCTGCCCACGACGAACGCGACTGGCACCTCGCCGAGATCCGTGTGCGGGCGCCCGACCACGCAGGCGTCGCGCACGCCGGGATGGGCACGCAGCATGGATTCCACCTCGTACGGGTTGATGTTGGTCCCACCACGAATGATGATGTCCTTCACGCGGCCGACGACGTGAAGGTAACCGTCGTCGTCGACGAAGCCCAGGTCGCCCATGTGGGCCCAGCCGTCGGAGGCGTATGGCCCGAAGTCCTCGCCCCAGTAGCGATCTTGCACGAGGTCGCCGCGCATGCAGATCTCATCGCCTTCGATCTTCCACTCGGCGCCGTCATGTGGGCGGCCGACGGTGGTCCAGCGCTTGGCCTGCGGGTCGGACGGGCTGGCGACCGCCAGCTGACCCGCGTCCATCGAGCCGTAGAAGCTGGAGATCGTGACCCCCGTCGTGGCCTCCCAGCGCTCTGCGACCTCCGGCGGCAGGGGCGCTCCCGCGACCGCGACGTGGCGCAGGTGGGGCAACGAGATCGGGTGGTTCAGCATCCGGATCACGTTGGTGGGCACCCCTACCAGCACCGTCGCGCGTGACTCGGCGGCGATTCGCAGGCAGTGCTCGGGTGTCCAGTGCGGCTCGCGCAGCATCACGAGCGCGGCCCCGCGGCGAAGGCAGTAAAGGCACATACCGCCGATGCCCTGGGTGAGCGGTGTCATGGGCAGGACGCGGTCGTCCTCGGTGATCTCCAGCCGCTTGGTAAAGCCCTCGTACGTAACCTGCTTCAGACGTGCGCTCAGCGACGCCAGTTTCGGCATCCCAGTCGTGCCGGAAGTGAGCGCAATCTCGACGATTCGGTCTGGGTCGGGCGGTTGCGGGGATGCCTGGCCATCACGCAGGCTGGACACCTCCTCAGCGATCAGGATCCGTGGCCTGGCCTTCTCCTGAATCCAGCCCATCTCGTGCTCGCCGAGGTTGGGGGGCAGAGGGAGAGCCACCGCGCCGATGTCGACTATGGCCAGCTCGAGCGCGACATATTGCCAGACGTTCGGGAGGCGGACCGCCACAACGCAGCCCGCCTCGGCGCCACGCCAGTTGAGCCACCCCCGGAGGCGCCTGACATCACGCCAGAGGTCCGAAAAAGAGATCTCACGGCCGTCCCACAGTGCGGTTGAGTGCGGCCGGCGCCCGGCGTTCCACTCCAGGTAGCTGACCGGGCGATAGGGCTCAGGCGCCATGCACGCGCTCCGGCGTGAGCGGGAGCGATATGTCGGTCAGCCCGAGGGCGTCGGCGATGGCGTTGGCCACCGCGGCGGTGGCGCCGATGGTGCCGCCTTCGCCGGCGCCCTTGGTGCCGAGCTCGTGCACCGTCGACGGGGTGTGCAGGTGCCGGATCGAGATCGGTGGGATCTCGCCGGCGCTGGGGATCAGGTAGTCGGCGAAGGTCCCGCTGCGCAGCTGGCCGTCGGCGCCGTACGCGACCTCCTCGAAAAGCGCGGCGCCGATGCCCTGGGCGACCCCGCCCACGACCTGGCCCTCGACGATCATCGGGTTGATCAGGACGCCGCAGTCCTCGGCGACCGCGTAGCGGAGGATGCGGGGGTCGCCCGTCTCGCGATCGACCTCGACCATGCAGACGTGCGTCGCGTACGGATGAGAAGCCTGCGGCGGGTCGTAGGTCACCGTCACGTCGAGGTCGCCGTTCTCGGCCTCGAGCTCGCGCAGCAGCGAGGCGGCGCGGAACACGGCCGTCGCCGCCGTCACGGAACCGCGGCTCATGAAGGTCCCGGTCCCAGGGCCGACCGCCGCCGTGTCCGTCTGCTCGACGACCACGGCCTCGGGCTCGACCCCGAAGCCGGCTGCCGCGACCTGCGCCAGCGTGGTGTGGGATCCCTGGCCGATGACGGCGCACGACGTCTGCACATGGATCCGTCCGTCCGCGGCGCGCCAGGCGCGCGCCGTGTCGACGCCGGGGATGTCGGCCATGCCGCGACCGGCGAACGTGGACGAGCCCGCGCCCGTGTACTCGACGTACGAGCCGATCCCGACGCCGACGCAGCGGCCGCCGGCGCGAGCCCTTCGCTGCTCGTCACGCGCGCCCGCGTAGTCGAACGCGCCGAGCGCCGCATCGAGCGCGGCGGCATAGTCGCCCGATTCGTACGGATGGCCGGTGACGCTGGTGTACGGCATCTGCTCGCGTCTGATGAAGTTGACCCGCCGCACGTCGGCCGGATCCAGCTGCATGCGTGCGGCGACCGCGTCCATCAGGCGCTCGTGGGCGAGCGCCGCGGTCACTATGCCGACGCCGCGGTAAGGACCTTCGGGGCATTTGTTGGTGGCGACCGCGAACGTCTCGTACTCGTAGTCGCGGATGTCGTAAGGGCCCGGGATCATGCCCGCGGTGCCCAGCGGATCGAGCAGCGGGCCGAACGGCCGGATGCCGTACGCGCCGATGCTCGACCACACCTTCGCCCGGAGACCGAGGACGCGGCCGTCGCGCCGCACCGCCGCGCTGAGCCTGATTCGCTGGTCGCGCGCGTGGCTCGCCGCCTGCATGTGCTCGGAGCGCGTCTCGACCCACTTCACCGGCGCCTTCAAGCGGCGCGCGATCCAGGCGAGCAGCACCTCCTCGGGATACACCTGCGCCTTGATGCCGAAGCCGCCGCCCACGTCGGCCGCGACCACCCGGACGCGCGACCGATCGAGGTGCAGGCATTCCGCCACGGCGTCGGCGACGAGGTGGGGAACCTGGGTCGAGGTCCACACGGTCACGCCGTCGCCGGCCGGCGCAGCGACCACGCCGCGGCACTCGATCGGCGCCGCCGACAGGCGCGGATGGTCGACCTCGCACTCGACGATCTCGTCCGCGCGCGAGAACGCTCCCGCGACGTCGCCGGAGCTGCGGGTGCCGAGGAAGAAGAGGTTGCCGGCCACCGCCTCGTCGACCGCCGGCGCGCCCTCGGCCAGCGCCTCCTCGAAGGTCAGCACCGGCGTCGCCGGTTCGATGTCGAGCCGGATCGCCTCCACCGCGTCCGCCGCGGCGTAGCGGTCGCCGGCGACGACGGCGGCGACCAACTCCCCGACGAAGCGCACGCGGTCCGCGGCCAGGATGGGCCGCGGCGGGGAGGCCACGCCCGGCCGGGAGATGTGGGCGACCAGCGGCGCGCACGTCGCCTCCAGGTCGGCAGCTGTGAACGCCGCCCGCGCGCCCGCGGCCGAGACGTCGACGGCCGTGATCCGGCCGCTGGCCACCGGGCTGCGCAGCATGGCGACGAAGAGGCCGCCTTCGGGCGCCAGGTCGTCGACGAAGCCGCCCTGGCCTCGAAGCAGGCGGCCGTCCTCGAGCCGCCGGATGCTCCTCCCGATTGGCCCGGACTCCTCCATGCCCGCTAAAGTCTCCGTCATCGACGCACACTGGATGGCCGTCGCCCGAGGTGATGAACCGGCCGACCTCGTGCTGTCCGGCGGCCACGTCCTGTCCGTCTTCACCAAGGAATGGCTCGACGTCGACGTCGCCGTCCACGACGGCTTCGTCGCCGGCCTCGGGCGCTACGAAGGCCGGGAGCGACTCGACGTCAAGGGCGCGTATCTCGTGCCCGGATTCATCGACGCCCACATGCACATCGAGTCGTCAAAGCTCATGGTCGACGAGTTCGCGCGCGCGGTCCTGGCCCACGGCACCACCGCCGTGATCGCGGACCCGCACGAGATCGCCAACGTGCTCGGCACCGACGGCATCCACTGGCTGCTCGACTGCTGCTCCGACATCCCGCTCGACGTCTTCGTCATGGCTTCCTCGTGCGTGCCCGCCTCGCGGTTCGAGTCGCCGCGCCGGCCTTTCTCGACCGGCGACATCGAGAGCCTGCTGCGCCGCAGTCGCACGATCGGAATCGCCGAGATGATGAACTTCCCCGGCGTCATCGCCGGCAGCGCCGGCGAGCTGGCCAAGCTCAGCACCGGGCTGACGAGCCACGTCGACGGCCACGCGCCCGGCGTGCGCGGGCCTGCGCTCAATGCGTACATCGTCGCGGGCATCGGGTCCGACCACGAGTCGTTCACCTTCGAGGAGGCGCTGGAGAAGCGCCGCCTGGGGATGTGGGTCCTCTTGCGCGAGGCGTCGATCGCGCGCAACCTCCGCGACCTGCTGCCGCTCGTCAAGCGCTACGGCACCGAGCGCTGCGCCTTCTGCACCGACGACCGCGAGCCGGACTTCATCGTCGAGCACGGCCACATCAACCAGATGGTTCGCGTCGCGGTCGAGGAGGGGATCTCGCCCGAGGACGCCCTGGTCATGGCGACCATCAATCCGGCGCTGTGCCACCGGTTGTGGCGTCTGGGCGCGATCGCGCCGGGCTACCAGGCGGACATCCTCGTCCTCGACGACCTCGAGTCGTTCCGGCCGCGCCTGGTGCTGAAGCGCGGAGCTGAACCGAAGATCGTCAAGCTCGACGCGCCCGAGTGGGTGCGGCAGACGGTCAGCCTGGCGCCGGTCGACGCCGGGACGTTTCGGGTCGACGCCGGGCCGAAGAAGATCCGCGTCATGCGCGTCATCCCGGCCCAGCTGCTGACCGGCACGGAGGCGGTCGAACCGACGGTCCAGGACGGCGCCGTCGTCGCCGACCCGACGCGCGACCTGGTGAAGATCGCCGTGCTCGAGCGGCACCACGCGAGCGGGCGGGTCGGCCTTGGGTTCGCGACCAACGTGGGTCTCAAGCGCGGCGCCTTTGCTTCGACGGTGGCGCACGACGCGCACAACATCGTCGTGCTCGGCGTGGACGACGCCGACATGGCCGCGTGCGCCATGCGACTGGCCGAGATCGGAGGAGGCATCGTCATTGCCGAGGGCGGTCGCGCGGTCGAGGAGCTGCCGCTGCCCATCGCCGGGCTGATGAGCGACCGGCCGCTGGCCGAGGTGCACGACCGCCTGCGCTCGATGGAGAACCGCCTCCGCGACATGGGCGTCACCATGGCGGCGCCGTTCATGACCCTGAGCTTCCTGGCGCTGTCCGTGATCCCCGAGCTCAAGATCACCGACCGCGGCCTGGTCGACGTCAACCGCTTCGAGCTGGTGCCGCTGGGGATTGAGTGAGGACGAGCTCTACGCCTGTCTTGCGAGCCGCCGTTGGGCCCGCGCCGTCGCCGCCGGAGCCGACCCCGACGCGGCGATGGACGAGCTGACCGACGAAGAGTGGCTCGAGGCGATGAAGGCGCATCCGCGCATCGGTGAGCGAGGCGGCGCCGCCTCGAACCGAGAGCAGAGCCGGGCGATGGAGGCGCCGGCGGAGACGCTGGCCGAGCTCGCCGCGGAAAATCGACGGTATGAGGACCGGTTCGGTCATGTCTTCCTCATCTTCGCCAGCGGGCGCGGCGCGGGCGACATCCTCGCCGAGCTGCGACGGCGGATGAAGAACGAGCCGGCGGCCGAGCTGCAGGAGGCCAAGCGCGAGCTGCGCAAAATCGCCCATCTCCGCCTTGAGCGGGTCGCGCGGTGAGCATCTCCACGCACGTCCTCGACACGATGCGCGGCACGCCGGCGGCGGGACTCGACGTGGTGCTGCACCGCCGCGAGCCCGACGGCGACTGGAGGGAGATGGGGCAGGCGACGACGGACGCCGACGGCCGGGTCCGCTCATTGACGGAAGAAGATCTCGAGCCGGCCGAGTACCGCCTCGAGTTCGACACCCGGCCGTACTTCGAGCGCTCCGGCCTGAGTGCGTTCTACCCCACGGTGTCGGTTGTCTTCTCGTTCGACGGAGGCCACCTTCACGTGCCTCTGCTGCTCAGCGCCTTCGGTTACACCACGTACAGGGGCACCTGAGCATGACGGTCATCCTCAGCGACAACCAGTACGGCAAGGCGGAAACGCACGTCGTGCGCGTCACGAAGCACGGCGCGACGCACGACATCAAGGACCTGAACGTCAGCATCGCGCTCGCGGGTGACCTCGCGGACACGCACCTCACCGGCGACAACAGCAAGGTCGTGCCGACAGACACACAGAAGAACACCGTCTTCGCCTTCGCGGCCGAGCCGATGGGAGAGATCGAGGAGTTCGGCCTGCGGCTGGCGAGGCACTTCGCCCGCGAGTTCGAGTCGATCCACCGCGCGCGGGTTGGGATCGAAGAGGTCGCGTGGTCGAGGCTCGGCGACCACGCCTTCGCGCGGGCTGGTTCGGAGAAGCGGCTCGCCACCGTGACGTGCACCAAAGACGGTGGCGAATGGGTCGTCGGCGGGGTCAGCGACCTGGTGGTGCTGAAAACGACCGACTCGGAGTTCCACGGCTACATCAAGGACCGCTACACGACGCTGCCCGAGACGCGCGACCGGATCATGGCCACGTCGCTCGTCGCGAGGTGGCGCTTCGCTCGCCAGGACCTCGACTGGAAGCGCTGCCACCCCGAGATCCTCCACGCCCTGACCCAGACGTTCGCCGAGCACCACAGCCTCTCCTTGCAGCAGACGCTCTACGAGATGGGCAAGGCGGTGCTGGAGGCGCACGAGGAGGTCGCGGAGATCCGGCTGGCCATGCCCAACAAGCACCACTTCGTCGTCGACCTGTCGCCGTTTGGCATCGCCAACGCGAACGAGGTCTTCTACGCGTCCGACCGGCCGTACGGGCTCATCGAGGGCTCGCTGACCCGCGACGGCGCTCCCGAGCCCGGCCTTGCGTGGTGATGGAGTTCTTCCAGCCGGACACCTGGACAGAGGCGCTGCAGGTCAAGGCCGCGCACCCGGAAGCGAGACCGATCGCCGGCGGCACGGACGTGATGGTGGAGATGAACCTCGACCACGGGCGGCCGGCGGCGATCGTCGACCTGACGCGCGTCCGCGAGCTGACGGAGTGGGGCACTGACGGCGGGGTGCTGCGTGTAGGTGCGGGTGTGACGTACACGCGGCTGATCGACGAGCTCGGCGACCGGTTGCCAGGGCTGGCCATCGCCTCGCGTACCGTCGGCTCACCCCAGATCCGCAACCGCGGCACCGTCGGCGGCAACCTCGGCACCGCCTCGCCGGCCGGTGACGCCCACCCACCGCTGCTGGCGTCGGATGCGGAGGTGGAGCTCGCGTCGACGTCGGGTGTGCGCCGCGTGCCCGTGCGTGAGTTCTTCACGGGGCCCAAGCGCAGCGCCATGCGGCCGGACGAGCTCATCGCCTCCTTCCTGGTCGAGCCCGCGAAGGGTGGTCAGCAGTTCTCCAAGGTCGGGACGCGCAACGCGATGGTCATCGCCGTCTGCTCATTTGCGGTGGCGATCGACAGGGAGCGCCGGACGGTCGGCACGGGCATCGGCTCGGCGGGGCCGACGCCGCTGCGCGCGCTCGATGCGGAGGAGTTCATGCGCGGCGTCCTGGACGAGGAGAACCTCTGGGACCGTGGGACCGAGGTCAGCGAGTCGGCGCTGCGGCGTTTCGGCGAGCTGGTGGCGATGGCATCGCGGCCGATCGACGACGTCCGGGGCACCGCCGCGTACCGGCGCCACGCGCTGTCCGTCCTGGCGCGGCGCACGTTCACGTGGGCCTGGGCCGCCTCCCCATCCATGGGGAGGTGGCGCGAAGCGCTGGAGGGGCGATGAGGGTCTCGTGCACGGTGAATCGGGAAAGTCGAACGGTTGACGGCGTCTGGGAGGGCGAGAGCCTCCTGTACGTGCTGCGCGAACGGTTTGGCCTGTACGGCTCGAAGAACGCGTGCGAGCAGGGCGAGTGCGGCTCGTGCTCCGTCTACCTCGACGGCGATCTCGTGTGCGCGTGTCTCGTCCTCGCCGGCCAGGCGAACGGCCGTGAGGTGGTGACCGTCGAAGGCGTCGACGCGGGGAAAATCCAGGATGCCTTCGTCGAGGCGGGCGCGGTGCAGTGCGGGTTCTGCACGCCGGGGCTGATCGTCGCGGCGCACGACCTGCTTCGTCGCGTGCGCGAACCGGACGACACACAGATTCGCGAGGCGCTCGCGGGCAACATCTGCCGCTGCACGGGCTACGCGAAGATCATCCAGGCCGTGCACGTGGCCGCCCGATGAAGGTAGGCGAGAGCGTCCGCCGGTCTGACGGCCCGGCCAAGGTCCGCGGAGAGTTCGTCTACTCCTCCGACCTCAACGCGGCGGGCATGCTGTGGGGCGCGACGGTGCGCAGCCCGCATCCGTACGCACGCATCGCCTCCATCGACACGAGCGAGGCGCGCGCCATGCCGGGTGTGGCATGCGTGCTGACGCACGAGGACGTGCCCGGCGAGAACCTGTACGGCCTCGAGATCCGCGATCAGCCTGTGCTCGCCTTCGATTTCGTCCGCTACTGGGGCGAGGCCGTCGCGCTTGTCGCCGCGGAGCATCCCGAGCAGGCGCGCCGCGCGGCCGACAAGGTCCGGGTCTCCTACGAGGTCCTCGAGCCGGTGACCACGGCCGAGGACGGCAAGGTGCTGCGTCACATCAAGATCCGCCACGGCGACCAGCAGGCCCGCGCGGAGGTGGTGGTGCGCGGCACGTACGAGATCGGCATGCAGGACCAGGCCCCGCTCGGGCCGGAGTCCGGCCTCGCGATCCCCGACGGCGAAGGCGGCGTCGACCTGCACATCGCGACCCAATGGCTGCACGTCGACCAGCAGCAGCTGGCGCTGGTGCTGGGCCTGGCGAAGGAGAAGGTGCGGCTCACCATGGCGGGCATCGGCGGCGCGTTTGGCGCGCGCGAGGACCTGTCGATGCAGGCGCACGCGTGCATGCTCGCGCTGAAGACGGGGCGTCCCGTGAAGATCTCTTACTCGCGGCCGGAGTCGTTCGTCGGCCACGTGCACCGGCATCCCGGCACGCTGACCTACGAGCATGGTGCCGGCCGTGACGGCAAGCTCGTCTTCGTCCGTGCTCGGATCCTGCTCGACGGCGGCGCGTACGCGTCGAGCTCCACGGCGGTCATCGCCAACGCAAGCTGTTTCGCCGTCGGTCCGTACGAGTGCCCGAGCGCCACGATCGACGGCATCGTCGTCTATACGAACAACCCGCCCTGCGGCGCGATGCGCGGCTTCGGCTCGGTGCAGAACTGCTACGCGCACGAGGCGCAGATGGACAAGCTCGCGGCCGCGTTGGGCATGGACCCGGTGGAGCTGCGGATCAAGAACGCATTGAAGACCGGCAGCCAGATCGTCACGGGGCAGGCGATCGACGGCCCGGTCCCTGTCGCCGAACTGCTGCAGAGGGTGCGGGCCTTCCCCCTCCCCTCCAGGGCGGCATTCAAGGGGCAGGGCGCGCGCAGCGCGCTGTCCGTTACGCGCCGTGGCGCGCAGGGTCAGGGTGAGGGGCTGGATCTCCCAGGAGGCGTGTCGAACACCACTCACGGCGAAGGCGTGAAGCGCGGCGTCGGCTACGCCGCCGGCTTCAAGAACATCGGCTACTCGGAAGGCTTCGACGACTACTCGACCGCGCGCGTCCGGCTCTTCGTCCAGGAAGGCAAGCCCCGCGTCGAGGTCCACACCGCCGCGGCCGAGGTGGGGCAGGGGGTCGTGATGGTCCAGGCCCAGGTGGCCGGCAGCGCTCTGGGAGTCAACGACGTGGTCGTCCTGAACGCCGACACACGCGTCGGCTCCGCCGGGTCCTCCTCGGCGTCGCGCCAGACCTACGTCACGGGCGGAGCGGTCAAAGCCGCGGCGGAGGCGGTGTGCAAGCGAGTGCTCGAGCTCGCGGAGTCAGAGCTGGCGAGCGACCTCCGCATCGAGAACGACGCGGTCGTCGGGCCGGACGGCCGCGAGGTCACATCGCTGGCCACCCTGCTAGGCGACGCCGTCATCGAAGAGACGCGCGAGTATCGCCACCGCCAGACGCACCCGCTCGACCCCGAGACGGGCCAGGCGGACGCCCACATGCAGTTCGCCTTCGCCGCCCACCGCGCCGTCGTGGACGTCGACACGGAGCTGGGCCTGGTCAAGGTCGTCGAGCTCGCGACCGCGCAGGACGTCGGCAGGGCGATCAACCCGCTGGCGGTGCAGGGCCAGCTGGAGGGTGGCGCCGCGCAGGGGCTCGGCCTGGCCGTGATGGAGGAGATCCAGGTCAAGGACGGCGTCATCCGCAATGCGTCGTTCACCGACTACCTGCTGCCCACGATCCTCGACATGCCGCCGGTGAAGATGGACGTCCTCGAGCTCGGTGACCCGAACGCCCCGTACGGGCTCAAAGGCGTCGGCGAGCCGCCGACCATCTCGTCCGGCCCGGCCGTCGTGGCCGCGATCCGCGCCGCCACCGGCCGCGAGATCAACCGCGTGCCTGTCCGGCCGCACGACCTTACCCTTTGACGCTGCTCCTCAAGGCGGGGCTCCTGTACACGGGTGACCACGAGATCGAGAACGGCTGGGTCCTCGCCCGCGACGGAATGGTGGCCGAGGTCGGTTCGGGTCCGGCGCCGAAGGCCGACGAGGTCGTCGACGAGCGCAGCTGCGTGGCCATGCCGGGCCTGGTCAACGCCCACGACCACATGTACCAGTGGGCGACGCGCGGTTACGTGCCCGACGGGACGTTGTTCGAGTGGCTGCGCGCGCTGTATCCGGTCTGGGCGCGCATCGACGCCGACACGGTGCGCGTGGCGGCCCGCGCGGCGATGGCGCGTCTGCTCTTGAGCGGCTGCACGCTGTCGACCGACCACCATTACGTCTTTCCGCACAACCGGCCCGGCATCTTCCAGGCGCTGGTCGAGACCGCGCAGCAGCTGGGCTTGCGCTTCCACCCTTGCCGCGGGTCGATGTCGCTCGGCGAGTCGCAGGGCGGCCTCCCGCCGGACAGCGTCGTCGAAAAGGAGGAAGCGATCCTCGCCCACACCGAGGCGATGATCAACCGCTACCACGACCCCAGGCCCGGATCGATGACGCGCGTGGTCGTGGCGCCGTGCTCGCCGTTCTCGGTGACGCCGGAGCTCATGCGCGATTCGGCCGCGCTGGCGCGCAGGCATCACGTGCGGCTGCACACGCACGTCGCCGAGACGCTCGACGAGGAGCGTTTCTGCGTGGAGACGTTTGGCCGCCGGCCCGTCGAGATGATGGACGACCTTGGGTGGGTCGGCGACGACGTCTGGTATGCGCACGGCATCCACCTGAACGACGCCGAGATCGAGCGCGTGGCCGAGTCGAAGACCGGCATCGCGCACTGCCCGTCGAGCAACATGCGTCTTGGAGCAGGGATCTGCCGGCTGCACGACCTTCTCCGCGCGCAAGCGCGGGTGGGTCTGGGGGTCGACGGCTCGGCCAGCAACGAAGACGCCAACCTGGCGGTGGAGGCCCACCAGGCGATGCTTCTGGCCCGCGTGAGCCAGCTTTCGCCGACGGCGGTCGATGCGCGCTCCGCGCTCCGGCTGGCGACGCGAGGCGGCGCCGACTGCCTCGGCCGCGAGGACTGTGGCGCGCTCGAGCCGGGGATGTGCGCCGACATCGCCTGCTTCCGAGTGGACGACCTCGCGCACGCCGGCATCAAGGACCTGCTGGCGGCGATCGTGCTCGCGCCTCCGGCCCGTGCTCAGACGGTGGTCGTCAACGGACGGGTGGTGGTCCGGGATGGACGGTTGCTGACCGCGGACGAGGACGAGATCGGCCGCGAGATCGCGGCCACGAGCGCGCGGCTCGCTACAGGTGGTTGACCGCCGAACCGGCGGCCAGGAGCACGTTGGCGCCGTTGATCACGATCTGGGCCGAGCCGTCAGACGCGACGTCGACCTCGAACGGGCTCGTCTGATCGAGGCTCGAGTAGCGAACGCCGGTGGCCACGTCGACGAAGATCACGGCCGCCTGTCCGGTCGCCGTCGCCGTCTTGCTGTGTGACGTCACCGACGTCACAGACGTCGAGGTGACGATCTCGTAGGCAGTGTGCTGCACGCCGTCTGGGCCCGTGACCTGTGCGACCTGGATCCACGCGAGCGAGCCACCTGGCGTCGACCCGGGCACGAACTCGAAGCCAACCGTCGTCGTGCCCTGCTGACCTCCGCCCGCCATGTACCCGCCCTTGGCCGGGGATACTGCGAACGCGGCGCGGAGGTCGTTGCTGGTCACGTATGGATTGGGGCTGGCGGTCCCCGACGCCGCGACGAGCCTGGCCAGGACGGTGTATGTGCCCGGGGCGAGGCCGTTGACGTTCACGGACGCCGCGCCGCCGGCGCCGGCCGGCGCGTAGTAGGTCGATGTGGAGCCGGTGTTGCTCGTCACGTCGAAACGCACCCAGACCTGATGAGTCGCCGGCGTGGCGCTGACGGTCGCGGCGAGCGTCACGGCATTCCCGGCGACGACGAGGGCCGATCCGGTCCACGCCGTCTGGACGGTTGCCGCGACGACGGTGACGGACTGCGAGACCGACGCGTCCGAGTGCACGCCGTCAGTCGGGTGCACGGTGACGAGAAGCGAGTACGTACCCGCACCGGCTGGAACCGTCGAGTCGTCGAGCGGGATGGACGTGAACGCCACGCCACCCGTGTTGAGGGCGACCGCCGTTCCGACCTGCACACCGTTGAACGTGAACGTCGCCGTGCCTGACGTCGCGCTGGTGATCGCCTGCACGGAAACGGACTGTCCGAAAGTCGGGCTCGTCCCGACCAGGAGCGCGACCGACACCGGGATCGGGTTCGCCGTGCCTTTGAGGCTGACGACGGCGACGTTCGGTGTGTTGGCGCTGATCCTCAGCTGGCCCGAGAAAGTGCCCGCCGTCGAGGGCTGCATCGACAGCTGCGCGTGACAGGTCGTGCCCACGGCGAGCACGACGCCGGTCGGGCAGTCGAAGGCGGTCACGTTGAACGGATAGTCCGCCGCGACACGGGTGACTACCGTGGGGAAGTCGGGGAAGTTCATCGTCGCCACCGCGGTGGCAGTCGCCCCTGACTGGTTGAGCGTCGATGATCCGAAGTCGATCGACGTCTGCAGCAAGTTGACCTCACCCCACTGCCCCGAGCCGGAAAGCGCGATCGACTGGCTGCCGCCCGGCGCGTTGTCTGCGACGGTGAGTGTGCCGTTGATGGGCGCATCCCCTTGCGACGGAGTGAACGAGACGGTGATCGTGCACGAGGCGTTGATCGCCACGGTCGCAGGCGCGCGTGGACAGGTGTCGGTCGTCGAGAAGTCGCCGCCCGCGGCGATGGAGCTGATCGCGAGAGGCGCCGTGCCGGTGTTGGTGAGCGTCACGTCCTGAGTCGTCGTCGACAGCACCGGCTCGGTCGGAAACTGGACGGATGACGCCGAGAACGTCGCCTGTGACTCCGCGACGACGAACGCCCAGGTGTCGGAGTAGTTCGGGAACGGGTTTATCTCTGTCGTGCCGCCGAAGAGGACGAGACTCGCGTGCGCGGAGTC
Organism: Candidatus Dormiibacterota bacterium; assembly: GCA_035689485.1. Lineage (GTDB taxonomy): Bacteria > Chloroflexota > Dormibacteria > Dormibacterales > Dormibacteraceae > 40CM-4-65-16. The sequence continues at coordinate 30,301 of DASSLL010000126.1, read as the reverse complement.
GTAAGCGACTGGCGCCATCGAGCGCGGGCTCGGGCTGTTGGTGGGGAAGAGCTGCTGCCAGCTAGCGCCGTTGTACTCCCACGTCTCGTTGTTGGGCCCGAGGGTCACAAACGGGACGAAGTAGTCGCCACCGAACATGACGGTCTCGCCGAGGGCGGAGACGTAGGCCATCGAGTGCAGGAAGCGCGCGGCCGGCGGGTTGGCGATGGGCACCGGCGTCCAGTCGATCCCGTTGTACTCCCACGTGTCGTTCAGCCGGCCGGTGGTGTCGTCGTGGCCGCCGAACAAAACCGTCTTGCCGCGGCCGGAGTCGTACGCGAGCGCGAGCCCATAACGGCCCGAGGGTGAGTGCGCGGTCTGCACCTGGGTCCAATCGATGCCGTTGTACTCCCACGTGTCGTTGAGCAGCAGATGGTTGCCCGCGGCATCCTGCCCGTCGCCGCCGAAGAGCACGGTGACGTGCCGCGCCGCGTCGTAAGTCATGCCGAACCAGATGCGAGACGGCGGGCGGTGCGTGGTGAAGCGCGGCGTCCACGTGGCGCCGTCCCACTCCCACGTGATCGGCGCCAGGAAGCCGTTGTTGTCGCCGCCGCCGAACAGCACGCTCACGCCGCGCGCCGAGTCATAGACCATCTGGCCGAGCGCGCCGGCGGGCGGTCCGCTGACCTGGATCTGGGCCCACGCCGCCCCGTCGTATTCCCACGTGTCGGAGAAGTACTGGTTGGAACCCACGGCCGTGCCCTGGAAGGCGCCTCCGAACAGGACCGTCCGGTTGCGCGCACTGTCGTACGCCATGTAGGAGTCTTCCCGGCCCGACGGTCCCTGCGCCGCGCTCTGGACCCAGTCGGCGGCGGGAGCGGAATCGGCGAGAGCGGGCGCCGGCGCGGGCGCTGCCCCCAGGGCGATCACGACGGCTGGCCACACGCGCCAATGACTTGCCAAAGCGGTCGCGGGAGCTTAACAGGTGGCCGGACGGAATCCTAGGCCCAAAACCGCCGTCGCATCTCGACCCCGAACAAGGGTGCGAACGGTGCGCCCGCGGATCTTCTGGCCTTCGTGGACGCTGAACTGATTGCGGTACAAGAGGTCGTCTCGTCGCATCACGTCCTGGTGATTCAGGTCGACGAGCCACAGGTCGGCGTCGAAGCCGGGCGCGATGTCGCCCTTGCGCGGGATCCGGAACCGGTCGGCGACGTTCGTGGCCGTTACCGCGGCGACTGTGGAGAGCTCCATTCCGTCCATCCTGAGCAGCAGCTGCCGGGTCGACTGGCAGCCGCTGATGCCGCCCCAGACGTTGCGGAGGTCCTCGCCCTGCTTGAGCTCGAGCGTGCTCGGCGAGTGGTCGGAGACCACCACCGGCATCAGCCCCATCCGTTCGGCGCGAAACGGCGGCGCGCACTTGCCGAGCCCGCCGAGGCGCTCGAGGTCGTCGTCCGAATAAAGGAGGTAGTGCGGGCACGTCTCGCCGCTGACGTTCGGCGCAGCGGCGATGAGCTCTGCACCCCGCGTGGTGCTCACGTGGACGACGTGCAGCCGGCACCCGGTCTCCTGCGCAATCGCGATGGCGGTGTCGATGGCCGCGATCTCCGCTTCCGGCGGTCTCGAAGCCAGAAAATCCCGCACAGTCGGACCCTGGGGCTCGCGCAGGAGTGACGGGTCCTCGGCATGCACCAGGAGGATGGAGTCGAGGTCCGCGATCCTTTTCATGCCTTCGCGCAGGGTGCGGTCGTCGCACATCGCGAACTCGTCGATTCCGGATGGGCACATGAACGCCTTGAACCCCATCACGCCACGCTCGACCAGGGGCGCCAGCTGATCGAGGTTGCCGGGGACGAGTCCGCCCCACAGGCCGTAGTCGACGCGCGCCGAGCGGCCCATCGCCTCGACCTTGAGATCAAACGCCGCCACCGTCGTCGTCACGGGAAGGTTGTTGAGCGGCATGTCGATGAACGCCGTGTAGCCACCCGCGGCGAGGGCGGCGGTGCCATGGCCGATGTCCTCCCACTCGGTGCGGCCGGGCTCGTTGAAATGGACGTGGGAGTCGATCCCACCTGGGAACACGTGCAGCCCGGCGGCATCGATCTCCTCGCCCTGCTCGTCGAGATCGTGCTCGACCTCGACGATGACGCCGCCGTCGACCGCGATGTCAGCGCGCTCGACACCACGCGTGGTGACGACCGTGCCGCCGCGCACGATCATGTCTTCGCGAGCAGCTCGAGGAACCGGCTGAGCACGTCGAGCGCGACGGCGACGTCTTCTGTGGTCACCGACTCCGCGGGGTTGTGGCTGACGCCGCCCTTGCAGCGCACGAAGAGCATGCCCACGTCCGTCAACGACGACATCACGACGCCGTCGTGGCCCGCTCCGCTCGTGAGCTCGATCGGCCGCTGTCCGGCGTCCTTGGCCGCCTGGGTCAGCAGCTTGACCAGGCGCGGCGCGCAGCGCACCGCCGGGTTCTGGCTCGTGATCCGCGCCTCGAACGACAGCTTGCGCCGCCTGGCGATCTCTCTCGCCCGCGCCATCATCGCCTCGACGAACTCGGAGCGCAGGCGGTCGTCGGCGTGCCGTGCATCGAAGCTCAGCCGCGTGTGGCCAGGGATGACGTTGGCCGCGCCGGGCTCGACCTCGAGCTTGCCGACCGTCGCGACCATGCCGGGCTGGGTGGCGGCCGCCGCTTCAACCGTGAGGACGAAGTCCGCGGCCGCGGCGAGGGCGTCCCGCCGGCGCTCCATGGGCACGGTGCCGGCGTGTCCCGCCTCTCCCAGGAACTCCACGTCGAGGCGGCTTTGCCCGACGATCGCCGAGACGACGCCCACCGGCAAGCCCCGCGCCTCGAGCACCGGGCCTTGTTCGATGTGCACCTCGACGTAGCCGAGCAGCTCGCCGCCCTGCCAGCGGTCCTGGACGATCAGGTCGGGGTCCCCGCCGAAGGCGCGGATCGCGTCCGCCATCCTGATCCCGGCCGCGTCGACGCGCTGCAGGTCGGTCCACTCGAACGGCCCGGCCACGGCGCGGCTGCCGAGGTACGTGGAGCCGTAGCGCAGCCCCTCCTCGTCGGCGAAGGCTAGGACCTCGATGCCATATGGCAGCCGGGCGCCTGAGTCGTGCAGGCGCTGCACGGCGGCGATCGCGGTGATCACCCCAAGCGGGCCGTCGTACTTGCCCGCGTCGCGCACCGAGTCGAGGTGCGAGCCCAGCAGCAACGTCGTGGCGCCCTCGCCTTCGTAACGGCCACGCAGGTTGCCGACGTTGTCGCGCCGCACCGTCATGCCGGCCTCGCGCATCCACTCGCCCGCGAGTTCCATGGCGCGGCGCATGGACTCTGACGCGAACGGCCGGGTGATCCTCCCCGGCTCGTCGGTGCACTGGGCGAGGTAATGGCAGCGCTCGATGATGATCCGGGGCAGGGCCGTCACGGGAGCTCGGTGAAGGTGATCTCCTGCGCGCCTTTCCACAGCACGAGCTCGCCGAGCTCGCTCAACCGCTCGACGCCCTCGACCACGGTCGCGAAGTGGTTGCCCGCGAGCTGGCCCATCTTGCTGGCGAAAAGCGTGGCTCCGTATGGAAACAGGATCTCGGTCTCCGAGATGCCGCCCGGATAGAGGAGCAGGTGGCCCGGCGCCGGGTGTGAGGTGTGGTTCTCGTAGCCGAGCCTGAGGTCGAGGTCGCCGAGAGGGATCCACGCCGCCTCGCCGCTCCAGCGCGCCTGGATTAGCTGCTTGGTGAAGGGCAGCAGGGACTTGAACCTCTCACAGGTGTTCGGCGCGCGCTGGGTCTCGAGGCGCGCTGTGAAGCGCAGCCCCGAGACCTTGATTTCGACGTTTATGCGCGCGAGCCCATCGCCGGCGATCCGGCTCTCTGGCCGCTCGTCAGCATGCTGAACACGTAATAGAGCACCGCGGTCAAGACGAAACCGACGAAGAACGTGATGTCGCCGATTCCCGGGTTGTTGGTTGGGATCGGCCCCACGTAGAGGCCGTACTGATTACCGAACAGGTATACCGAAACGACGAGGCCGATCAGCATCGCCGCGAACCCCTGCCAGCGCTGGTAGCGGGTGTTGAAGAAGAGCGACTCGTCGCCGTAATCGCCCTTGCGCATCCAGTAATCGACGAAGACGACCGCGAGCCAGCAGGCGATCCAGTAGCTGATCAGCAGCAGGAAGGTCTCGTACTTGCTGCCGGGCCCCACGTTGGCCTGGCCGACGATGCCGATGATGTAGCCGACGACGCCGGCCGCGATCGCGAGCACGGCCCGGCGCTGGCGGAGCGTCATGCCCATCTCGCGGATACCCACCGCGACGAGTGACATGGTGCCGCTGTAGATGTTGATCGCGTTGGCGCAGACGGCACCGAGAGCGATGCAGAGGAGGGTGAGGTAGTACAGCCACTGCGGCATCGCCACGGAAAGCTGAACCGTGGGGATGTCCGTCGGGCCCCACTTGGTGCCTGCCACGGTCGCGAGCGCCGCGCCGGCGAGCTCAATGACCACGCAGGACACGAACACGCCCGCCGCAGCCCACAGGCCGACGGCGTTGCGGTTCACGGTGGGCGGGAGGTAGCGCGTGTAGTCGGCGGCGTATGGGTTCCATCCGGCCGCGTATCCAAACGTTGCCGTAAGGAGCAGGGTGAAGGAGGCGAAGTGATTCGTCCCCGCCGCGGCTCCGAAGCTGACGTTGGCGTGCGAGAAGATGGACACCGTCGCGGCGAGAAACACGATTCCGAGCAAAGGAAGCGCGAAGCGCTCGAACAGGTGGATGAAGTTGTGGCCGAACGTCGCGGCCAGCACCTGAGCGACCACGATGACGAGGAATCCCAGCCAGAACCACGAGTTGGAGAGGTTCACGAGCGCAAGCAGGGCGAACGCGCCGCTGACGCTGTTCACGATGAACCAGCCGATCGCGCCGGTAAACGCGTTGAGGCCGGCCGGCAGGACGTTGCCGAGGAAGCCAAAGGCGCCACGGCTCTGGACCATCATCGGCACGCCGAACTTCGGGCCCCATGACGAGAGGACGTAGTGCGTCGCCGAGCCGAGCGCGGTCCCGATGAGGATGGCCGCCGCGGTCTCCCAGAAGCTCAGACCGAAGATCGCGACGCCAAGGACGCCGACGAAGACGGTGGCGAACTCGAGGTTTGGGGAGAGCCATGTCCAGAACAGGTCGATCGGCTTGCCATGGCGTTCCGTATGGCCTATGAACTCGACGCCACCGGGCTCGACGGTCGCGACACGTTCCCCGTAAACACCCTCTCGAAGAGGTACGTGTTTTTCGACTTCTTCGATGGACTGCATAGGCGCCTCTCCCCTCAAAAAAGCGACCGCCGGCAGATACGCCGGGAAGTTTAAGGGCAAGTTAGGATTCCGTCGAATGCTGGATTTGCTGCTGCGGGGCGCAAGGCTGCCGGGCGAGATGGAGACCCGGGACATCGGCATCAAGGACGGGCACATCAGCGACCTCGAGCCCGAGGCACGACAGACCATGGAGCTGAACGGGGCGCTCGTCACGCCGGCTCTGGTCGAGCCCCACATCCACCTCGACGCCGTGCTCACCGAGGGCGAGCCGCGGCACAACCAGACCGGGTCCCTGTTCGAGGGCATCGCCATCTGGGCCGAACGGGTGAAGACGCTCACGGTCGAGGACGTGAAGCAGCGCGTCCGCACGGTGCTGCGCTGGCAGCTCGCCAACGGCGTCCAGTTCGTCCGCAGCCACGTCGACGTGTGCGATCCCGAGCTGAAGGCGGTGCGAGCGCTGGTCGAGCTGCGCAAGGAGATCGGCGACCAGATGACGCTGCAGCTCGTCGCCTTCCCCCAGCAGGGAATCATGTCCTTCGAGGGTGGGGAGGACCTCATGCGCAAGGCGGTCGACCTCGGGGTCGACGTCGTCGGCGCCATCCCGCACTTCGAGCTGACGCGCGAGTACGGCGAGCTGTCGGTGAAGTTCGCGTTCGCGCTCGCCGCGAACAAAGGGCTGCGCGTCGACATCCACTGCGACGAAACCGACGACGACCAGTCCCGTTTCGTCGAGGTGATGGCCGCGGAGACCATCCGTCTGGGCATGGGCGGGCGGGTGACGGCGAGCCACACCACCGCGATGCACTCCTACAGCAACGCCTACGCGTACCGGCTCATCAACAACCTCAAGCGCGCGCAGATGCACATGGTCACCAATCCGCTCGACAACTCGACCCTGCAGGGGCGGTTCGACGGCTATCCCATCCGTCGCGGGCACACCCGGGTGAAGGAGCTGCTCGCGGCCGGGGTCAACGTGTGCATCGGCCACGACTCGGTGATGGACCCGTGGTACCCGCTGGGCTACGGCGACCCGATGCAGTCGGCGTTCGTGCTCGCGCACTACGGCCAGATGTCGGGCCACGGCGAGCTGCGGACCCTGATGGACATGATCACTTGGAACGGGGCGAGCGCCCTTGGGCTCGAGAAGTACGGCCTGCTGCCGGGGTGCCGCGCCGACCTGTGCGCGTTCGCCGCGCCGACGGAGATGGATGCGATACGGCTCATCGCGCCGCGCAAGCTGGTGCTGCGGGGCGGGCGCATCGTCGCCCGGACCGAGCCCGAGCGGACGACTGTCATGTGGGATGACCGTGAGGAGCCGGTCGACTTCCTCAAGCCGGCGCCGAAACCCGCAGTCCCGGCGGTCTGACCCGGCGATAGTCGCGACTAACGCCGGGACTCAGCGAGCAGATTGGTCGGTAGTCGCGACTATCGCCCATGTGCTGGGGTCTAGCTAAGGGCGTAGATCCCCGGCAGCTCCCGGTACAGACCGGCATAGTCGAGCCCGTACCCGATCACGAACCGGTCCGGGATGACGAAACCGGTGAAGTCGATCGCCACGTCGATCTCCCGCCGCGCGGGCCGGTCGAGCAGCGCGGCGACCCGCAGGGACGCCGGCCTCATGCGCCGGAACTTCTTCAGGATCGTGTCGATGGTCCGCCCCGAGTCGACGATGTCCTCGACGAGCAACACGTGCCGGCCTTCCAGCGAGCCCTCGACCATGTGTGCGATCTTCACGCGCCCGCTGCTTCTCGTACCTGCGCCATAGCTCGCGGCGCGGACGAACTCGAGCTCTGCCGGAATCGACAGGCTGCGCAGCAGGTCGGCGGCGAACACGGTCGCGCCTTTGAGGATCGCCACGAGCACCAGCGGCGTGTCGATGTTCGCGTAGACCTCGGAGATGTCGCGGCCCATCTGGTGCACGCGATGCGAGATGCGGTCCGACGAGATCATCGCCTTGCCCGGCGCGTGCCTCGACCGACGGGCCCGTGATGCCGACGCCACCCCCTCGGGCATGCAGGGAGAAGTCTATGGTGGGAGCGGTGCGCAAGGTCTACCGCGGTCGTGACATCGAGGTCAGCTTCGACCTCGACCTGTGCATCCACGTCGGCGAGTGCCTGCGCGGTTCGCCCGCCGTGTTCAAGCTCGACCGGCGGCCGTGGGCCATGCCCGACGCGGGCGATGCGGACACCATCGCCACGGTCGTCGAGACGTGTCCGAGCGGAGCGCTTCAGTACCGGCGACTCGATGGCGGGACGCAGGAAGAACATCGTGGACCGGCCAGGGTGACGCCGGTGCGTGACGGGCCGCTCATGGTCGTCGGCCAGATCCATGTCACGCGCGACGACGGCTCGGTCGAAGTGCTCCCGCGCGCGACGCTGTGCCGGTGCGGTGAGTCGCAGCACAAGCCGTTCTGCGACAACCAGCACCTGCGCACGGGCTTCACGGCGCCGGGCGTAAAGATCAAGATCCACCTCTCACCGGTGCGGCCAAGGGCCGCCAACCCGATCACGAAGGCGGACGATCCGCGGCGCCTCGATTGAGTCGTTCACGCAGCGACGTCGACCGCTTCGAGCGCTGGTCAGGCACTTACGAGCGCCACTACCTCCAGCGCCTCGTCTTTGAACCTGTGCAGGAGGCGGTGCTCGACCTCGCCGCGGCCGAGATGCCGAAGCCGATCGCCATCCTCGACGTCGGTTGCGGGACAGGCCGGCTCCTGCGCAGCGCCGAACGGCGGTTTCCGGGCGCGACGCTCGAAGGCGTCGACGCGGCTCGCGGGATGATCAAGCAGGCGCAGGCCGTGCTGCCGGCGGGCAGCCGCATCCGATTCCAGGTGGCGCCGGCCGAGAAGCTGCCCTTCGCCAACGGCCAGTTCGACCTCGCGTTCAGCACGATGACGTTCCACCACTGGGACGACCAGCGGGGCGCCGTCGCCGAGGTGGCGCGCGTGCTCAAGCCGGGCGGGCGCTGGCTGCTGGCGGACTTCGTCGTCGACGGGTTCATGCGTTACGTGCGCAGGGCGCTGAGGCTGCGGCAGTTTCCCGAGAGGGCTCAGCTCGAGGCGATGCTGCGCCCCTACGGACTGGCTGTGCTCGCCGAGCGCAAGGTGCGAGGGCTGCGCGGCCAGGTGCCCGTACTCGCCATCGGCCGGTCAGCCCAGGCGATGTAGCTCAGAGCTCACGCGGTTCTCCGCCACCAACCGTCCGCCGAACCACACCTTCTCGGGCGGCGCCTGCAGCCGGAGGGCCTCCGCCCAGCTTGGCGCGGCGAAGAGCTGCAGGTCGGCGCGCGAGCCCGGGCGCAGGCCGTAGTCGTCAAGGCGCATCGCCGCCGCCGGCGCGTCGGTGACGGCGCGCAGCGCGAAGGCGAGGTCCGCTTTGGTCGTCAGGTGGGCCGCGTGGGCCGAGATCAGGGCGACCTCGAGCATCGACCCGCGGCCGAACGGGTAGAAGCCGTCGTTGACGCAGTCCTGGCCGAAAAGCACGTTGACGCCGACCGCGCGCAGCTCCGCGATCCGCGTCGTGCCGCGCCGGACGAGACCGCGGTCGCCGCGGCCCTGCAGGACGAGGTTGGTCACCGGGTTGGCCGCGATGGAGATGCCCGCGCGGGCACATTTCTCGATCACTCGGTCCGCGTAATCCTGGTCGGCGGCGGCCAGTGAGCACACGTGGCCCGCGCACACCCTGCCGGCAAAGCCGCGGCGGAGCGCCTCGTCGGCGACCATCTCGAGCGTCCTGACGCCGCCGTCGTCCGTCTCGTCGACGTGCATGTCGAGGTCTCGGTCGAAGCGCTCGGCGAGCTCGAAGCACAGCCGCACGTGCTCCCGCTGCGCGCCTTCGTCCGGCTCCCAGTGGGGCATCCCGCCGACCACGTCCGCCCCGGCCTCGAGCGCGGCCTCCATCAGGTCATACGCTCCAGGGTCGCGGAGCAATCCCTCCTGCGGGAAGGCGATCGTGCGGACCTGGGCGATGTCGGCGCACTCCTTCGCCGCGGCCATGACGCCCTCGAGGGGCACCAGGCCGCCGATCGTGTCCACGTCCACGTGCGAGCGCAGCCGCGTCGTGCCGAGCCGAACCGAGTCTTCGATCACCTGCCGCGCCCGCCCGCGCACGTCGTCGACCGTGTAGCGGCGTTTGCGTTCGTGGATCGCGTCGATGGCCCCGCGGAGCGTGCCGTCGTGCTCGCGCAGCTCGCCCCGGATCAGGACCTTGTCGAGATGTACGTGGCCGTCGATGAAGGTCGGGAGCACCAGCTTGCCGGCGGCGTCGACCACCGTCTCCACCCCCGCCGCCGCCCGCGGCCCGACGCGGACGACGCGGTCGCCGTCGACGACGACGCCGGCCACGGTGCCGTCGGCAAGACGCCCATCTTGCAAAGCCCACATGGCGGGCTTAACTTAGCGCCGGGTCCGGTTGGCCCGGGCCATATCGGAGGGCTCGGCCATGGCGGTGGCAACTTCGAAGCGCGAGCGCGGCGTCGTCTACCCGGAGGACCGGCTGCCGTGGCCGCAAACGATCCTGCTGGGCGCCCAGCACGTGCTGGCCATGTTCGGCGCGACGGTCCTCGTCCCGATCATCCTCGGCTTCAACCCGAACACGGTCATCTTCTTCAGCGGCGTCGCGACGCTCATCTTTCTGTTCGTCACCGGGCGCAAGGTGCCCAGCTACCTCGGCTCGTCCTTTTCCTTCCTGGGCGCGGTGCTGGCGATCCAGGGCGGGAGCTCCGGCCATCACGACCTGGCGTACGGCGGCATCGTCATCGCGGGGGTCATCTACCTCCTCATCGGCGTGGTCGTGCACTTCGTCGGCATCAACGCCATCCGCTTCCTGCTGCCGCCGGTCGTCACCGGCACCGTGGTCGCGGTCATCGGCATCGCCCTGGCCGGCGCCGCCTGGAACAACTACAAGGGCGACCTGTTCACGGCCACGGTGACGCTGCTGGTGGCGGTCGTCGCCAGCGTCTACCTTCGCGGGTTTCCGCGCCTGCTGCCCGTGCTCTTCGCGGTGGTGATCGGCTACATCGTGGCGTTGATCGACCCGGCCTGCAGCGGCGCCAAAGCGGCGTGCCACGTCAGCTTCTCGGGCGTGCAGAGCGCCGACTGGCTCGGCTTCCCGAAGTTCTCGTTCCCAAGCTTCGGCGACCCCGTGCACCAGTTCAGCCTGTTCTGGTTCATCCCGCTGATCCTGGTGGCCGAGAACGCCGGCCACGTGTTCGCAATCAGCGGCATCATGAAGCGCGACCTCAGCCCGATGCTCGGCCGCACGTTCATGGGCGACGGCATTGGCACCATCGTCAGCGGCCTGTTCGGCGGCACGGGTGAGACGACGTATGCCGAGAACATCGGCGTCATGGGCGTCACGCGCGTGTTCTCGATCTGGGTGTTCATCGTCGCCGCGGTCGCCGCGATCCTCCTCGGCTTCATCCCCAAGTTTGGCGCGCTGGTGGACAGCATCCCGAGCAGCGTGATCGGCGGGATAGAGCTGTACCTGTTCGGGCTGATCGCCGTGATCGGCGCCAAGATCTGGGTCGACGGCCGCGTCGACTTCGGCCGGCGTGCCAACCTCGCGGTGGCGGCGGTCCCGCTCATCCTGGCCGCCGGAGGGGCGGACGTGAAGTTCGGCGACTTCGAGCTCAACAACCTGGCCCTCGGCGCGCTGGGCGCGATCGTCCTGTACCAGGTTCTCCGCCCGGGTCACATGGCCGACACGGAGGAGCCGGCCGGGACGGCGGACGCTTAGCGCTCGCTATCGTTTGGCTCTTGACGCAGGAGATCGCCTTACTCCGACAGCAGCTGCGGCGCGGGACGCTCGCGCAAGAGCTGCTGAGGCCGGGGCGCGAGGTGGTCCTGCGGTCAGGCGGGCGCAGCGTGACACGGGACGAGCTGGGAGTCGCGGCCGCGGAGGCCGCGGGCGGCCTGCACTCGGCCGGCGTCGAGGTGGGCGACCGCGTGGCGCTGTACGCCGCCAACTCGCTCGACTGGGTGATCGCCTACCTCGGCATCCAGCGCGCAGGCGCGGTCGCGGTGATGATGAACCCGGACTACCACTCGGCCGAGGCGGAGCACATCCTCACGGATTCCGAGCCCAGGCTGGTGATCGCGGACCGGCCGCGGGCCGAGATCGCGGGCAGGCTCGGCGTCGAGGTCCTGCCCGTGGACGACCTGCCGTCCGGCGTCGTGCCGCCTCTGCCTCCGCTCACCCCGGAGAGCCCGGCCGCCATCCTCTACACCTCCGGCACCACCGGCCGGCCGAAAGGCGCGGTCATCGACCACGGCAACTTCCTCGCCCAGGGCCGCGGGGCGCTGGAGGTCTGGCGGTGGACGTCGAACGACGTCCTCGTGCACGCGCTGCCGCTCTTCCACCTGCACGGGCTGGGCATGGGCCTCCACGGGACGCTGCTCGGCGGCGGCAGCGCCGTCATGGTCTCCTTCACGCCTGAGAACGTGGTGCACGAGCTGAGGCACGGCGGGACCATGCTCTTCGGCGTGCCCTCGATGTATCAGCGCCTGTGCGAGTGGCTCGATGAGAACCCGACAGACCTGTCGCACGTGCGCGTGTTCGTCTGCGGCTCTGCGCCGCTGCCGCCGGCCCTGTTCGAGCGCTGCGCCAGGCTGTTGGGCCAGCCGCCGGTCGAGCGGTACGGCATCACCGAAGGCGGGATCGTGGTCACCAACCCATACGACGGTCCGCGGCTGCCCGGTCGCGTCGGGTTCCCGTTCCCGGGCGTCGAGGTCAAGCTCGGCGAGCAGAACGAGGTGTTGCTGAGAGGCGGGCAGGTGTTCCAGGGCTACTGGAGCAACCCGCAGGCGACCTCCGAAGCCTTCACCGACGACGGCTTTTTCCGCACCGGCGACGTGGGGGAGATCGACGATTCGGGGAGCCTCGCGATCCGCGGCCGCATCAAGGAGCTGATCATCACCGGCGGCTTCAACGTCTACCCGCGCGAGGTCGAGCTCGTCCTCGAGACCCATCCCGCGGTCCACGAGGTCGCCGTGGCCGGCGTCCCGAGCGAGAAGTGGGGCGAGGAGGTCACCGCGTTCGTCGTGCCCTCGACAGCGGTGCGGCTCGATGAGAAGGAGCTCATCGCCTTCGCTCACGAACGTCTGGCCGCGTACAAGTGCCCCAAGAGAGTGGTCGCGGTCAACGCCCTGCCGCGCAACGCGATGGGCAAGGTGCAGCGCTCGGCGCTGATCAAGCAATGAGATTCCTCGATCTGACGCAGGATTTCTCGCTCCACACGCCGGCGTTCGCGGGCTATCCAGGGCCCGCGATCCGGTGGATCAAGCGCCTCGCCTTCGAGAAGGCGGGTGGCCAGGAGATCACGATGACGCTGCACGTGAGCACGCACCTCGACGCTCCCGCGCACTTCCTGACCGGCGGCAAGTTCATCGGCGACCTGCCGCTCGACTTCCTCATCGGCCCGGCGTGCGTCGTCGACCTGCAGCGCTACGGCCTCGGCGACTACGACGTGTACGAACCCGAGCACTTCGAGCGCTGGGAGAAGGACACGGGGATCAAGATCGACGCGCGGGACATCCTGATCATCCGCACCGGATACCACCGCTACTACCCGGAGAACTGGACCGACCGCTCGCGTGTCGACGAGACCCGCTATTTCATCCGCCACCCCGGTCCGTCCCGGCGCTTCGCCGAGTGGGTGCTCGACCGGCGCATCCGCTGGCTCGCCGTCGACGCGGGGAGCGCCGACCACCCGATGAACACCGTGATTCGCAAGATCCGCGCCGACGAGGCCGAGGAGGCGGAGAAGAAGCTCGGCAAGAGCCTCGACGAGATCTTCCCCAAGGCCGACTACCAGATCATGCACACGCTGCTCTTTCCACACGACGTCGTGCACATCGAGAACCTTGGCGGCCAGCTCGACGAGGTGCTTGACCGCAAGATCCAGTTCGGGTGCTTCCCGTGGCGATTCCAGGGCGGCGAGGCCGCGCTGTGCCGCGCCGTCGCCATGATCGATTGAAGCCGGCGCCTTTCGAGTACCACGCGCCTTCGACCATCGAAGAGGCGTGCTCGATGCTCGCCTCGCTCGAGGACGCCAAGGTGCTCGCCGGCGGCCAGTCGCTGATCCCCCTCCTCAACTTCCGGCTCGCCCGGCCTCAGCACCTGGTCGACATCAATCGCATCGCGGGCCTGGACCGGATCTATGAGCGCGATGGCGGCGTGGCGGTGCAGGCGCTGGCCCGGCAGGCGGCCGTCGAGGACTCGCACCACGCGGCGCGCATCTGCCCGCTCCTTGTGGCCGCGGTCCGGCTCGTCGCCCACCGGGTCATCCGCAACCGCGGAACGGTATGCGGCAGTCTCGCTCACGCCGACCCCGCGTCGGAGCTCCCTGCCGTGCTCCTCGCGCTCGGCGGCAACGTGCTGGCGCGCTCGGTTCGCGGCGAAAGGCTGATCGCGGCGGAGCAGCTGTTCACGGGCGTTTTCGAGACGGCGCTCGCACCCGACGAGGTGATGGTCGAGGCCTGGTTCCCCGAGCTGGTCGGGCCCTACGCCATCCTCGAGGAGTCGCGCCGCCACGGCGACTTCGCGCTCGCCGGCGTCGTCCGTGCGGGCGACAGCCTGGCATTGTTCGGAGTCGCGGCCACGCCGGTCATGGCCGACCCGCAGACGCCGGCCGCGGGCCTGCAGCCCAGCGGCGACCTCGAGGCGACGCCGGAGTTTCGACTCCACCTCGTCGACGTCCTCACCGAGAAGGTGTTCGCGGCATGAAGGTCAACGGCGTCGAGCATCCGGAGCCGGTCGACCCCCGCCGTCTTCTCTCCGACCACCTGCGCCACGACCTCGGCCTGACCGGGACGCACGTCGGCTGCGAGCATGGCGTGTGCGGGTGCTGCACCGTGCTGCTCGACGGCGCGCCGGTGCGCTCGTGCCTGATTTTCGCGGTGCAGGCGGAGGGCCACGACATCACCACCATCGAAGGCCTCGCGCCTGATGGCGCGCCGCTGCACCCGGTGCAGCAGGCCTTCCACGAATGTCACGCGCTGCAGTGCGGCTTCTGCACTTCTGGCTTCGTGATGTCGGTGGTCGGGTTGCTGGCGCAGCATCCGAAGCCGACCGCGCAGGAGATCGACGAGGGCATCGCCGGCAACCTTTGCCGCTGCACGGGTTACGCGTCGATCCGCCGCGCCGTGCATCGTGCCGTGGAACTTTCCCCATGACCACGCGCTGGTTCGGCGCACCGGTGCAGCGCCTGGAGGACGACCGGCTGCTCCGGGGTCGCGGGCGCTACACCGACGACATCGGTGAGGGCGCCCTCGAGTGCGCCTTCGTGCGCTCGCCGTACGCGCACGCGCGCATCACCTCGATCGACGTGAGCTCCGCTCGCGAGATGCCCGGCGTGGTCGCCGTCTACACGGCGGCGGACCTGCCGTTCGGCGATGTCGACCTGCCGCTCCTCATCCCGCACCCGAACCTCACCCACGGCCGCACCCAGCGCTGCCTGGCGTCAGAGGTGGTCCGCTACGCCGGCGAGGCGGTCGCGTTCGTCGTCGCCGAAAGCCGCTACGTCGCCGAGGATGCGGCCGAGCTGGTGCAGGTGGAGTACGAGCCGCTGCCGGTGGTCATCACGCCGGAGGTGGCGGCGCGGGCCGAGCATCTCGTCCACGACGACGTTCCGGGCAACGTCGCGGCGGAGATGCTCCAGGAGACGGGCGACGTCGGAAGAGCGCTGGCGGCGGCTCCGTTGCGCAAGTCGCTTCGCCTGCGCTACGAGCGCGCGGCGGCGAGCCCGCTCGAAGCCCGAGGCGTCTGGGCTCGCTGGTCGGAGACCGAACGCAAGCTGACCGTTTACGACTCGACGCAGTCGCCGACGTCGATCCGGGGCGGGCTCGCGGTGCTGTTTGGTCTGCCGGAGTCGAACGTGGAGGTCATCGCGCCCGACGTCGGAGGTGGTTTCGGGCCGAAGATCATGCTCTTCTACCCCGACGAGCTGCTCGTGCCGCACGCGGCGATGCAGCTCGGCCGTCCCGTCAAGTGGACCGAGGACCGGCAGGAGCACTTCACCGCCGTCAATCAGGAACGCGGCCAGGTGCACGAGGTCGAGGTCGGCTTCGACGCCGACGGCCGGGTGCTGGCGCTCAGCGACGAATTCATCCACGACGCCGGCGCCTACACGCCGTACGGGATCATCCTGCCGATCATCACGGCGGGCCAGCTTCCCGGCCCGTATCGCGTGCCGAACTATCGCGTGCGCTTTCGCGACGTCTACACGAACGCGACGCCCACCTCGCCGTACCGCGGAGCCGGCCGGCCGCACGCGTGCTTCGTGATGGAGCGGACGCTGGATGCGATCGCCGCCGAGCTGAAGCTCGACCGCGTCGAGATCAGGCGGCGCAACCTGATCCAGCCGGACGCGTTTCCGTACGACGTCGGCGTCGCGTGGCAGGACGGGAACACCGTCGTGTACGACAGCGGCAACTATCCGGAGCTGCTCGATCGGGCGCTCGAGAAGCTGGGCCCGAAGCCGGAGGGCGATGGTGTCGGCATGGGCGTCGCGGTCTACGTCGAGGGCACGGGCGTGGGGCCGTACGAAGGCGCGCACGTGCAGGTGTTGGTGTCGGGCAAGGTGGTCGCCGCGACCGGGATCCCGAGCCAGGGCCAGGCGCACAGGACGGTATGGGCGCAGGTCGTCGCCGACGAGCTGGGCGTCGACGTCCATGATGTCGAGGTCACGAGCGGCGATACGCGCCGCTTCCCGTGGGGGGTCGGCACGTTCGCGTCACGCGGCGCCGTCACGGCCGGCAACGCCATGCACGTGGCGGCGCGCATGGTCGCAGACAAAGCCAGGCACGTCGCTGCCGAGCACCTGGAGGCGAACCCGGACGACCTCGAGCTGGTCGACGGCCGCGTCCAGGTCAAGGGATCACCGAGCCGCGGGATGCCGCTCGGCGCGGTGGCCGTCCTGGCCAATCCCGTGCGTTACGCGTTCGGCGGCGGCACCGAGGCGGCGACCCAGTTCTCGGCCAGGCCGCGGCCGGGTCCGCCGCTCGGCGACGGCGAGCAGCCCGGCCTCGAGGCGACGGGTTACTACAGCCCACCGGCGTCGACGTGGGCGTCCGGCTGTCATGCGGCGTACGTGCGGGTCGATCCGAAGACCTATCGCCTCGAGATCCTGAGGTACGTCGTCGTCCACGACTGCGGCCGGGTGATCAACCCGCTCGTGCTCCAGGGCCAGATCGAAGGCGGCGTCGCGCAGGGGATAGGGGGAGCGTTTTACGAGCGGCTTGCTTACGATGCCGACGGCCAGCTGCGCAATGCGTCCTTCATGGAGTTCCTGATGCCGTACGCGACCGAGATCCCGGCGATCGAGATCGACCACATCGAGACGCCTTCGCCGCTGAACCCTCTGGGGGTCAAAGGGGCGGGGGAGGCGGGGACGATCCCGGTCGGGGCGGTGCTCGCGTCGGCGATCGAGGACGCGACCGGCATCCCGATCACGGAAATGCCGCTGTCACCGCTGAGGCTGTTCCAGCTCTCGACATGACGCTGCTGCGCAGGGCCCTGCTGGTGCAGGGGGTCTGCCTGCTGGTGCCCGTCCTGCTGCTGATCTCTATCGCGGCCTATCTGACGGCGAGGCCGCCGGCGTGCGCCGGCTGGTGCCTCAACCTCGCTCCGTTCTTCTTACTGGTGGCGGCGGCGCCGTTCGTGCCTCCGCTCGTCGTGATCCTGCTCCTCGCGTGGCGTTGGCGACGGCCGGCGACGTGGCCGGCGGTGCTTTTGGGCGTGGCCAACCTGGCCATCTTCGCGTTGACGTGGGCCGCCCTCAGCCAGTACCCGATGCAATCGGCCGATCCCCTTCCGGCGGTCGGCCTGGCGCCGCTGCTCGTGATCCTGCCGGCCGTGGCGACGACGCTGCTCGCCATCGACGTGCTCTCGCCGATTCCGTGGATTCCCGTTCTCGGATTGGCCGGGGCGGCGTGTGTCTTGATGGGCGCGTTGCTGGCGTTCAACGTGATCGGCCCGCCGCATCAGCAGATTCCGGGCGAGCTGGCGCTTTCGTTTCCCAAAACCGTCGTTTACGAGGGACGCGACCTGGGCTGCCGCGATTACGTCGCCGGCTGGGTGCAACAGCACACCTGCACGGCGCAGGCGCTGGTCGTCTACCGAGGCAGCGGTGACCCGTACGCCGACCAGCTGACGATCGACAAAGCGGTCGAAGACAAGACCCGCTATTCGCCGACGATGGACAAGATCGAGACGCTGCCCGTCGACGCCCCGTTTGGGCGCAGCTACCTCTCGACCGCCGACTACCGCAACGGTGGAGGCTGCCTTCTGATCATCGACCGTAGCCTCCAGGCGCCCCCACAGCCGCCGACGGGTCACTGCGGCACGGCGGCCGACTACTCGGATATCCGCGCCCACTGGCCAGGCACCGACGCTTACGCGATCGGCATCGTCTACCGCTACGACCGCCCTGGGTAGGCGTCGTGCGGCCATGCGGCGCGTTCTTAACTGCATGAACGATCACGCAACTGTGGTGAGAGTCGAGAGGCATGAACCCGGCGCGGGGCGCCGAGACGAGGTCGCCGGCGTTCTGAAATCGGCCGCCGAGGCCGCCCGCGATGCGAACGGATGCTACGGCGCCCAGGTCACGAGCAGCGACCGGGAGCCGACGCAGATCGTGCTCATCGAGCGCTGGGAGTCGTCGGACGCGATGGACAACTTCCACAAGCGGTCCGAGTTCACGAGCCTGGAGCGGACGCTCGACGACTCGCCCAAGGTCGAGGTCTTCACCACCGCCTAGCCAGAACCGGCGTTAGTCGCGACTATCGACGCCTTTCGACGCAGTGAATGGACGGTAGTCGCGACTATCGCCGGGGTTCGGCCCGCACCACCGCCGCCACGATGTTCCCGCCCGGCGGCCCCTGGTGCGAGTTCCGCTCACCGCCGCTGACGTAGTTGGTCGTGCGGCCGGTCACCGACGCGATGAGCATCCCGCCCAGCGCCTTGCCGATCTGATAGGCGTCCGCGTCGTCGAGCAGGGTGATCCGCTGGCCGCGGACCCGGTCACTCCCGGGTATCACCGATTTGGCGAACACGTGCACGAGCCTGCCCAGGTCTGCCTCGTCGGGCAGGCCGTCCGTGAAACGCAGCCCGGCCGAGCGCAACGCATTGCGCACTCCGCCCGCGTCGATGAAGTCTTTCGTCACCGCGTGGCCGATGACGAGAGGGCTCACCGACGCGGTCGAGTTTCCGAACACGACCACCTCACCATGTCGCTTCTCGCCCCCCGACGACGTCATCGCGACCTCCGAATAGAGGTCCCAGTCGCGCCGCACGACCTCGTCCGAGAGCTTCGACTCCGGCACCTCGCCCAGCGCCATCGCCACGCCGAGCGCGGCGCCGTCGTTGGCGTACGAGCCCGCGCCTTCGGGCCCAAACGTCAGGTCATGCGAAACGACAGTGTGGCCGCGCGACTCCGCGTCGCGGATGGAGGCGACCGTCAGGCCGGGGACCTTCACCATCACCAGATGCACGTCTTTGGGGTCCGACAGCCCCGCGTCCTCCATGGCCTCGCGCGTGGCCGTGGCGACCTTGCGCATCATCCCCATGCGCCCGACCTCTTCGGGTGCGATGGCGTCGGAGCCCGCCCGCCCGACGACAAGGCGCTTGTCGCGCGAGGGCGAATCGACCTCGACCCACTCGCGCGTCACGGCCGCGATGTGCGGCGTGATCACTCCCGGGCACCCGCCCGAGAGCACGAAGATCACGCGCCTGGCGACCTCGTCCACCGGGATGCCGAGGAACCGCGCCGTCCAGTCCCGCAGCGCCACGTCCGCCCACACGCGGCCCCAGTCGTCGTGGAAGCCGGTGCCTTCGGTCTTGCCCACGAGCGCGACGAGCGTGTCGGGCTTGATCTGTCCGGAGTCGGCCAGCTTCTGCAGACACGACGTGTCGGCCGGAGTCGCCGACGGGCACACGAACATGTCGACCCGCTGAGCCTTCACGCGTCGACCCCGGGC
This sequence comes from Candidatus Dormiibacterota bacterium, assembly GCA_035689485.1. Classification (GTDB taxonomy): domain Bacteria; phylum Chloroflexota; class Dormibacteria; order Dormibacterales; family Dormibacteraceae; genus 40CM-4-65-16. Next base: position 11,037 of record DASSLL010000126.1, on the reverse strand, counting down.
GGCCGCTGAAAACCGAAGCCAGGCATCTTCTCCAGCTCTTCGGCGAAGTCCAGCAGCTCGTACTCGCGCGCGAACTGGCCGACCAGCTGCACGCCGACGGGCAAACCGTCCTGCAGGCCGGCCGGCACCGACACGGCCGGATTGCGCGCAAAGCTCACCGGGAGCACGAACTGGACGTACTTCGCCCACTCGTCGCCCAGGAACGCCGGGACCTTTTCGATCGCCATCGGCAGCATGCCGAGCGTCGGTGTGAGCAAGAAGTCGTACCGGGTCTGCAGCGGGATGGCGACGCATCGGTTGGCGGCGTGCGTCGCCGATTCGAAAGCGTGGAAGTAGTCCATCGCGCTGAGGCTCCGTCCCTCGGCGGCGAGCTTCTGGATGCCGGGACCGAACGTGGACAGGTCGATGGGGTAGCTGGCCATGCTGGCACGGCGCACGACGCCGTAGCCGTCGCAGACCGGCCGCGGGTCCCAGGGGATCTCCTCGACTTCGTGGCCCGCCTTCTCGAGCGCGCCGGCGGCGCGCCGGCACGCCTCCTGGCATGCCTGCTCGGCGTCCCCATATGCCACGCCGACGAGCGCGCGTCGCTTCGGCGCGGCGCCGTCCGGCGCGGTCGAGGTCATCACCGAGAAGAGGTACCTCGCGTCCGCCACCGTCCGCGTCATCGGTCCGCGCGACTGCAGCACGGTCGTATCGACCTCCTCCGAGAAAACGCGGTCGGGAGTCGGCCGCAGCCCGACCACCCCGCAGCACGACGCCGGGATTCGGATCGAGCCGCCCGTGTCGCCGCCCAGCGCGACCGTGCAAAGGCCCGCCGCGACCGCCGCGCCGCTGCCCCCGCTGGATCCTCCCGGCGTGACGCCGTCGCGCCACGGGTTCTGGGTGGCGCCGAAGAGCGCGTTCGCGGTGCCGATCGATGCGGCCAGCTCGGGCACGTTGGTCTTGCCGAGGACGGCCATACCGGCGGCGCGGGCCCGGGCCACGGGCACGGCGTCCTCGGGCGCGATGCGGTCCCGCCACGTGGCGGTGCCGTACGTGTACGGCATGCCCGCCACCGGCTGGCTGTCCTTGACCGCAAACGTCACGCCGGTGGTCGAGCGCGCGCCGTGATCCACGTGGACGAACGCGCGGAGACGAGGATTAAAACGGTCGATGGCATCGAGGTGAGAATCGACGACGGCCGCGGGATCGGGTTTGCGCGCCAGGATCTCCGTTGCCGAGAGCCAGCGCAGCGAAGAATCGCTCAAAGGTCGTTGGCCACCGTCTGAATGATGCTCTCGAACAGCTTGGCCGCGGTGCTGACGCCGAGGCCCATGACGCGACGCAGGTCGAACGTCTCGTCCGCCGAATCGGAGATCACCCGCAGCGCCGTCCACGGCACTCCGTTCTGATGCGCCACCTGCGCCACCGACGCCGTCTCCATGTCGATGCACGCCGCATCCGGGAAGTCGCGCAGGAGCGCATCGCGCACGGCGCGTGAGGTCACGATCTGATCGCCCGTGAGCACCAGGCCGGACCTGGCGTCGCGCGACTCCAGACGCGCCGCGATCAAGACCTTCTCCGCCGCCGCCGGGTCGGCGTTGATCGTCGAGAGCCCGAGGCCCGGAACCACGCTCCGCTCCTCGGTCAGCGGGCGTGCGTCGAAGTCGTGCTGGACCGCGCCGCCGGCGACTATGACCTGCCCGGGACGCACCCCTTCCTCCAGTGCCCCCGCGAGCCCGATCGCGACTGCGGCTCGCGGCTTGAACACGTCGCACGCATACTGCGTCGCCATCGCCGCCGCGACCTTGCCGACGCCCGCGACCAGGACCACGAGACCGTCGCCTTCCCAGATCGCAAGCCGAGGGCCCACGTTCTCGGAGCGCGGCATCCTGCGCACGAGCTCGTGCGCTTCCTCCTCGAGCGCGGCGATCACGAGGACGGGCTTCAACTCAAGCGCGAGACAGCGCCGGCTGGGGTTCGGCCCGTCGACGCTTCGGGCCGAGGCCGAAGATCGTGCGCATCACGCCCCACCGGCGCACGCCGAGCTCATAGAGGGTGAGCGTGATCGCATAGCCGAGCAACACGATAATCGCCCACTTCGACCACACACCGAGGCTCCACGCGACCACGTACGCGGCGATGGTCACCACCACCGGGTGATGGATCACGTAGAAGGGCAGGATCGATTCCTGCGCGTAGGACATCGCGCGGTTCGGCCGGTCGAGCCAGCGGATGCCGATGTAGAGCACGACCAGGTTCCACGCCCACACGTCGTACGTCCAGAACATCGCGAACGCCGCATCCTCGGCACCCGGCAGCCCGGGAAGCGCCAGCAGGTTGTAGCGCACGGTCGAGAAGATGCCGGCCACTCCGATGACCGAGAACACGCCGATCACGACGATCCAGTGGATCTCGCGGCGGATCGCTGCCTCGAACCTTCGGTCGCTGAACAGAAGCGCACCCATGGCGAAGACGAACACGTACGTGGCGACGTCGGCCCAATCCTGGTAGGAGGGGAAGAACGGTCGCAGCGCCAGCTGGAACAGCACCAGAGGCGCGGCGAGGATGAGGATTCCGCCGCGCAGGTTGGCAAACCGGACCAGGTAGGACGTGAAGCGCAGGCCGCCTTCGCGACGGAGCCACCCCAGGAAGGGCAGGCAGACGACGGAGATGGCGAAGAGATAGCCGAGGAACCACAGGTGCAGCCAGTAGCCCGAGATCCACTGCAGGGTCGGGTCGAAATGAAAGGTGCGAAAGAAGCTCATGTAGAACGCAGGGAACTTGCTCAGCGGCGGCGGCGGGCTGTGGCTCGAGATGAAGCGCTGGTACGGCGACAGCGTGAACAGGCCGACGACCATCGGGAGCAGCAAGCGCAGCACGCGGCGCCAGACGAACTGCAGTGGCGTGATGGATCGAATGCCGAAATATGCGTCCGCTCCGGCGATCAAGAACATCGCCGGGATGCCCCATGGGAAGCAGAAGCCAGCGAACGCGCTGAGAACCACACTGCCCTGCTTGTTCGTGACCAACCAGGTGCCGCCGGTGAAGACGAGCGAGGCGTGGAAGAGAAGGATGCCGTACACGATCAGCACCTTCAGCCAGTCGAGGTAGTGGATTCGCTCCCGGCTCACCTCACCGGGAATTCTGAAGCTCGGGTGCCCTCCGCAAGCGCAGCAGCCACATGCCCGTGGCCACGAACCAGATGGTCAGCACGATGGTGAACGGGCGCTGGAACAGGCCGTCGGGGTACGCCCATATGGGCTTCAAGGCAAGCCCCATGATCTCGATCATGAGCGCCGCGACGCCGGCCACGAGCCAGACCCGGCGCGGCGGGTCGAGGTGGGCGTGGCGCACGGAGCCGAGGAACAGCACGATGGGGGCGACCGCCGCGACGGCGAAGCACACCTGCGCCATCGTCCCGTGGAGCAGCATCTCGACCAGGGAGCTGTGGTCCTGGGGGAACATGCCGGCGCCGAACAGGAACACGCCGGCGGCCACGATCAGGACCGCGCCCAGCCGCCATGACCTGCCGCCGCGCGCCGCGAACCACAACCCGACGCCGACCAGCACGGTCAGAAAGCCAGGGAGCACGAAGAAGCCGAGGTCGAAATCGACCGCGTGCGGCGTGCCGCGCGTGGCCAGGTCGCTGAACGGCCGGGTGAGCAGGTTGTAGCCGGCGCGTGAGAGCGCGTGAGTGAAGAACTCGGTCCACATCAAGGCCGGCGCCGCGAGCGCGGCAAAGCCGCCGGCGCGGCTCAACGACACGTGCACCATCCCATACTAGAACGCGGCACGCCGGGCCATTGGCCGCTCCGCGCGGCTAGTTCAGATCCCGCTGGCTTCGCAGGTCGTCCCACCGGTAGGACAGCTCGTTCACGACGTCGACGACGCCGTCGACCTGGCGGGTGACCCTGCCGAGGATCTCGGCGTCACTTCGCCTGTCGACCTCTCCTGAAAGCGTCACCACGTTGGCCTGGACGTCCACGCGGACCGTCCGGGAGTCGCTGGGCACCATGGCCGGGATGACCGTCCGCACGATCTCCTGGCGCAGGTCTTCATCCGTGCGCAGGAAGATCTGCAGCAGGTCGCTTCGGGAGACGATGCCCGCGATGCGGCCGCGGTCGTCGACGACCACGAGCCGGCGCACGTTCCGCTGCTGCATCACACGAGCCGCCTCGGTCAATGGGGTTTCGACGTGCACCGTGAGTGCCGGCGACGTCATGAGGTCGGCGGCGATCACGCCTTCGGCCTTTCTGTCCGGGCGCCTGTGCCAGTTCCGCAACCGGCCGTCGGCCGCGAGCTTGGCGCGCAGCTCTTTCAGCAGCAGGTCCGCCTCCGAGACGATGCCGACCGGCGTGCCCTGCCGGTCGACGATCGGGACGGCGCTGACGTGGTTTTCCTGGATCAGACGCACCAGGTGCTTGAACGGCGTCTGTGGGCTCGCGACGTGCACACGCACGGTCATCACGTCGGAGACGGTGCGGTGCCGAAGCAGCGTGCTCATGAGATACAGGTTCAGCCAGTCGCGGCTTCGCCACTAGAGGCAACCGGCCTGTCATGGCCGGGGAATTCGGCGTAAATTCCCGGCGGAAGTGGCCGAGGACCGGGACCGCAAGGACGTGCTGCTCGAGGCCGGGCTGACGCTCGCCTCAGAGCTGTCGCTGCCCATCGTCCTGCAGCGGATCGTCGATCTCGCCGCCCAGGTCACGGACGCGCGTTACGGCGCCCTCGGCGTGATCGGAGAAGGCGACGTCCTGACCGAGTTCGTCACCACGGGGATCGACGCACGCAGGCGGCGCGCCATCGGCAACCCGCCGACCGGCCGGGGCGTGCTCGGCCTCCTCATCCACGACCCGCGACCGGTCCGGATCAAAAACATCGGCGACCATCCGCAGTCGGTCGGGTTTCCGCCGAACCACCCCGCCATGCGTTCGTTCCTGGGCGCGCCCGTCCAGGCGCTCGGGCGGGTGTTCGGCAACATCTACCTCGCCGAAAAGCGCTCGGCCGATGAGTTCAGCCGGGACGACGAAGAGGCGCTCGTGGTCCTGGCGACGCAGGCCGGCGTGGCCATCGCCAATGCCACGCTCTACCAGGAGCTGCGGTCGCGCGAGCGCTGGCTGGACGCGCTGCGCGACATCACCACTCAGGTCCTCGCAGGCAATCGCGAAAGCGTGCTCCTCGCGAGCATCGCCGACCACGCGCGTGAGCTGGCAGAGGCGGATTCGGCGACGGTCATGGTCCGGAGCGCGACCGCGGGTGAGCTCGTCGTCGCGGCGGCCTCGGGCTCGCGGTCGGACGACCTGCTGGGTCAGCGCGTCCCGGAGAACGGCTCGATCTCCGGCGCCGTGATGCGCAATGGGGAAAGCCTGGTGTTCGACGACCTCACGTCGGAATCCGGCGCCTACCAGCCCGTCGTCCGTCTCGGCCGCCACGGCCCGGCGTTCTTCGTCCCGCTGCGCGTCCCCGGAGGCGCGACGGGCACGTTGATGGTCGCCAATCTGAAAGGCGGACAGCGCTTCCAGCAGACGACGCGGGAGCTTGTCAACAGCCTTGCCGACGCGGCGTCGGTGGCCGTGGAATACGACCGGGCCCAGTCGGAGCTGCGCCGTCTCGGCCTGATGGACGAGCGTGAGCGCATCGCCAAGGAGCTGCACGACGGCATCATCCAGTCGTTGTTCGCCGTGGGCATGGGCCTGCAGGGCACGGCGCTGATGGCTTCCGAGCCCGAGACGGCGCGGCGCATCGAAAACGCGGTGGAGGAGCTGGACCGCGTCATCCGCGACCTCCGCAACTACATCTTCGGGCTGCGGCCGGGAATCCTGGCCGACCGCCAGCTCGACCAGGCCCTCCGCGACCTCGGCAAGGACATGGAGTCGCGCACCCCGGGTTCGGTCGAAGTCGAGGTGGACGCCGCGACCGCGGCCATGCTTTCGTCGCGCTCCGCCGAGCTGGTCCAGGTCACCCGCGAGGCCCTGTCGAACGTGGCCCGCCACGCGCAGGCCAACCGCACGACGGTGCGGCTGGAGCGGCAAGGACGCCAGGCCGTGCTCACGGTCAGCGACGACGGGGTCGGGTTCGAGCCCAACGGCCCGGCGGCCGGGAACGGCATGCGCAACATGCGTGAGCGCGCGGCCGGGCTCGGAGGCAAGCTCGAGGTCACCAGCTCGTCCGGCAATGGAACCACGCTCAAGCTCGCGTTTCCGATCGAGGGCCGATAGGCCCCGAGATCGCGGGACTGTGGCACTTCCGCCGCACCCGCCTCGGTGCCACTATTTGACGTGATGGCAGCAGGTCGCATACGCGTACTCCTGGTGGACGACCACGAGATCGTCCGCGACGGGGTCAAGGCGCTCATCGACGCCAACGAGGACATGACGGTCGTCGCGGAGGCAGGCTCCGTCCGGGACGCCGTCATCCAGGCCGAGCGCACGCGGCCGGACGTCGTCGTCATGGACGTGCGGCTGACGGACGGAAGCGGCATCGAGGCGACGCGCGAGATCAGGGCGAAGCTCGAGAAGACGCAGGTGCTGATGCTCACGTCGTTTGCGGACGACGAGGCGCTCTTCGCCTCGATCATGGCGGGCGCGGCCGGCTACGTCCTCAAGCAGATCCGCGGCGGCGAGCTCATCCGCGCGATCCGCGAGGTCGGCGCGGGGAAGAGCCTGCTCGACCCGGAGGTGACCAGGTCGGTCCTCGACCGGCTGCGCAAGGGCAAGACCATGCGCGACGAGAAGCTGGCGCGCCTTTCCGCTCAGGAGGAGCGAATCCTCACCCTGGTGGCGCGGGGGATGACGAACGGGCAGATCGGCGACGAGCTGAAGCTGGCCGAGAAGACGGTCAAGAACTACGTCTCGACGATCCTGTCGAAGCTCGAGGTGGCGCGGCGAGCCGAGGCGGCGGCGTACCTGGCGAGGCACACGACGACCCCGGGGACGACCGGCCAGCCCTGACACCCGGCGATAGTCGCGACTATCGCCCGATCAGGCCGGCGAGACTGGCGGGTAGTCGCGACTATCGACCGGTTTTCTCCAGCCTCTTGGCGATCGTCTCGGCCAGCTCCTTGACCGTCCCTTCGGCGACGTTGTGCATGAGCGCCCTGTCGAGCTGCTCGCCGAGCTTGCCCAGCGGCGGCTCGTACATGCCGCTGACCGTGAGCCGAGTCTCGTCCTGCGTGACCGGAAAGAGCTCCATCTTGCCGTTCATCACCGGCAGCAGCTTGCGACCGAACGTCGGCTGCCACCAGATCGGGATGGCCGCCCACGTCGACGTGCGCTCCGGTTCGCCGATCAAGAGCTGGACGCGCTTGCGGAGCGGGATTCCCGCCACGTGCAGGCCGACCGACCGCGGCACAAACCGCGAGGGCGAAGCGAGCAGCGTCGAGCTGACCTCTTGAACCGGTCGCCCGATGTGGACGGAGTGCTGGACATGCATCGCCGCTACCCCTTCTCGTGCTTGTCGCCGGACAGCCTGTCCAGCGCCCAGCGGAGCGGGTCGAAGTACACGTCGTCCATCCGTTCCTTGAGCGGAATGATGCCGTTGTCGGTGATCTTGATGTGCTCGGGGCACACCTCCGTGCAGCACTTGGTGATGTTGCAGAACCCGACGCCCGCCTTCCCCTTGAGCAGCGGCCTCCGGTCGAGGGTGTCCCTGGGATGCATCTCCAGGCTCGCGATGCGGATCATGAAGCGCGGCCCGTAGAACGGCGCCGGCGAGTGCTCCCGCAGGACGTGGCACACGTCCTGGCAGAGGAAGCACTCGATGCACTTGCGGAACTCGATGCTCCGGTCGACGTCCTTCTGCTGCATGCGCCACGGCTCACTCGACGCAAGGTCCTTCTCGCTCGGCGTGAACGGCGGGATCTCTTTGTTGACCTGGTAGTTCCAGCTCACGTCGGTCACGAGGTCCTTGATCACAGGGAAGGTCTTCATCGGCCGCACTGTCAAGCTCGAGCCGTACTCGGCGATCGGCGTCTTGCACATGAGGCGCGGGAAGCCGTCGATCTCGGCCGAGCAGGAGCCGCACTTGGCGGCCTTGCAGTTCCACCGCACGGCAAGGTCGGCCGCGAGGTTGGCCTGCACCCAGAGCACGGCATCGAGCACGACCATGCCTTCGCGGACGGGGACGTGGTAGGAGACGAGCTCGCCGCCACCAGCATCCCCGCGCCAGACGTGCAGGTCGACGTCTGAGATCTCGGCCGTCATTCCCTTTCCTCCGGCGTGTAGCGCGCGTACGAGTGGCGCACGACCTCTTCCAGAAACCCCGGCATGGCCTCGTGCTTGACCGCCCGCACGGCCATGCCGTCGGGCGTCTTCTCGACGATGAAGTTGACCTCGCCGAGCGCGTCGTCGAGCTTGGGGAAGTCGGAGCGCGCGTGGGCGCCGCGGCTCTCCTTGCGCTCGATCGCCGACCGGACCAGCGCTTCCGCGTTGACGAGCATCGAGCGCAGGTCGACCGCGGTGTGCCAGCCAGGGTTGAAGGCGAGAGACCGCGACCCTCCGGTGCCGCACGCCGACGCCCGCCGCCCAAGCTCCATGATCGCCTCGAGACCGGCCTCCAGCCCAGGTCCGTCGCGGACGATCGGCGCGTACTTCGTCAACGTCTCCTGGATCTCCTGCTGGAGCCGGTAGGGGCTTTCCCCGGCCGGCCGGTCGAGCGGCGCGAGCAGCTGGTCGATCGCCTCGTCGACCTGGGCCTGGTCCAGCTTCGGCGCCGCCGCCGACTTCGGCGCCGCGCCCGCGGCGTCGCCGGCCCGCTTGCCGAAGACCAGCAGGTCGCTCAGCGAGTTGCCGCCGAGGCGGTTGGCGCCGTGCAGCCCGGCCGCGGCCTCGCCGGCGGCGAACAGGCCCGGCACGCTGGTTTCGCCCGTCTCCGCGTCGACTTTGATGCCGCCCATCATGTAGTGGATGGTCGGGGCGACCTCCATCGGCTGCTTCGTGATGTCGACCTTGGCGAGCTTCAGGAACTGCTCGTACATCGACGGCAGCTTGGACTTGATGTACTCGGGCTTGCGGTGCGTGATGTCGAGGAACACGCCGCCGTGCGGGCTGCCCCTGCCGGCCAGCACCTCGGAGTTGATCGCACGGGCGACGACGTCTCGTGAGGACAGCTCCATCCGCTCGTGGTCGTAGCGCTCCATGAAGCGCTCGCCTTCCTTGTTGCGCAGCACGCCGCCCTCGCCGCGCACACCCTCGGTGACGAGGATGCCGCGCACTCCCGTCGGCCACACCATGCCGGTGGGGTGGAACTGCACCATCTCCATGTCCCGGAGCTGGGCGCCGGCCTCGTATGCGAGGGCCATGCCGTCGCCCGTGCTCTCCCATGAGTTCGACGTGACGCGGTACATCTTGCCGGCGCCGCCGGTCGCGAGGAGCAGCGCGGCGCACCGGTAGAGCACCAGCGACCCGTCGGAGCGGCGGTAGGCCAGCGCGCCCGCGATTCGGCCCTCGGAGGTCAGCAGCTTGAACGCCGTCACCTCCATGTGGACGTCCACGCCCTTCGTGTGCACGGCCCGGTCCTGGAGCGTCCGCAGCAGCTCGAGACCGGTGCGGTCGCCGATGTGCGCCAGGCGCGGGTAGGTGTGCGCGCCGAACGGCCGCTGGTGGATGCGGCCCTGCCACGTGCGGTCGAAGACCGCGCCCCAGCGCTCGAGCTCGAGCACGCGCTCGGGCGACTCGCGGGCGTGCAGCTCGGCCATGCGCCAGTCGTTGATGAGCTTGCCGCCCTTCATCGTGTCCGCGAAATGGACCTCCCACGAGTCCTGGTAGGCGACGTTGTGCATGGCCGCGGCGACGCCGCCCTCGGCCATCACCGTGTGCGCCTTGCCCAGGAGCGACTTGCAGACGACGAGCACCTTCGCACCCGCCTCCGCCGCCGCGATCGCGCCGCGCAGGCCGGCGCCCCCCGCGCCGAGCACCAGCACGTCCGTCTCCACCGTCTCGTAAGCGGGCCTGCTCATGAGATCCAGCGCAGGTCTGTGATCCAGCCGTGCATGAGCACGCGGATGTATACGTCCGTCAACCAGACAGAGAACAGGCTGGCCCATGCCCAGCGGTCGTGCTTGATGTTGAGGACGGTGATTCCCTTCCAGAGCTGGAAGCGGGCGCGCGCCGTGCGCGAGCACGAGAAGCAGTCGAGCTCGCCTCCCGCGAGGTGCCGGAGGGCGTGGCAGCCGAACGTGTAGCCGCCGAGCAGGACGAGGTTGACGACCATGAGGACGGTGCCCAGCCCGATACCGAACCTGCCTCCGAAGCGAAAGGCGACGATCGCGTCGAAGGTGAGAAACAGGACCTGGACGAAGATGACGTAGAACGCGAAGCGGTGGAGGTTGTTCAGCACCCATGGGAATCGGGTTTCCCCGTGGTAGCCGCCGCGCCGCGGCTCGGGCACCGCGCACGACCGCGGATGCCAGAAGAACGAGCGGAAATACGCCTTGCGGTAGTAGTAGCAGGTCGCCCGAAAGACGAGCGGCGCCCAGACCACGAAGATCCCGGGCGGGATGGCGCCGAGTGTGATGAGCGGCGACTCGAAGGGACTCAGGTAGGGCCCGTACTGGGCCACGGGTTGAAAGAGCACGACCCACGCGGTGTAGACGCCGAAGATCGTGAGGATGAGGACGACCCAGGCCGGGTAGAGCCAGTTGGGCAGGGCGCTGTATGGATGCCTGACCGTCGGGCGTACGGTCGATGCGCGCTCAGAGATCGCCATCCGTCAAGCCAATCTAAACAGACACAAAAGGACTCCGGCGGGTGTCCCCGCCGGAGCCATACCGTCCGTCCTGTCTGTCACGCCGTCCTGCCCATGGCCTTGGGCGCGACCTTGACCTTCTCGGGCCTGCGGGCGGCGACGACGACCTCGAAGACGAGGGCGCCGAGCACGCCGAGGGCCGCTATGAGCAGGCCGATCGCCGCGTAGATCGTGTACGTGCCGACCGTCCACCAGCCGTAAGCGTTCAGCAGGCTGGCGCGAAGGGTCTCACCCTTGAACAGCGTGTCGCGCTGCGCGTTGAGCTGGGTGATCTGCGACTGCAGCGTGGCGTACATGGGGTTGGTCTTCGCG
>DASSLL010000125.1:0-11727 GCA_035689485.1 Candidatus Dormiibacterota bacterium | reverse complement strand
GACGACCGCGATCGTCAGCGCCTCTCCGGTCGGGTCGTCGAACGAGCAGTTGACGTTGAGCGAGCCATACCCGGTGCACGACGGAGGGTCGTACAGGCGCTGGTTGTTCGCAAACTCGTTCGTCGCCGCGACCTCGGCCAGACCGTAGTTGTTGTTGTTCATGTAGTTGTAGGCCGCGGCCAGGGCGGCCGCGTCCACCGACGACTGGAGGCTCCGCCGGTCGAGGTACGCGCGCCCTCCGTCCATGGCGAGCCCCAGGAACCCGAACAGCACGACGAGGATCAAACCGATCATCACGATGGCCTGGCCGCGCTGCATTCGATGTGCCGTCACGTCAGTACTCGGTCTGGTAGATGGCCGTGGCCGTGATGACGATGTGGTTTGCCGTCAGCTGCTGGATGAGCGGGGTGAAAGGGACGAAGTTGTAGCGGATCGTCACCTGGAGCGCGGCATGATCGTGTGCCGGGTTCGTCGCGCTGCAGGTGCCGTTGCTGTTGCCCCAGATCTGGCCGCCGGGCGCGTCCTGCAGACCGGGCGAGAGGGCCTCGGGCGTGCTCGGCGGATCAGGCTCCGTGATGTAGATCCAGCCCGAGTTCGCCGGTGGAAGGGTGGCCGTGATCGGACCGTTGGGGCACGGGTTGGCGAGCGAGACGTCGACCGCGTGCTGCTTGACGGCGTTCTCGACGTCGGTGTTGGTCGGCAGCAGCGGCGAGTCGCGAATGGCGGCGCGAGCGCCCTCGTTCACCGCCTGGTTGATGGTCGCGTAGATGTAGATGATGCGGCCGAAGTCGACGATCCCGAAGAGCAGGACGAGGAGGACCGGCGCGACGATCGCGAACTCCACGATGGCCTGGGAGCGCTGGGACGGGCGCACGTCAGTACCCGCCCACCGCCATGTGAGCGTTGGCCACGATGTGGACCGAGTTGCCGAGAAAGCTGAGAAAGCCCGACGCGAACCCAAAGCTCATGACGAGGACCACGTTCACGTCGGTGCCCTTGTAGCTGTTGTCCAACGGCGCTGACGTGAGGTCGAGCCCCGGCACGTTCGAGTAGCAGATGAAAAGGCTCGGTTGGTTGAGGGACGCCGGGTACGTGTCGGCGGTGTACGGAGGGTTGTAGCTCGCGTTGCCGTCCTGTGGAGTCGGGCACGTCGTCCCCGGGTTCTGCAGCTGCGACGCGGGCAGGCCGGAATGCGTGAGGATCGCGTCCACCGAGCTCTTGATCGCGTTGTCGTACAGGTGCGGGTTGGTGCCGCTCGCCTGGTCGAACCAGCTCGCCTCGCGCGCGCCTTCACGCACCGCCCCGGTGAGCGCGACGTCGAAGTAGAAGACCCGGCCGAGGTCGATCAGGCCGAAGAGCAGGAGCACGAGGACGATGGCCGCGGCGCCGAACTCGACCGTGGACTGACCGGCCTGGCCGCGCATCCTCATCCCGCCGTGAGGTAGTGGACCGCAAGCAGCGCGGCCGGCCCGAGAAGGATCACCCAGAGCGTCGGGAAGATGCACCCGAGCATGGGGATGAGCATCTTCAAGGACGCGCGCGCGCCCTTCTCCTGGGCGGTGAGCAGCCGCTTGGTCCGGATCTCGTCCGACTGGATGCGCAGGATCCGCGCGACGCCGGAGCCCAGCTGCTCCGACTGGATGATCGCCTGCACGAAATGGTTGAGCTCCTCGACGCCCGTCCTCTCCCCCATGTCGTTCAAGGCCTCGAGGCGCGGGCGGCCGAGGCGGATCTCCTGCATCACCCGCCCGAACTCCGCGGCCAGCGCGTGGTCGTATTTCTCGACGACCTTCTCCATCGCCGACTCGAAGGTCAGGCCGGCTTCGACGCAGACGACGAGCACGTCCATCACGTCCGGCAGGTCGAGCGTGATCTCGTTGCGCCGCTGACTAAGCCGGACGCGCAGCCAGATCGACGGGCCGTACAGGCCGGCGACGGCACCCAGCGTGGCGAGCAGCGCGAGCGCGATCGGATTGCGCGTGATGGTCCCGATGAGTATCCCGAACACGCACAGCATGGCCGTGAGCGCGTAGCGGAGGGCGATGAAGTCGCCGGCGGACATGCCGCCGGGCCGGCCGGCGACCGCCAGCGTGAGGCTGATCTGCTGCCGCGCCTTCTCGGGGAGGCTCTGCTCGATGAGCCGGCTCAGGCGCAGGAACAGCGGCCGAAGCACGCGCTCCTTGAACGGCTCCCTGAGCTCCATCTCGCCGACCGACAGGGGCAGGCCCGTCTCGTAGATGCGGAGCCGGCCCTCGACCAGATCGGCGTTGGTCGGGGCGCGCGGCACGAAGCTCCACACGCCGGCGAAGATGCCGATGGCGGCGACCGTGCCGAGGAGCGTGGCGATGTAGAGGGGCAGCATCGTCAGACCCTGAAGTTGGTGATGCGGCGGACGAAGAGGTTGCCGATGAAGATCGAGATGCCGGCGAGCACGAGCAGCACGCGGCCGGCGGTGTCGCGGAGCATGACCCCGAAATAGGCCGGCGTGATGAAGTTCAGGATGGCGGCGACGATGAAGGGCAGGAGCGTGATGATCCAGCCGGACGCGCGCATCTGAGCCGTCATGGCGGAGATCTGCGCCTTCATCTGCACGCGCTGGCGGATGGTGTGCGAGATCCCGTCGAGGATGCGCGAGAGGTTGCCGCCGACCGTCGACTGGATCGAGATCGCCGTGACGATGAGGTCCAGGTCCTCGCTGCCGACCCGGCGCACCATGTTGGCCAGCGCCGCCGGAGTGGCGGCGCCCAGCTTGGTCTCGCGAATCACGCGGTCGAGCTCTTCCGAGATCGGCGGCGACGCGTTCTGCATCACCGCTTCGATCGCCTGCGGCAGCGACAGGCCGGCCTTGAGCGCGTTGGACAGGAGGCTCAACGTGTCGGGCAGGCGGGAGTTGAACGCCTTCAGCCTCCGCCGCTTGCGCCAGTTCACGTAGCGCATCGGGATGAAGTACGCGACCACCGCGGCGATCACGAACTGGACCGAGATCCCGAATCGCCAGAGCGCGATCAGGCCGCCCGCGGCCATGAAGCCGGCCTGGATCATCACGAACTCGGACGACCGGAGCTTGAGGTTGGCGCGCGCCAGGTGCTCGGCCAGCGTCAGGCCGCCGTTCAGCCGGCGGTTCCGAGCCGACCTGTCGGCCAGCGTCTGGAAGGGCTGGTTGATGCGGTCCCGAAGCGAGGTGCCCGGCAGCGACCCCCCACCCGCTTCCCACGGCGCCCGGCCGTCGGTGCGCGCGAGCGGCGCGGGGAGCGCCAGCGCCGTGATCGCCGCCAGCACGCCCAGGGCGGCGATGGCGGACAGGACGAAGACGAGCCCGGTCATGACTTCGCTCCCTCGAGCGCCGGCGTCTGCGGTTCGAACACGTTCTCCGGCAGGCGTTCGCCCGCCTCGGCGAAGTGGTCGAGGTGGATCGAGACCTCGCCCGTCGCGGTGTGGTACCCGAGGGCGTTGCCTTCGGCGTCGACGCCGGCCTGGTGAAACTGGAACAGCTCGTGAAACTGGGTCTCGTTGTTGACGAGGCCTGTCACCTCGGCGATGCTCACGATCTTTCGCGCCCCGCCGCGGACCCGCTCGACCTGGATGACGATGTCGATCGCGGACGCGATCTGCTTCTGGATCGCGCGCGCCGGCAGGTCGGCTCCGGCCATCAAGACCATCGTCTCGAGCCGGCCGAAAGCGTCGTACGGCGAGTTGGCGTGGATCGTGCTCATCGACCCTTCGTGGCCGGTGTTCATGGCCTGAAGCATGTCGAGCGCCTCGCCGCCGCGACACTCGCCGACGATGATGCGGTCGGGCCTCATGCGCAGCGCGTTGCGCACCAGGTCGCGGATCACGATCGCGCCGGTGCCCTCGATGTTCTGCGGCCGCGACTCGAGCCTGATCACGTGGTTCTGGCGCAGCTGGAGCTCGGCGGAGTCCTCGACCGTGACGATCCGCTCGTCGGAGGGGATGAAGCCGGAGAGGATGTTGAGGAGCGTCGTCTTGCCGGAGGACGTGCCGCCGGAGACGACGATGCTCAGGCGGCTGCGTACGGCCGCGCGCAGGAACTCGATCATCTCCTGGGTCGCGCTGTGCGCCTGCAGCAGGTCGGCGGGACGCAGCTTGTCGCGGGAGAACTTGCGGATCGTCAAGCACGGACCGTCAATCGCCAGCGGCGGGAGGACGACGTTGACGCGCGATCCGTCGCGCAGTCGCGCATCGCACATTGGCGAGCTTTCGTCGACGCGCCTGCCGACCGTGCTCACGATGCGGTCGATGACCTGCCGCATCTGGGCCGCGCTCTCGAAGACGATGGGGCTCAGGCTCACCCGGCCCGCGCGCTCGACGTAGATCTGGTGCGGGTGGTTGACCATGATCTCCGTCGTCGCGGGGTCCTCGAGCAGCGTCTGCAGTGGACCGAGACCCAGGACCTCGTCGAGCAGCGCGTCCACCAGGTGGCCGTAGTCGAGGCGGTTGAGCGTGACCCCTGCGGTCTTCGCGTACTCGTCGGCCAGCGCGCTGATCCGGGAACGGACGCCGGCGCGATCGGTGATGTCGATCTCGTGCGCGTGCCTTTCCACCAGCAGCGCGTGGATGGCGGCCTTGGCGATGGACAGGTTGGTCGACAGCCGCTGGCTCTTCTGGCCTGCCTCGGGAGCCGCGCCGTCGACGGGAACGGCCGCCGGCGCGGGGTCCGGGCGCGCGCCGACGATGACGCTGAGCCCGCTCTCGCCAGGCACAGCCTCGACCGACTCCGGCCGGCGCCGGGCTTCGAGGCGGTCCTTAAGCGCCAACCTTCAACCTCCGGAGCGCCTGCTGCCCCGCCCTGCGGACCCTGGGGTTGCGGTCGGCGTGAAGGTCCTCGAGCGCGCGGCGTGAAGACGGCGCCCGGAGCGCGCCGAGCGCCTTGGCGGCCGACATCCTGATCTTCCAGTCCCTGTCGGTGAGCGCGTCCTCGATGACGGGGACCGCCGTCGCCGCGCCGATCCAGCCGAGCGCGCGGCAGCTGATCACCCTCTCCTTGCGACTCCCACGCTCGAGGAGGGCGATGAGCGCCGACGTCGCGGTGCGGCGCCGGCGAAGGCCCGCGGCGATGGCGAGGGCGGGTCGCACGCCAGGCCTTTGCGTCTCGGCGAGCGCCGTCTCCACGAACTGGTCGGGCGCGCCGCGAGCCAGCTCCGCGACGAGACGGCGGTTGAGCCCGCGCCGCTGGATCGCGGTGAGCAGCGCGTTGGCGCAGGTGACGCCGCCGATCCGGCCCAGCGCGCGCGCCGCGGCGCCGGCGACGGACGCGTCCCTGGCGTTGAGCAGCGGCACGAGCCAGGCCACAGCCTCGTTGAGGCGCAGTGCGCCCACCAACCGCGCGCCGGACGCCCTCTCGTGCACGCCCTTCGCTGTCAGCTGGTCGACCAGGTCGTCGGCGACCCTCGAGTTCTTGAACGCGACCTGTAGGAGCTGGACCGGCTCGCTGTCTTCGAGCAGCCCCTTCGTGATCGCCTCGACGTCCTCCGCCGCTTCGTAGGCAGGCTGGCAGGAGTCGCGCGGGACCTGCTCGCTCTTCCCCGCCGCGACCGCCTGCAGCTGATGGCGGATCGCCACCTTCCGCACCGCGATGCGCGCGCGCTGGATGGCGTCGACCGGATGGGCGGTGCGCATCACACCGCTCCTGCGGGCTGCGGTTCCGCCGTCGCGGCGGGGGCACGCCTGCCGTGCGTCGCCTCGAGCAGCCCGGCCAGCATCTCGGAACCACGCGTCATCTCGCTCTTCGGGTTGGTCAGGCTCAGGATCTGGCCGTCCACCGCCGCCTGCTCCGGGCGGTTGCCGTCGAAGGCGATCTCGACGTCGATCTCGCGCTTGAGGGCGCGCTCGACTGCCGGCCTGGAGACCGCCGGCTTCTCCGTCCGGTTGTTGAGCACGATCGTCAGGCGGTCGCGCGGCGTCCCGAGCTGCGTGAGGATGTCGACGGCGTCGACGCCGCTCTTGACGGCCGACAGCTCGGGCACCGTGACGAGGACGATGTGCTGCGTCAGGTCGAACAGCGCGAGCGTCGCGTCCGTGATCGTCACGCCGAGGTCGACGACGATGTAGCGAAACGTCTTACGCAGCACCGCGATGGCGCGCGTGATGAGCTCGGGCGTGACCTCGTCGGCCTCCTCGGGCCGCAGCGCGCCGGGAAGGATCATCGGTCCGCTCGGGTGATAGAGGATGGCGCTCAGCAGCACCTCCTCGAAGGGTTCCGGCGGCACCGAGGCCATGCGCGCGAGGCAGCTCGACGGCACGAGCCCGGCGAGCAGCGCCGAGTGCGAGTACGGGAAGTCGAGGTCGAGGAGCAGCACCTCGCCGGGGTGCCGGCGCGCGAGCGCGCCGACGAGGTTCAGCGAGATGCACGTCCCTCCAGACCCGCCCTTGGGGGAATAGACCCCGACGACCGTCGCCTCGCTGAGGAGCATTCCCCACGTCGCCTGGATGCTCGTGTCCGCAAACGAATTGAACCGCTGCTCGGCCAGCCTCTGGAGCTCATCGATCGCCCCCGGCTCCCGGCCGATGAGCACGGTGTGCAGGCTCTGCCGGTCGAGCGCCAGCAGGAAGCATTCGGTCTGCGCGTAGACGGACGCCTGCTGCGGACGGCCGAGCAGGGCGGCGCCTTCGCCGAAGAGGTCGCCTTCGGTGAGCACGGCGACGGTGACCGCGCCCGGCGGCTTCTCGATGACCAGCCGGCACCGCCCGCGCTCGATGAAGAACACCGTGTCGCCGGGCTCGCCCTGGAAGACGATCATCTCCCCCGCCGCGATGTGCATCCGGCGCATCCGCCTGGCCAGCGACCGCAGCGTCGCCTCCTGGAAGCTGAAGAACACCGGCGCGCTCTCGAGCACGCTCAGCCGCGAGACCATGTCGTGGAACTTCGGCCACGCGATCTCGGGCCGCTTCGGTGCCGGCTTGCCCGGCACGGGCTTCTCCCAACCGCCGGAGTGGAGTCGCGGTCTCAACGAACTACGAGCCCTTGGTGAAGCCGAAATGCGCGTCGATCTGCGAAGGACCGATCAGGCTCGGCACCTCGGTCGACGGACATGACGCATCGGCGGCCGCCGGTGCCGAGGCGTAGTCCTTGTATGACTCGAGCACGTACTTCAGCTGTGCGTTGTTCACCAGCCAGTCCATGTACTGGGCGTCGCACAGGGTCATCAGGACGGTGAGGCTGCTGGACACGCCCTGCGGCTGGCCCTGTCGCGGCACAACCGACTGGGGTCCGACCCTCAGCACATACAGATGAAGGAAGACAGTCTTCACCACCGCGTGCGGGTTGACGTTCGAAAATTGTCCGGTGTTGACGTACGCGAAGACGTCGATGTAGTCGCCCTGGCCGACGTACCCGCCCACCTCCTGCAGCTCGCTCGCCGGGATCGTTATGGCGACGTAGCCCTTCGGGATCGGGAGGAACGAGGATTCCGATGCGCCCAGGGAATCGCCCTGGTCGACGAGGTTGGTGGTGATCGGCTCGCCTTTGTAGATGTTCACGATCGCGGCGTAGCCGCCGAGGTCCTGGATCCGAAGAAACGCGTTCTGCTCCGACACCGCCGAGGCGGGCAGCGTGTTGAGCGTGAGCATGGCGGCCGTGATGGGCTCCCTCGCCTGGATGTCCGTCGCCGCGACGACGACGCGGACCTGAGAGCCCGCGGAGCTCCGGCCCACGTAGATGAACCCGAAGGCGAACATGATCAGGAACGCGACCAGCGCCAGGCCGACACCCAGCACGAAGAGCGGCGTGCGGATGGTGGTCGTGTTCGCGGGTCGCTGCTGCGTGATGGCGGCCATGTGCTTACGTCTCCTCTACGGGTGGTACTGAGGCAACCCAGCGCGCGCCATCCCAGTGGTCGCCTGGATCGCGGGGGACTTCGGGGCCGAGCACGAAGTAGCGAACCTTCCGCATCACGAGCGTCCCGGCCAGGACGTCGTGCAAGCCCTGCTTTCGGGGAGTGAAGGCGATGAGGACAAAGCCGCTGCCGAGCAACAGCCAGGAAAAGCTCTTCAGGAAGTTGCGCAGGAGAGCTCTCTTGAACGTGATCGGGTCGCGATCCAGGTCGCCGACGTAAAGGCCGAGCGCCATCTTGCCCAACGTTCCACGGCCCGGCGAGCTCTCGAGGATCGTGAAGTAGGCCCAGCCGATCAAGCTCGCCACGATCGCCGCGTTGAGCAGCGTGCCGAGGTCGACCGGGCCGGACAGCACGACTCCGATGACTAGCAAGAACTGAACTCCAAACAGAAAGACGGAATCGATCAGGTACGCCAGCAGCCGCCGCCAGAAGCCGGCGTACGCGGCCTCGTCACGCATGATCGGCAGCTGAAGCGCAGAGGTGCTCATACGCGGGCGCGCGGCAGCATCAACGACTGCCATGCCTGACTACACTCGGGCGCGACAGCACTTGCCGGCGTGCGATCACCTCCCACCACCCATCTGTGGTTTGCGGCCCACCTTAGGCAGGGAAGGGGGTCGCGGCAATGTGACATTTGTCCCTATGCCCACGACCGCGGCACCGCACCATGGGACGAAAGACCTATTGAGCGCGCGCGCCTTTCGCGTTTACGGTCGCAGCGAACCGCGGGGCGAAGGCGAGGGTCTTCCGGCGCGTCTGCATCCGGCCGCGGAGAAGCGGCAGGGGGGAAGGGGGACCGCCTTGCCGGAGGCGGGCCCCTTCGCCCCTCGCGGCCAGCAGGTCAGACCAGCTGGATTCCCACCCTCATCGCGTTCATGACCGCTTCGGTGCGGTTCGTGGCGCGCAGCTTGTTGAACACCCGGCTGAGGTGGTTGCGCACCGTCTTCTCGCTGATGCCGAGGCGGCCCGCGATCTGCTTGTTCGACAACCCTGACGCGACCTGTCTGAGCACGTGCAGCTCACGGCTCGAGAGCACGGCATGCGACCTGCCGTTCGCGCGCGAGCGCCGCGCCGCGCTGACTTCGAGGATTCGGCTCGCGACCTCCTCCATCGTGACGTCCTTGTTCACATAGCCCATCGCGCCGCTCGCGAGCGCCTGCTCGACGAGGCTGCCGTCCGCGTACGCGCTGATGACCAGGACACGCACCTCGGGCGCCTCGGCCTTGAGGCGCTTCACCGCTTCGAGCCCTCCCAGCGTCGGCATCTGCAGATCCATCAGGACGACGTCCGGCTTGCGGTCGAGCGTGAGCTGGATCGCGTCGTGACCGTTGGCGGCATCGCCCACGACGTCGAACCGCGGGTCCGACGTGAGCATCCTGGAAAGACCCGCGCGGAACAGCCTGTGGTCGTCCGCCACGAGCACCCTGATCGGCGCCGATGCCGCGGTCATCGCAAACGCTGCAGCGGGATTCGAACTTCGATGCGCGTGCCGCCGCCCAACCGCGCTACGGCCGAGAAGGCGCCGCCCAAGATGACAGCCCTCTCCTGCATCCCGATCATGCCGATGCCCGTCGGTGACTCCCCGAGACCGAGGCCATCGTCGACGACGACGATGACCGCCTCCTCGTTACTGCTCGTGCTGAGGATCACCTCGACATGGGACGCGTGACCGTGGCGTGAGGCGTTGGCGGTGGCCTCCTGGATGATGCGCAGGAGGTTGAATGCCGCCCAGCCGTTGATCCACTCGGGCCAGCTCGACGAGACCTGGACCGTGGGCACGGCGCCGCGGGTCGTGGTCCGGGCGAGCTCGTTCTTGAGCACCTGGCGAAAATCGAGCCGGATCTCGCCCTGCCCGCGCATGTCGATGAGCAGCTCACGCGTGTTGCGCAGGATAGCCCGTGCGTTGTCCTCTATCCGGTTAAGCTCCCGGGCGGCGACGTCGTCGGTGACGGTGTCCCGAAGGTCGTGCATCGCCAGGACGAGGGAGATCAAAGGCTGGGCGACGAGGTCGTGGAGCTCACGCGCCATGTGGCCGGCGGGGGACGCCGTGGCGTCGGGTGATTCGGCCGGGCGTGCCTCGATCTCGGCTACCACGCCCGCCTTGGGAAAACCCAGGGTCAAAGTGCTTCCCTCCCACGTACGCCCCTCGAAACGCCGGTGGGGGAGCCGACATCGCTTGGGGGATTCAAAGTCTAATCACAAATCGAACGCTGTGGCTAAGGCGTTTGGTCGGTCGACCTCAAGTCTTGGCAAACCCTAAGTTTTGGCCGCGGCTGGGACATACGTCCCATGGTTTTGCCGGCGCGCCTGGTCTTCGCGACCGCCGCGACCGCCTACGCCGACGCCAACCCGAACAACCGCGGCCACCACTACGGCCAGCAAAAGCACCAGCATCCGGCGCCGACACCGGCTCCGACGCCGGCGCCACAGCCGTCCGCGCATCCGACGCCCGCGATCGTTCCGCCCCAGAGCACTGTGACGCAACCCGCCATAACGCCGGCCGCACACCAACCCGCAGCCGCGCCAACGCCCGCGGTGACGGTGCCGTCGCCGGTCAGCAACCGCGCCCGCATCACCGAACCTGTCGCCCCGGCGGGCGCCGACGACTGGCTCCTGCTACTGGTGCTGCCGACGCTGATCGCGGTGTGGCTCATCGCCGCGTTGGGTCTGGCGCGGCTCGCTTCGAGACTCGGCAAGCCCGCTCGTGAGGTGCGCACCGCGCCGGCGCCGAGCTAGACCTGACCCCTAGGTACGAACGTCCTATATCGCTGACGGAGGGGGCGTTCCTAGACTCCGAGTCAACATCCGCGCGGCGTCATGGATACGCCACGCAGTGAATTTTGTGAGTCAGCGGACACACGGAGGGCCATGCCGGCAAAGGCTCTTTCGCATACACGTGCGCACGCTCGTGCAGTTTTTGCCCGAGCCACTTTGCCAGGCGCGCCTCCGATTTTCGTTTCGCACGCGATGGGAGGGAGTTCGCGATGAGGCGCTGGTTGAACTGGCGGTCGGCGTTGATCGGCGGCGCGCTGGGCGCCGCTCTGGTAGTAGTTTTCTCGCTCGGCGCCAGCGCCGGCATCGGGAACGGTTCGCTCGCCGCGCCAACCGGAAGTGACTCGCAAACAGGTCAGCAGCTCAACCCGACGCACTGGAAGGTGCAGGCGGGGGACACGATCACGGACACGATCGTCGGCGCGGACGACGCCGTTCCCGGCGGCGGACCCTGCGCCTCGACTGAGGTGCTGGTCACGATCCAGAGCGGCAGCTTCGGCAACCAGCAGCTGTGCGGCACGCTCTCCGGCGGCACCATCACATTCACCTGGACGGTGCAATCGCAGTTCGGGGTATGCGGGACGACGATCGTCTCGTACAACGCGACCGGCAACCTGGCGAACAACGGGCTGCTGAAGTCGGGAGGGCACTCGGCCGCCGGGCTGGCGATCGTCGACGCGCAGGGCGACGTGATCCAGACCTGCATCCCCGAGTCGAACGCCAGGGCGCTGACCGTCTCCAAGGCCGCGGCGGGCGCCTACACGAAGACGTGGACGTGGACGATCGTGAAATCGGTCGACCACGACCGCATCAACACCTCGGCCTCGACCGCGACGTTCAACTACACGGTGTCGGTGCACCACGACGAGGGCACCATCAGCAACGTCAAAGTCACCGGAACGATCTCGATCACCAACCCGAACGCGGACGCGGTCAACATCGATGTGATCAACGACAAGCTGTCCACCGGGGACGCGTGCACGGTCACCGATGGAGGTCCGCAGTCCATCGCTTCAGGCGTAACCACGTTCGCCTACGAGTGCGACCTGAGCTCGGTGCCGGCTGGAGACGTCAGCAACACGGTCACTATCTCGTGGCCGAG
>DASSLL010000124.1:0-45884 GCA_035689485.1 Candidatus Dormiibacterota bacterium | reverse complement strand
GGTAGACCTTCCCCGGCGGGAGCTCCGGCAGCCCCGAGAAGCTGACCAGGGCAAACCCCTCGCTCCTGAGGTCGATGACCATGCCGTTGACCGACGACATCGGACCATGCCCTTGAAGGAAGAACCGCGGCGCCTGGGAGGTAGGGGTCGGCGGCGCGCTGCCGCGGCCGATGAGGTCGCCGGCGGCGAGACCCGCGAGCAGCGCGATGGCGACCATCGCGGCGACCGCGCCGAGAGGCAGGCGCAATCCGGCGCGCCACCGGCCGCGCCGGAGCGGCACCACCTCGGCACCTTCACGGACGGCGCCAACCCCGCTTGCGGCCGAGAGGACACGGTCGCGCAGGTCGGGCGGCGGCGCGACCGGCTCGACGCCAAGGGCGAGCGCGTCCAGCACCGGGTTGTTGTCCATCTCGTTCTGCTCAGACATCGACCAGGCCTCTTTCCTTCAGATACGCACCGAGCTTCTCGAGGGCAAGTCGCATCCGGCCTTTGACCGTGCTGAGCGGCACGCCGGCGAGCTCCGCGATCTCGGCCTGCGTGAACCCGCCGAAGTAGGCGAGCATCACGGCCTGGCGCTGCTCTTCGGGGAGCTCGGCCAGCGCCGCGCGCACGGCGGCGCGCTCGAGCGACCCGGCCGCCTCCTCATCGGGTCCGGCGCCCGCAGCGCTCACGTCCGGCTTCAGCGCCAGTTCGCGGCGCTCGTGCTGCGAGCGGCCGCGGAGCATGTCGATGGACCGGTTGCGGACAGCGGTCGTCAGCCACGCGCGCAGCGAGCCGCGGGACTCGTCGAACCTCGCCGCCCCGTTCCACAGCTTGACGAAGGCCTCCTGCACGACGTCCTCGGCCTTGCCCGAGTCGTCGAGTATCCGCATCGCGAGCGAGTAGGCGAGCGCGCCGTAACGGTCGTAGAGCTCGCCCAGCGCCGACTCATCCCTCGCGGCCAGGCGGGCCGCCAGCTCGGCGTCAGGCGCGTTACGCACCCGCAGATTCTGAGGCCGTTTAGGTCTCGACCAGCTCCAGCGAGTGGCCGTTGCCGCGGTGCTTGCGACCGGTCAGCTCGCCCACGGGCGAGCGCTTCGGCGCCGCGATCGCCCACGCCTCCTGCTCGATGAGGCGCCGGCCCCAGTCCGGGTTCTGGCGCGCGCGCTCGCGGGCTTCGTACAGCGCGTTCGACATCAGCTTGATGCCGGACAGGCCCGGAAGCCTGCCGATCTTCTCGTCGATTCCGAGCAGCTCCTCCTCACCCTGCTCGTCGTCGAACAGATAGAGCGCGAGCGCGTCGACCTCCTCCTGCTTCTTCACGCCCTTCCCGACCGGCACCCACACGCGGTCGAGCATCCAGCGGTCGAACCGCTGGGCCGCCTCGTTGTCCGAAAGCCACTCCTTCGCCGAGTTGTAGTAGAAGGCGAAGTGCCGGCGCTCGTCCTTGATGATCCGGCCCAGCAAGTCCTTGAGCACCGGATGCCCGGACTTGCGGATGAGGGCGCCGTAGCCGGTGAGGGTCGACAGCTCGTTGATGGCGCCGATGGTGAGGTACACGGCAGAGAAGTCCTTGAGCAGCCACGACCCGGTCATCGTGGAAAGGATGCTCACGCTGTTCTGGAACCCAAGGTTCGCCCGTACGTTGGCGATCCGGTCCTGGGTGTCGAACTCGATGCCGTAGAGGTTCAGGAGCCGGCCGAGGTTCTCGCCGTGCCACAGCTCTTCGTAGTTCCAGCAGGCGAGGAAGGCGGTGAGGATGGGGTCCATGCACGCGCGCGTGACCAGGAGGTGCGAGAGGTAGAGGGGGACGTGGTTTTCGATGTCCATCATGTAGTGCAGGCAGAACAGGTCGCCCTTCGACAGCGGGTGCTTCGTTACGTCCTCCCACGCGACCCCGGTGACGTCGACCTTCTTCGACTCTTCCTTGTAACGCTCGATGCTGAAGCTCATCTCATCCCTTACCTACGAATGACGCGCCCGTCTCGATCATTTGGCCAACTCACAGCGGACTCCCACTGACGCCTCAGCGGCCGCCGCCAGTCTAGGGCTCGACGCTCACGTGGCGAACACCAAAAAAAGGAGGCAAGAAAGTGAACGGAATCCGAAAGACCGCCCTGGCCGCGGCCATCGCGGGCTCGATGCTGGTGGGAGGTGTCGGCGGCGCCGTGCTCTACGCCGCGACCACCCTCACCGCCTCGGCCGCGAGCCCTTCGCCGGCCCCGTCTTCGTCATCGGGCAAGTTCGTGCCGAACGAAGACCCGGCGCACGAGGCCGGTGAAAGCGCCGCGCGCGAAGCGCAGGAGAACGCCGGCCAGGTCCCGACCATCCCGTAGGGTCTGTGGCGGCCGGGCCTGCAGCACGGCCGCCCCGTCTATGGCAGGAGCTGCCTCGCCACGAACCACACGTTGGCGGGGCGCTCCGCCAGCCGGCGCAGGTACCACGCGTACCACGCATCGCCGTAGGTGATGAGGTCTCGCACGTCGAAGCCTTCGCGGGCCAACCTTCGCTGCTCGTCGACCCTGATTCCGTAGAGCATCGCCACCTCTACCTTCGACCGCTCCAGCCCCGCCGCCTGCGCAAACCGCCATGCCCGCGCGACCAGGTCGGTGTCGTGCGTCGCCATCACGAGCCGCAGGCGATGGTGCTTCACGTCGGCGAACATCGACGCGCACAGCGCGAGGTAGTTGGCGTCGACCTCCTTCTTGGCCTGGAACGCGACCTGCGCCGGCTCCGCATACGCCCCTTTGACGAGCCTGATCGCGGGCTTGAGCGGCAAGAGGCTCGCGATGTCGGCGACGGTGCGGTGGAGATAGGCCTGCAGCGCGACGCCCGCTCGCAGCTCGTCCTGCAGCAGACGGCGGTAGAGGTCGAGCGTGCGGTCCGTGTATGCGCTTCCCTCCATGTCGATCCACATGAAGCTCCTGGCCTTCGCGGCCGCGCGGGCGAGTCGCTGGAGGTTCTTGTAGGTCGCCGCCTCGTCGATGTCGAGGCCCAGCTGCGTCGGCTTGACGGAGATCTCGGCCTGCACGTCGGTGGTCGCCGCCAGGACCTCTTCGTAGTGCTCGACGACGCGGTTCGCGTCGGCCAGGTCGGTGACGTTCTCGCCGAGCAGGGTGAACAGCGCGCCTATCTTCTGGGCGCGAAAGTCGACGGCCGCTTTCAGCGCGGCTTCGAAGCCCTCACCGGGTAGGAATCGTTTGACCGCGCGGCGGGCGAATCCCCACGTCGGCACGTGGGTCGCCAGCCAGCGGTTCTGGGCGCACCACAGCAGGAGCTTTCGCATCGGCCCGCATCACGTTAATGCAGGCCCACGGCGAAGGGCCTCCTATGCCGGTCGCTTGCCCCCCAGGGAGCACTCGACGCTGCAGTAAGCCTCCTCTCCTCTCCAGACTGCGCCGAAGTCGATCGGCGCCGCGCACGCCGCGCAGTACGTGGCCGCCGCCGTCTTGCGCTCGACCAGCTGCAGCGCAGCCCGAAAGCGGCTCGAGGCGAGCCCTTCACGCAGGGCGCTGCGCTCGACGCTTTCCGACAACCTGTCCACGGGGAACTGAACGATGCTCACGCCCCGACTCCTTCCTCAGCGGATCAACCCCCGGCTTACGCCAACACGGCAAGTATCGGCTTTACGGTTTCCTTGTCACCGTACAGGTGTAGGAGCCTGGACTAATGCGATCTGTAAACGCCGTGCTGGAGCGGATGCGGGAAGATCGAGGTGTTGATCGGATCCCTCAGACTTCGAGCCAAGGTGGCGCTGCCGCCCGGCCGCCCCGGCGGCTTCGACCACGGTGACGTCGATCATCGCACCGGCCGGACATTCGTGGCTCACACCGCCTTCGGCACCGTCGACGTCATCGATCCGGACAGCCTCGAGTCTGCGGTGGCGATCGAGGACTGCCCCGAGGGAAGCGGCTTGATCTGCGCACCGCAGGAGCGGTCCGTGTTCGCCGCCTCGCGCGGTAGAGGCCAGGTCGTTCAGTTCGACGCCGACAGGTGCGAGGTCGAGCGCCGATTCCAGGTGGGGCCGAAGCCCAACGGCCTGGCCCTGGCGAACGGTCGAATGCTCCTGGTCGCCGACGTCGACGCCACGGACCAGCGCGCGCGTTTGATCGACCTCTCGACCTCGACCTCGACCGCGGCCGCCGAAACACTGCTGCCAGGCCGGCCGCGCTGGTGCGTGTTCGACTCCGCAACCGACACCTTCCTCGTCAACATTCGCGAGCCGGCGTCGCTGCTTCGTTTGTCGGCTCGAACCGGAGAGACCGAGGGGCACTGGCAAGTCTCATGCCCCGGTCCACACGGCCTCGACCTCGACCTCGAACGGCGTCGCGCATTCATCGCCTGCGACGGCGGAAAAGTCGTCGTGCTCGACCTCGAATCCGGTCGCGAGCTGGGGGCGGTGGCGATCTCAGGTGAACCGGACGCGGTCTGGTTCAATCCGCGCCGCCAGCACCTGTACGTCGGCATCGGGAACCCCGGCGTGGTCGACGTCGTCGACACCGGCCGTCTCACAGTGGCCGAGACCGTCGTGGCCGAGCCGGGGGCAAAGACCTCGGCGTTCGACGTCGACCGCCAGCGTCTGTACGTCTTCTTGCCCGAATCGAGTGCGGCGGCGGTCTTCGAGGAGGGCTGAAGCGGTCATCCGGCAGGAGCCGCCGTGAGCTTCGGTCCGACAGGCCTTCTGATCCTCGGCGCCGCGACCGTCGGCGTCCTGCACTCGATTCTGCCCGACCACTGGGTGCCGCTCGCCGTTGTCGCCCGCACCCAGCGCTGGAGCACGCTCCGCCTCGCCCGGACGAGCTTCCTCGCCGGCGCCGGCCACGTGCTGACGTCGATCGTCCTCGGCGGCGCGGTGGCCGTCATCGGCCTGCAGTTCCAGAGACAGATCGAGACCCAGCAGGGCCACATCGTCGGCGGAGTCTTGATCGTCACCGGGGCCGGGTTCTTGATCTGGGGCCTTACCGGTCACGGCCACGCGCACGAGCATGGGCCGCGATCGATCACGCCGCGAGATGCCGACGACGGCGGTCACCACCACGCTCACGAGGCCGGGGTCATGGCGGCGCAGGAACACGTCCATGAGCATGCCCATGGCGACCTTCGCCATTCCCATCGCCACAGCCACGAGGAGTTCATCCGCGCCCGCGCGGACCTCATCGTCGATCGTTCCAGCCGCGGCACGCTGGTCGGGCATCTTGGTGCGATCGCCGTGCCGTTTGGAGTCGCGGCCTCGCCCGACCTGACGTTCTTGCCCTTTGCGATCGCGGCGTCGGGGTTCGGGGTCGGTTCGGTCGCCGCCGTGTTGGGCGCCTTCTCCGGGGTGACGTTGGTCACCTTCGTCGGCTTGACGGTGATCGCGACCGCCGCCGGCTATCAGTTCCGCGGTGAGTGGCTCGAGAAGAACGCGAACACGATCACCTCACTGGTTCTCATCGGGATCGGAGCCGTCGCCTACATCGGTTTCTGAGCCGCCCTATACCCCCCATGGGTATAATGCCTCCATGCGAGGTTACGCGAAAGACAAACCAGCCGTCCTGAGCCGCCTGCACCGCATCGAAGGCCAGGTGCGCGGGATCGAGAAGATGGTGGAGGCGGACCGCTACTGCATCGACGTGTTGACGCAGGTCAACGCCGTCAGAGCCGCGCTCGAGAGCGTCGCCCTGCAGCTGCTGGCCGACCACACCGAGCACTGCGTCACCGAGGCCATCCGGTCCGGCGGCGGCAAGGCGAAGGTCCGCGAATTGAACCAGGCGGTCGAGCGCCTGGTCCGGAGCTGACGCATGAACGTCGCCGACGTCGTGGTCGTCGTCACCGGGGTCGCTCTCATCGGCTTCCTGGCGTGGTTCTTCTTCGCGCCGCGGAAGGCAAGCGAGGCCAAGCTGGTCGGCAACGTCCAGGAGGTGCACGTCACGGTCAGGGGAGGCTATTCGCCCGATCTGATCCGGGTACGGCAGAGCGTCCCGCTCCGCATCCTGTTCGACCGGCAGGAAAGCGGTGAGTGCACGTCGCGGGTCGTGTTTCCAGACTTCGCGGTCAACAAGGCGCTGCCTGCCTACGCCACGACCGCGGTCGAGTTCCTTCCCGCGAAGCCGGGCGAATTCGGATTTGCGTGTGGCATGAACATGGTCCACGGCAGACTCGTGGTCGAGCCGAACGGGCACGCCGCCGCGAACGGCCACGCGGCGGCCACACCGGAGCCTTCGAGCGCCGCACCGGATGAAGGGTCCCCGCTCGCAGCGGTCGATGCCGAGGCCGCCGAGCGGAGGGCGGAGATCAAGGACCTGAGCCGCCGGGTGCTCCTCGGCACCGTCCTCACCGCGCCGGTGGCGTTCGCCGTCGTCGTCGACGGATTCGGTCATCCCGGCTGGTTGCCGCAGGTCTTGCTCAATCCCTGGCTTCAGCTCGCCCTGATCACCCCGGTCTACGCGTATTCCGGGTGGCCCATCCACCGGATCGGCTGGCTGAGCATCGCTCACCACGCTGCGGAGATGAACTCACTGATCACGGTCGGATCGACCGCGGCTTACGTGTACAGCGCTTTCGTCACAGCGCTGCCTGGGCTCGTGCCGGCCGACCTGCGCGGCGTCTACTTCGAGGCGGTCGGCGTGATCATCACCCTGGTCTTGCTCGGCCGCCTGCTGGAGGCTCGCGCCAAGGCCGGGACGGGCGAGGCGATCCGCAAGCTTGTCGGACTCCAGCCCCGGACCGCGCGCGTCATACGCGACGGCGCCGGGGCCGACGTGCCGGTCGAGGCGATCGTTTCGGGCGACCTGATCGAGGTCCGTCCGGGCGAGAAGATCCCGGTCGACGGTGAGGTGGTCGACGGGCGCTCGAGCGTCGACGAGGCGATGGTCACCGGCGAACCGATCCCGGTCACCAAGCAGAAGGGCGACACGGTCATCGGGGGCACCATGAACCAGACCGGCGCCTTCCGCTTCCGCGCGACGCGGGTGGGCAGGGACACCATGCTGGCCCAGATCATCCGGCTCGTCCAACAGGCGCAGGGGTCCAAGGCGCCGATTCAGCGCCTGGCCGACGTCGTCTCCGGCTACTTCGTCCCGGCGGTGATCTTCATCGCCATCGGCACGTTCGTGGTGTGGTTCGTGTTCGGTCCCTCGCCGGCTTTCACCCAGGCGCTCATCAGCGCCGTGGCGGTGCTGATCATCGCGTGCCCCTGCGCTCTCGGCCTGGCGACTCCGCTCTCGATCATGGTCAGCGCCGGCAAGGGTGCCGAGCAGGGCATCCTGATCCGCGACGCCCAGGCGCTCGAGACCGCACAGAAGGTGAGCACCGTCGTCCTGGACAAGACCGGAACCATCACCCGCGGCGCACCGTCGCTCACGGACGTCATTCCGGCCGGCGGGTGGTCGGAAAGCGAGCTGCTCCGGCTGCTCGCCTCAGCCGAGGCGAGCTCGGAGCACCCGCTGGGGGTGGCGATCGTGAAGGGTGCGCGAGGCCGCGGCGCGGCGCCCATGAACGCAGACACGTTTGAGTCCATCACCGGCAAGGGAGTACGAGCGCGCGTCGGGCAGCGCGAGGTGCTCGCCGGCAACGAGAGGCTCCTGGCCGACGCCGGTGTGCCGGCGGGCGGGCTCGAGGAGATCGCGGTCCGGCTGGCAGGCGATGGCAAGACGCCGGTGCTCGTCGCGGTCGATGGGCAACCCGCCGGCGTGGTCGCGGTGGCCGACACGATCAAGGACGACTCGGTCGCGGCCATCGCCGCGCTGCGCCGGCTCGGCCTCCAGGTCGTGATGATCACGGGCGACAACCGGCGGACGGCTGCCGCGATCGCCCGCCTGGCGGGCGTCGAGCGAGTGCTCGCCGAAGTCCTGCCGGACCGCAAGGCCGCCGAGGTGCAGCGCTTGCAGCGCGAGCATCGAGTCGTCGCCATGGTCGGCGACGGCATCAACGACGCGCCAGCGCTGGCCCAGGCCGACGTCGGGATGGCGATCGGGACCGGCACCGACATCGCGATCGAGTCCTCCGACATCACGTTGATCTCGGGTTCGCTGGTGGGAGTCGTGACCGCGATCAACCTCAGCAGGGCGACCATGCGCAACATCCGCCAGAACCTGATCTTCGCCTTCGGCTACAACACGGTAGGCATCCCGATCGCGGCGGGATTGCTCTATCCGTTCCTGGGACTGCGGTTGAGCCCGATGATCGCGGCGGCGGCGATGGCGATGAGCTCACTCTCGGTGGTGACGAACTCGAACCGGCTGCGTGGATTCAGGCCGAGGGCGCTTCCGGCCCTCACCTCCACCCCGCACACGGGCGAGCCGGCGGTCGAAGTCGGCTCTTCGGCCGCGGATCCGGATTCACACCTGGCCGCAAAGGCCGAAGGAGACGAGATGGCAGAGGGCACCAAGGCGATCGATCCGGTCTGCGGAATGTCGGTCGACACGGCCACCGCCGAATATCGGTCGTTCCGCGACGGGCACCCGTACTACTTCTGCTCCGCGAGCTGCAAAGAGAGATTCGACCGCGAGCCGGCCAGATATGTCGCCGGGGGCGAACGCCACAGCCACTAGCGCGGGGCCACGCCGAGGCCGGTCGACCCTCGAGCGGAGGGCCTGCCGGCCCTGGGTGGCGATCCGCGGCGCCGGTAGGCTCGGCCTCGATGATGTGGGATTACGGCGTGGGCGGTCTGGGCTGGCTCTGGATGGGCGTGATGATGGTGCTCTTCTGGGGCGGGGTGATCGTCGTCGCCGTCTGGGCATTCCGCAGCTTCGCCGGTCCTCGGGCCGGCGCTGACCCGGCGTTCGATCTGCTGCGCCGGCGCCTCGCCGCCGGCGAGATCACTCCAGAGGAATTCGAGAGGCTGCGGAAGGCACTCGGCGCATGAGCCAGCGGGTGCTCCTGGCGATCGGCGTGGTCGCCATCGCGAGCTCCGTCGTGATCGGAGCCGCGGTTTTCGGCACCGGCAACGGCTTTCTGGGCGCGCGGAGCATTTCGATCGACCAGGCACAGCAATCGGTCCAGTCGTTTCTCCAGCAGACGGGCGACCAGGACCTGCAGATCGATGAGCTGATGGAGTTCCAGGACAACTTCTACGCCCTGATCATGGAGAGGAGCACCGGCATCGGCGCGTTCGAGCTGCTGGTCCGCAAGAGCGACGGCTGGGTCGGCTTCGAGCCTGGCCCGAACATGATGTGGAACACGAAGTACTCGGCGATGGGCAACGGCATGATGGGCCCGGGGATGATGGGCGGCGGCCCCTTCCGGACCGGCAGCGCGAATCCCACGATGACGGTCAGCGCCGAGCGGGCGACACAGATCGCGCAAGCCTGGCTCGACCGGAACCTCTCGGGCGACGTGGCGGGAACGCCGGATGCCTTCTACGGCTACTTCACCTTTCACTTCGAAAAGGCGGGGAAGATTGCCGGCATGCTGTCGGTGAACGGCTTCACCGGCCAGGTCTGGTTCCACACCTGGCACGGAGCATTCGTCCAGGCCAGAGACTTCGGCAAGTAGCCCAGCAACGAGAAAGGGCGCACCGGCGCCCTTCCTTCAACCGCTGCTGTTATGGGCTACCAGTAATACCAGCGGCTCCCTTCTGCCGCTCGGACGAAGAATCCGAGCACCCAGAGGATCAGCCCGATGACGAGCAAAATCCAGAGGATGTGTAACCCTGATGCGAGCAGTCCGCCCCCACCGAGGAGCAGCAGAAGCAGCACCAATACGATCAACGCAACCACTCTCGATTTACCTCCTTTCGGACTGGCTCCATGAGGCGGCCAGCCGGAATCTTGCCCCTACTGAAAAAACGCCTGTCGGCCGGCGCCTTACCGGTTCAGGGTGAGTTCGAACTGAAAATCCCGATCGGCGAAAAAGAAGAGGGCGCCGAGAGGACCCGGCGCCCAGCTCCCCTGAGGAGGAGGTTTACTTGGACGGAGAC
The DNA here is from genome assembly GCA_035689485.1 of Candidatus Dormiibacterota bacterium. Taxonomy (GTDB): domain Bacteria; phylum Chloroflexota; class Dormibacteria; order Dormibacterales; family Dormibacteraceae; genus 40CM-4-65-16. The sequence goes on along the minus strand of DASSLL010000124.1, from coordinate 36,007 downwards.
GGCATCGCGCTAGGCGATGAGCTGCCCTGCAAGGGCTGCGTCGACACCACCGGCTGAGTGACCGGAGGCGCCGTCCCCGAGCGAGTTCCGAACCAGTTCCACTGCGTGAAGCCGAAAAACAGCAGGATCAGGACCAGCAGGGCGAGGATCGCGGCGGCGATGCCCGCGCCCGCGCCGGCGCCCGTATCACCGGTTTCGACCACCTCGGAGCCCGCCGGACTCCAGTACCGCCGGACGCTGTACCCGCCGGCGCCGAGGAGCACGGCAAGGACGAGGATGATCAGCAGGACGAACAAAAGAGTCCCCAAACTCCGAACCTCCTTTTGAGTTCAAGCACGGCACCTCTCCCGCAGGTTGCGGGTGGGCCGCTCAATTCGAAAACGCCCCACACCGGGGCGATTACCTAGGTGGTTGTTCGCGGCCGCCGGCGCCGAACCATCCCCGCGGCGACCGCCAGCGCGACCACCGCGCCCAGAGCCACACGCTGGAAGACCGACCTCCGCGGGGCCCGCGCGTGCGGTTTGGCGTCCTGCTTCTTGCGCTCGATCGCCTCGACCGGTCGCGTCTTGTCGCGTGACTCCTGCATCGGGCTGGCCACGATGCCTTTCGTGGCCGGTGGGCCGAGCCGGAACTTGTTGTAGACGCCACCGAGCAGGATCAGCTGGCTCAGCAGGTAGAACCAGGTCGCCAGCAGGAAGAACAGGGCGAACTGAGCGCCGTACGTGTTGAAGCCGCCGGCAAAGCGCGCGTACAGCGGAAACGCGAAGGACAGGACCTCGATCAGCACGCCGGCGAGCAGCGCGCCGGGAACGACGTCCCGGAGACGGAACGTACGGTTCGGGACGAACCTGTACAGGGCGATGAGCAGCGAGACCATGACGATCGAACCGAAGAGGAAGCTGAGGACCGGACCCACGACCGGCACGAAGCCGGCCAGCGCGTTGGCGGCGACGGTGGCCACGATCGCGACGACGAGAAGCAGCATCATCACGAGGCCCATCGCGCGCTGGCGCAGCATGTCGCGCTGCTTGCTGCCGAAGATCTCGGTCAGCGCGAACTCCATCGTCGCGAAGATGCTGCTCGCGCTCCACAGCAGGCCACCGATGGACACGACGGCCAGCCAGCCGGTCGATTCCTTGACTCCCTGCAGCGCGTGCTGCAGCTCGGCCTGCGCGCTGGCGGGAAACACGTTGATGATCAGCAGCTGGACGCGGACCTCCGTGGCAGGGTCGTGGACGGCGAAGCCGATGATCGCCAGGGCGCCCAGGATCATCGGGAACATCGACATGAAACCGGCGAATGCGAGCGCGAGCGCAAAGTTGCTCGCCTGGCTCTGGCCATACGCGGCCAGCACACGCGCGGGCAGCGTGCCCTGCGCGCGCTCGACCACGCGCTGGAGCCGCGCGCGAAGGCCCGCTATGCCTCTTCCTCGGAGGGTGGCGGGGCGACCCGCTGCAGGAGCCCGGTCGCGGCGGTGCCGACGACGGCCGGCGTGACCTTGCGCAGGATGCTCTCGACCATGCCGGGCCGCTCCTCACCCTTCGGGTTGACCGTGACCGTGACCGCAGGCAGCGGCTTCTTCAGGCGCGACATCAGCTCTTCGGCCAGGTCGTGCAGGTTCTCGGGCGAGAGGGTGTCCAGGCGATCCTTCAACGTCGGCCGCCGCGTCTTGCGCCACACGACGAAACCGATGGCGGCGACCACAACCGCGCCTGCGACGGCCGCCGCGACCTTGCCGTAGCGCTGAGCGCCGCTGCCGGCGCGCTGTTCGAGGACGCCGAGGTTATCGTCCATGCGCTCACGCGTCTCTTTTATTTGCTGTTCGATCTCACGTGCCGAAGCGCCCATTCCTTGTTCTCCTTCAGGCTGTCGAGCGTCCGCGGCGGGAGGCGGAGCTGGAGCCGCGCCTTGCCGATGATCACGAGCAGCAGCCCGAGCACCACGTACGCCGCGGTCCAGACCGCCGCCGCCTCCCAGTGCCAGGGCAGCAGCCACACCACCAGGACGGGCAGCGCGACCAGGAGGCCGAGCATCGCCAGCAACGCGCCCGCGCCGATGATGCCGGCCGCGATCGCGTTGGCGGTCGCCATCTCCTTGAGCTCCTGCTTCGCAAGCGCCACTTCCAGCGCGACCAGGCGCTGGGCGTCGACCACGACCGACGAGATCAGGCCTCGCGCCGTGTCCGGCTTGCCGTTGGTGCGCGCCTCCGCAGCCGTTTCCTGCATTCAATTCGTTGAACGCGTCGCGTATTGGCCGTACGCGCGGACGTTTCTCCATAGGTGGCGACGCAGGTCGAGGTCGGGTACACGCTTTCGAGCGAGGAGCGCCAGCCCGAGGAGCTGATCCGACTGGCGCAGATGGCGGAGGACAGCGGCTTCGGCTACGCGCTGATCTCGGATCACTTTCATCCCTGGACCGAAAGGCAGGGCAGCTCGCCGTTCGTGTGGGCGGTGCTCGGGGGCATCGCATCGACGACCAGGACCCTGCGGGTCGGCACGGGCGTGACCTGTCCGATCATGCGCATCCACCCGGCGATCATCGCCCAGGCCTCGGCGACCATCGGCTGCCTGATGCCGGGACGTTTCTTCCTGGGTGTGGGCGCGGGCGAAAGCCTGAACGAGCACGTCATCGGCCAGACGTGGCCGCCGCCGGACATGCGGCAGGACATGCTCGAAGAGGCGATCGGCGTGCTGCGCCTGCTCCACGGCGGCGGTGAGCGCAGCCACTACGGCAAGCACTTCCAGGTCCACGATGCCCGCGTCTACAACCTGCCCGAGAGCCCGGTGCCGATCTACGTCGCCGCCGCCGGCAAGGAAGCGGCAAGGCTGGCCGCGCGCGCCGGTGACGGATTGATCTGCTCGGCGCCCTCGGCGGAGAGTGTGCAGGCCTTCGAGGAAAGCGGCGGCGGGGGCAAGCCGCGCTACGGCCAGGTCACGGTGTGCTGGGCCAAGACGGAGGACGAGGCGCTGCGCACGGCGCTCGAGTTCTGGCCGATCTCCGGCCTCGAGGGCCAGTTCAAGAACGAGCTGCCACGGCCGCTGTACATCGAGCAGGCGAGCAAGCCGGTGACGGCGCAGATGCTCCAGAAGGAGATCGTCTGCGGGCCGGACGCACAGAAGCACCTCGAGGCCATCGCGAAATTCGCGAAAGCCGGCTTCGACCACGTGTACGTGCACCAGGTGGGACCGGACCAGGAAGGGTTCATGCGCTTCTACGAGCGCGAGATCCTGCCGCGCGCGGGCGCGATCGCCGCCTAGAGCGAGGTCACGACCAGGGCGACCGCGGCCGTGCCCATCACCGCGGTCGCCGCCCAGCACAGCGCCTTGCTCAGCGGGCCGCTGACCCGCCGGCCCATCACGTGGTGGCTGGATCCGAGCAGGACGATGAGCACCATCAGCGGCGGCGCGACGAGGCCGTTGATGATCGCGGTGACGAAAAGCGCGCGGATCGGGTTGATGCCGACGAGGTTCATGGCCAGGCCCGCGAGCGTGGCGAGCGCCATGATCCCGTAGAACGTCGGCCGGTACATCGGCTTGTCCGCGAGGGCGCCTTTGAGACCGAAGAAATCCCTGACCGCGTAGGCGGCCGAGCCGGTGAGGATGGGCATGGCGAGAAGGCCGGTGCCGATCATGCCCAGCGCGAAGAGCACGAACGCCCACTGGCCTGCGAGCGGCGCGAGCGCCTGGGCGGCCTGATCGGCGGTCTGGACGTCGGTCTTCCCGTGCGCATGGAGCGTCGCCGCCGTGGTTGCGATGATGAAGTACATCACCAGCTGCGAGAAGAACATGCCGATCATGATGTCGACCCTCGCGGCCTTCAGCTCGGCGATCCGAACGCCCCTGCGCTCCACTTCCGTGGACTTGCCGGCCGCACGCATCTCATCGACCTCGCTCGACGCCTGCCAGAAGAACAGGTACGGCGAGATGGTCGTGCCGAAGATCGCGACCAGAGCGGCGACGTAGTCCCTGTTCAGCTCGATGTGAGGAACGATGCTCGCCACCACGATCTGTCGCAGGTCGGGATGGATCACGAAGCCCGTGAGCACGTAGGCGAACAGCACGAGCGTGAGCCACTTGAAGACCTTGAAGATCGTCGCGTAGGTGAGGAACACCTGCATGCCCAGGACGAGCACCGCCACCGGCACGAGCAGCCAGATCTGCGGCACCGCGCCTCTGGTGAGGAGCGAGCCCCCGGCGGCGACTGCGCCCAGGTCGGCGCCGACGTTGACGGTGTTGGCCACGAAGAGAGCCGCGATGCAAAGCCCGACGAGCCATGAGGGGAACCGGCGCCGGAGCGACGTGGCCAGGCCGACGCCCGTGTGCAGGGCGATGCGGGCGCAGAGCTCCTGCACGGCGGCCATGAGGGGGAACGTCAAGAGGGCCGTCCACAGCAGCCCGTAGCCGAACTGGCTGCCGACCTGCGAATAGGTGCCGATGCCGCTCGGGTCGTCGTCGCTCGCGCCCGTGATCAAGCCCGGCCCGAGCACCTGCAGCCATCCGAACAGGCCCTTGCGCCGTGCCTCCTCGAGGCTCATCCGGCCGGCCGGTGGGCCGCCGGTGTCAGCCTCGGCGCCGGCGCGCACGCCCTGCTTGCGAATGTGGCTGACGTCCGGCTCGCGGTCCGGTCCGGCCGGAATCAGGCGCAGCAGCGGGTCTTCGATCGGCGCGCCCTGCGGGCCGACGTCCGATTCCGGGTCGTCTTCCCGGTGGCGGGCGTTTTCGTCCCTCACTACCGGGGAACGCGTTGTTACATCGATGCAGACACCCCAGATGGCGCCGCCACGTGTCCTGCCGGCGAGCTGGGACCGCCGGCTGTACACCGCGATCCACGGGCTGCCGCACTCACCGACGGGCGACCGCTACGTCACCATGCTGTCCGACGTCGGCGAGGGCGCCGGCTGGGTCGTCGCCGGGATCGCTCTCGCGTGGCTCGGCGGCGCGAAAGGCCGGCGCGCCGGAGTCGCGGTCACCGTGGCCGCGCTGGGGACGACCTACGTCGTGCAGCGCTTCATCAAGCCCGTCTTCCGCCGCAAACGGCCGTGGGTCGACCGCGACATCGCGGTCGTGGGCATCCGCACGACCGACGCGTCGTTCCCGTCAGGCCATTCGGCGGCGTCGTTCGCCGCGGCGACGACGCTCGCCGCGTACTACCCGAAGACGGCTCCTCTCGTCTACACGCTGGCGACAGGCGTCGCCGCGTCGCGCGTCCACCTCGGCCATCACTTTCCCAGCGACACGGTCGTCGGAGGCGTGCTCGGGATCTTGTCGGGCGCGTTCATCGGCTGGGTGTCGAAGAAACCGATCGCGCTCTAGCGCAGACATGGTGGAGGGCTCGGCCATTGCTGGCCAAGCGCCCCCAATTCAAGTAACGCTCGAGCCGCGGGAGTGACCGTTCGATTTTGGCGCGAAAGTAATCGCGCGCTCTCACCGGTTGACATATTCGTGAGGACGGGGCCCCTTCCGTCCAGTCATTACTGGACGTCCGAAGGGTTTTTGATGGACGACCTGTTCAACGCCGCGGGCGTAGGCGACGCCGTCTACGCGGACCGGCACCTGGTCGTCACGCGCACCACCAATCCGTTCGGTCTCCGCTTCGCCGGCGAGATCGACGTCACCAACTCGAGTGCCGTCGGCCAGGCGATCCGCCTCGTGTCCGCGGACAGCCCATGGCCGCACGTGGACCTCAGCCGCTTGAGCTTCTGCGACGTGAGCGGCATTCGCGCCCTCGTCGAGGCCGCGCGCGAGCTCGGCGACAGCGGCCGGCTGCTCCTCCACGGCCTTCCGCGACAGCTCGAGACCGTCATGCGCGTCACCGGCTGGTCGAGCATGCCGGCACTAACGCTCTGTGCGTGCGGAGAGATGACGTGATGTCCGCCGCCTCCGCCGACCGCTTCCGCCACGAGGCGCTGATGTACGGCAGTCGGGAGGAATTCCTTGCCGGGACGCTGCCATTCATCCGGGACGGGGTCCGGTCGGGCGAGCCGGTGCTCGTCGTCGAGTCGCCGGAGAAGATCGGGATGCTGCGCGCCGCGCTCGGTGACGACGCGTCCGCCGTCATCTTCGCCGACATGGCAGAGGTGGGCGCCAACCCCGCGCGGATCATCCCCGCGTGGCAGGACTTCGTGTCGCAGCACGGCGCAGGCGCGAAGCGGCTTCGCGGCATCGGCGAACCGATCTGGCTAGGACGGTCGGCGGACGAGCTGGCGGAATGCCAGCGACACGAGTCGCTGCTCAACGTCGCCTTTGCCTCTGGACGTCCGTGGTGGCTGCTGTGCCCCTACGACACATCGCAGCTGGCCGCCGACGTGATCGACGAGGCTCGCCGCAGCCACGAGTTCGTGTGCGTGGAAGGGACCGCGGGCGTGAGCGACGGCTTTCGCGGCGTGGACGCATGCGGCGCGGGCTTCGACGCAGCGCTGCCCGAGCCTCCCGATCGCACGCCGTGGATCGTGTTCGACGCCGACCGGCTCATCGCGCTGCGGCGCGCGGTCTCGCGCTTCGCCTACGCCACCGGGCTGAGCGCCGGCCGCGCCACGGAGCTGGCGACCGCGGTCAACGAGGTCGCGACCAACAGCGTCGTCCACGGCGGCGGCAAGGGCACGCTGCGGATGTGGAAGGACGGCGGCACGCTTCTGTGCGAGGTGAGCGACGGCGGTCGCTACGACCGGCCCCTTGCCGACCGCGAGCGGCCGCTCGCCGACGCGAGCGGGCCCGGTGGGCTGTGGCTGGCCAACCAGCTGTGCGACCTGGTGCAGATCCGGAGCCACGACCAGGGCACGGTCGTGCGGCTCCACGTGAGGGATCCTCTCCCCTCCGGGGAAAGGGCGGGGTGAGCGGCGTTATGCGTTTACGGCCAAAACCGGAAGCCGGCGCATCGCGAAGAGGCCGACGGCCAGCCCCAACAAGGGCCCCCAGCACGAGGCCGGCCACCTGCTTGATCCAGTAGCGGCCGTGCCTGGGGCGGGTCGGTGTCGACACCGCCACCTGGTCGTCGGCGAACCCCGCATCCTTGAGTTTTCGAAGCCCCTCATCGGCCTCCGAACGGGGCCTGAAAAGGCCCGCGACGGCCTCTGGAATTTGTCTCCTCCTGCGTCCAGGTAACGCCTATGCTTGGTCGCCCATGGCCATCCGCTCCGAGCTCGCCGGCTACAGCACCGCCGAGGCCAGGCGGGCTCTGGAGGGCCTTCCCAGGTGCGACTACGAGGTGGTCATCAAGCCGCTTCGCTACCGCTGGGGACCGCACCTCGCGGCCCAATGCGAGTTCGAGGAGCGGCGGATCGTGCTCCAGGTGCCGATCCCGTTTCGCGCCTTCAAAGAGCCGGTGATCTACGCCGCCCGCCGCAAGCGCGGCCAGGGGATGCGCTTCGCGTGGGCTTCCGAGACGGTGCCTTTCCGGAGCCGGCGCGACGTCCTGCGGTTCCTCTACTGCCACGAGTGGCTGCACTGGTATCTGCACGAGGTTCTGGGCAAGGGCTCGAGCGCGGAAACCGCGTGCGACCGATTCGCCCTCCACAACTTCCGCCGTCGCTACGTCACCACCGACGACGCCGACGCGGCGCTCAAGCGGCGTCAGTGGACGGCGGCACGCGCGTCGGGCTGAGGCCCGCCGCACTCGCCAGCTCGGCGAACGCCACCGCGTCCTTGATCGCGTAGCCGAAGGCGTCGTTGTTGAAGTACGCGTAGACGTCTTCGTCTGGCGCATACGTCTCGGCAAGTCGTGCGATCCAGCGGCGCAGCGCGTCGCGCTCGTAGCCCGGGGCGTCACGTCCCGAGCCCTCGTGGAAACGGACGAAGCCCCAGCCCGCGGTGCGCCACACCGGCTGCTTGCGCCGCGGGCTGTCGGCCAGGCACAGCGCCACGCCGCGGCTCTCGAGGACCGCACGCGTCTCGGCCGTAAACCAGCTCTCGTCGCGAAATTCGACCGCCACACGGATGCCGGTGTCGAACCTTTCGAGCGCGGCCTGGAGCAGCGGCACGTCGGCGCGAAATCTCGGCGGCAGCTGCATGAGGATCGGCCCGCGCTTGTCCTCCATTCCCGCCGCGTGATCGAGGAAGAGCCTCACCGGTTGCTCGGGGTCGCGCAGCCGCTTGAGGTGGGTCAGGAACCGGCTCATCTTCAGCGCGAACACGAAGTCGGGCGGCGTGGCGGTCCGCCAGTGCTCGAAGACGGACCTCTCGGGCAGGTTGTAGAAGGTGTTGTTGACCTCGACGGTCTGAAAGCGCTCGGCGTAGTACGGCAGCCACATGCGCGGCGGCAGCTTCTCCGGGTAGAAGACTCGCCTCCAGTGCGGGTACTGCCATCCCGAGGTGCCCACGAGCAACAAGACGTCAATGAGAACGCTTCGCGCTTCCTCGTGAGCAGGATGACGGCGACGGGCGCGACGACGTTGACGAGCAGGGACACCGGACCGCGGTTGAAGCCGATCGGCAGGAGCAGGAGCACCGCGGCGCCGAACAGGCACACGACCTCGATGGCCATGGCGACCCCTCTCGCCCACGTGCGCCGCCACAGGACGCCCAGCGCGACCAGGCACGTGCCCAGCGCGAGAAGCAGTGTGGCGAGCGCCAGGCCGGCCATGTGCACCTCTCCCGCGAGCACGAACGGCGCCGCCGAGATGCCGGCGATCAGCCAGAAGAGGCCCTGCATGAGGAGCAGCACGAAAGCCGCCTCGGGCCGGCTCGTCGTTTCAGAGCTGGTCAATCTGCTTCACCACCTTGGGGTCGATGTCGACGGCAAACCTGCCGCCGGGGTTGTCGACGATCCACACATGGAGCATCGCGGGCACGCTGATGTCGATTGCGCCGAGCGGACACGTGGACGTCGGCGTCATGAGGCTGAACTCGAATCCAAAAGGCGTGAAGCAGATGTTTTGATGCTGGTGCCATGCGGTCAGCGGCCCGCCGGGGTCGGGACCGAACTGGCCGAGCTTCTTCATCTCGAACATCGCGCCGATGAGCACGGGGCCATGCTTGCTGTTCGCGTACACGAGCCCCTGCGGATGCCGTGGGTCCATGACGTAGCCCGCATCGACGTAGCGCTGGTTGATCCAGTGCGTCGAGGGCATCGCCTGCGGGCCGCCCGGCCGGTAGCCGGCCGCCCACGCGTTGCGCCAGTCGCGATAAGGAGCGACGGCGGCCAGCGTCTGGTCGTAAAGCTGCTGCGCCGCCGCTGCCTGGTCCGGCGTCGCCACGTCGTTGGTCGGCTGCAGCACGGCGCCGGCGTGCGCATGCTGCGCGTCGGGCCGCGCGAGGTCGTCGATCCACACGACCGCGGTCGTCATCACGGTGAGCACCGGGACGGCGACGCCGAGCGTGCTCCAGCGGAGCGCGCGGCGCGGGCGGCCGGCCTCGTGGCGGACAGGCACCAGCACCAGGCCGAGCGCCGTCAGCTCGAGGAGCTTGGTCGCGATCGCGACCTGGTCGGGGGTATCGAAACCGAGGACTATGTAGCCGAGGTAGCCGAGCAGAGTGGCGGTGATGAGTCCGGCTGACAGCAGCCGCCACCAGCGCCATGCGTACAGCTGCGACAGGACGACGTAAGCGGTCCCGTCGAGCAGGAAGAGCACGGCGGTGAGGCTCTCGCCCCGGTGCGTCCACACGAGACCGAGGTGGACGGCGCCCGCCATCGCCATCAAGACCGAGGCGCCGAGCACGGTGCCCGGAACGTCGCGCGGCCGCCGAAGCTTCAGCGCCAGCAACGCGGCCGGAAGCGCGATCACAGCCGCATAGAGACCTGTCGCGTGGTCCGGTGCTATGTCGAACATGCCGCCAGAGTGCGGCGTCCGGTTAAGAACGCGGTAAGAGCGGAAGGTCGACGAGAAACGCGGCGCCCCCCGCGGCGCTCGCGTCGCCCACGGTGACGCGGCCGTGGTGCTGGTTCACGATCCAGCGCGCAATGGACAGGCCGAGCCCCGCGTTCGAGCCCTGGCGCGAAGGGTCAGAGCGGTAGAAGCGGTCGAAGATCTTCTCGCGCTCCTCCGGCGGCACGCCGGGGCCGTCGTCGATGACCGCCAGCCGGGCCCAGCCGAGCTCGGTGAACAGCCGCACTTCGATCGCCGCGTGCGCGTAACGAAACGCGTTGTCGAGCAGGATCCACACCAGCTGGTGGAGCGCGTCGTGGTCTCCGTCCACGAAGGCGGTGACGCCGCGGACGTAAAGCGGGACCTCGGGATGCGCGGACGAGGCCTGCCTGCACACCTCGTAGACGAGCAGGCGGAGATCCACCCGGGTCAACGTGAGCTCGAGCCCCGATTCCGCCCGGGCAAGCGTCAACAGGCGGTCGACGAGCCTGCCCATGCGCGCGCTCTCGGCGGCGATGTCGGCGATGGCGGCGGTGCGCACCTCTTCGGCGACGGTGCGATTCGTCAGCAGGCCGGCGTTGCCCTGGATCGTCGTCAGCGGCGTGCGCAGCTCATGGGACGCGTCCGCCACGAAGCGCCGCTGCGACTCATAGGCGTCCTGCAGCCGGCTCAGCATGCCGTTGAAGCCGGCGGACAGACGGGACACCTCGTCACGGCTCCGGCGTGCCGGCAGCCTGCGACCGAAATCGCGGGTGCGGCCGATGTCCTCGGCGGCGACCGCCACCGCCTTCAGCGGCGCCAGCGCGCGGCCGGCCACGAGCCACGAAGCGAGAAGGGCGGCGATCAGGGCCGGCACCGCGGAGATGACCAGGAATGCCGTCACCGCCGCCAGGCTCTCCTGCGGCACGCGCGTCGCCTGCCCGGCGACCACGTAGCCATGGTTGAAGGGCGCCGAGTACAGCCGCACGCCGGCGCGTGTCGTGAAGCCCGGCCACCTGTCGGGCGCGACGGCGGGCTTGGCGGTCGTGTAGAGGAGCGACCAGCCGCTGTCGAAGACTTCGACGAAGACGTCGTTGCTCGTCTTCAGGTCGGCGGGCGCCACCGCGGGCACCGCGGACACCGCGCCGGACGCGTTCAGCTCGGTGACCGCGGCGTCGGCCCGCGCGCGGAGCGTGTTGTCCTGGGTCGTCAGGGCGCTGCGCGAAAGCAGCGCATACAGCAGGAGCCCCGCGACGAGAAGGGCGACGGCGACCACGCCGGCGCCGAAGACCGCGAGCCGCAGGCGCAGTGACACGTTATTCGTGCAGCGAGTAGCCCGCGCCGCGGACGGTGTGGAGCAGGCCGGGTTCGCCGAGCTTGTTGCGGAGGTAGCCCACGTACACGGCGACGACGTTGTCGCTCTCCACCTCGCCCTTCCAGACGGCGTCGATGAGCTGTTCGCGCGAGAGCACCTGGCGCGGGTGGCGCAGGAAGTGGCGCAGCAGGTCGAACTCGGTGGCGGTCAGCTCCAGCGCGCGCCGGCCGCGCCAGGCGGAGCGGCTCGCCGGCTCCAGCGTCAGGTCGGCGAAGCGCAGGTGATCGGGCGGCGTGGTGCGGCGGAGCAGCGCCCGCACGCGGGCCAGGAGCTCCTCGTAGGCGAACGGCTTGGCGAGATAGTCGTCCGCCCCCGCGTCGAGCCCTCTCACCCGCTCCTCGGTGCCTCCGAGCGCGGTCAGGAGCAGGATCGGAATCCCGCCGGTCGAGCGGAGCCGCTTGCACACGCCGATGCCGTCGAGACCTGGGAGCATGACGTCGAGGACGACGAGGTCGAAAGCCCGCTCCCGCGCACGGCGCAGCGCCTCGTTGCCGTCGCCGGCCACCTCGACGTCGTGGCGCTCGGCAGCGAGCACTCGCTCCAGCGTCGAGGCCAGCCGCGGGTCGTCCTCGACCACGAGGATGAGGGCCATGTCGAGGGAGTTATAAGCCGCCGGGTGTGAATTCGATAAGAATCCGTGTCGATTCGGTGCGGCGCCGTTCGTCGTCCTGGTATCTCAATCAAGGAGGCCAGAGATGGCGAACTTCCTACTTCTCTACACCGGCGGAGCCGCCCCGACGCCGGCTGACGGGGACAAGATCATGCAGCAGTGGGGCGGGTGGTTCGGCAAGCTCGGCGACAAGGTCGTCGACGCCGGGAACCCGTTTTCGGAGCACGTCAAGAACGTCTCCAACGGAGGCGCCGCCCACGACGGCTCGGCCCAGAACCCACCGGCGACCGGCTACTCGATCGTGAGGGCGGAGTCGCTCCATGCCGCGACCGAGCTGGCCAAGGGCTGCCCGGTCCTGACCTCCGGCGGCAAGGTCACGGTCTACGAGATCACGCCCGCGATGTAGTCGCCGGCCGGCGCCGCGTCATGCGGCGCCGGCCACCCCGCGTCACTGGGTGTGGCACGTCGGGGCGACCTGGAAGCGCGACGCCGACGAGTCGATGGCCTGCCCAGAGCTCGGGTCGGCGCTGGCCGTGATGTGGTAGTCATGACCCGACTGCACGGAGTGCGAGGTCTCACCGTTCCAGACGTCGACCTGCTTGCCGCTCGAGTCGTAGAAGGTGTAGCTGAACGTCAGGTTCGAGCAGTCGGACGAGGCGTGGTAGTCGAACTCGAGCTGCGTCGCCGAGTCGATCTTGGCGTTGGAGATCTTCTGCGTCGAGCCGTGGCCCGAGGTCAGGAAGTAGATGACGCCGAGCACGATCAGCCCGGTCACGCCGGCGAGCAGCCGGGTCGGGCGGCGTCTGGCCGGGGCCGCGGCGACGGCCGGTCTCCACTGCGTGCCGTCCCAGTACCAGCGGCGTCCGGCGGAGTCCACCGTGACCGGGGCGGCGTTGGGTGTCGGTGCCGGTGCCGACTCGCCTGGAGGAGGCGGCGGCAGCTCGCTCACTCCGCCTCCAGCAGCGTGACCTTCTTGGTCGCGAAGAGCCGGCCCCGGGAGCCCGAGCGATACCAGCCGGATGTGGGCGCGACGTCCGAGTAGTCCGCCCCGACGGCGACGGTGACGTAGCCGAGCCCGCCGCGGCTGGCATGAGTGGGGTCGAACGCGTGGGCGATGGCGTCGCCCGTGCCGTCGCGGACCGGCAGGAGGACCTCGACCCAGGCATGGGTGCCGCCCTGGCCGAGGAGGTGGCCGGACACATACCGCGACGGCAGGCCGCACGCCCGGCACAGCGCCAGCATCACGTGGGCGTAGTCCTGGCAGACGCCGGCGCCGATGGCCAGCGCCTCCGCCGCGGTCGTGCGCACGCCGGTCACGTCGTGGCGGTATGTCAGCGACTGGTACACCCAGTCGTTGATCCGGTCCGCCAGCGGGAGGCCCCAGTCCCCCGATTCGGCCAGGTCGTCGGCCGCCTGGAGGATGCGGTCGTCGGCGGCGGTGAGCGGCGACGGCTCGAGCAGGTAGCGGTCGGCGAGCCAGCCGTCGGGTATCCGGTGGGGCTGAGCCGCGCGACGCTCGACCGAGACCTCGGCCGTGAACTCGATCGTGTTCGTGACCGTGGGCGCGAACGCCTGGACGATGACGTTGCCGAAGCGGTCGGTGCGGCTTTCGAGCGTGGCGCCGTCGGAAGCGACCGAAATGTTGTGCCACAGCCGGCGCTGGTCGCCGAAGCGCTCGGGCGGGATCACGATCAGCCTGTGGTTCAGGTCCCGGATCGGCTCCGGGTACTCGTAGCGGAAGGTCTGCCGCACCAGGTACGACGCGCGCGAGGCCGCGTTCAGCTCCACCGCCATCAGTTCCCCACGTCCGCCCACACGGTCATGGACTTGAACGCAGCCGGACCGAAAGTGGTCACCATGGCCACGTCCAGCGCATCGCGGCCGCGGCCGATGAGCACACGGCCGACCCGCCGAGCGTTGTTGCGCGGGTCGAACGTCCACCAGCGGTCGCCGAGGTAGACCTCCATCCAGGCGGCGAAATCCATGGGGAAGGGCGGTGCCTCGACATAGATGTCAGGCAGGTAGCCGAACACGTAGCGGGCGGGGATGTTCAGCGCCCGGCAGAAGGTGATGGCCAGATGGGCGAAGTCGCGGCACACGCCCTGGCGCTGCTCCAGGACGTCGACGGCCGTCGTCTGGGGGTTGCTGGTGCCGTACTGGAACTTGATGTTGTCGTGGACCCAGTCGCAGATCGCCTGCACCCTGGCGCCGCCCGGCTCGGTGTGGCCGAAGAGCTCCCACGCCATGCCCATGAGCTGGTCCGAGAGGCAGTAGCGGCTCGGCAGCGTGAAGTGCAGGAGCTCGCCCGGGACGTCGTCGACGGCCAGCTGCGGAGCGGCGGTCGCGTCCGCGTCGGGCGCGTCGGGCACGGCGACGGTGGCGTCGTAGCGGATGGCGAGGTCTCCCTCGGGCATCAGGAGGCGTTTGACCGGGTTGCCGTAGAAGTCCGAGTACTCGTCGACCGGCACCGGGGGCTGGGTGGTCCAGGTCTCGGTGACCAGCTGGTGGTGGGCGTCCGACCGGGGGCGCACCTGGACGGTGGCGACGGTCGCAGCGCTCACGCTGTACTTGAACTCGCAGCCGACCCGGAGGTTGATCGTCTTCTCAGCTTTCGGGATGGCGCAGAAACTATAGCGGTGGGTTTCGGGAATCTCGACAGCAACTACCAGCTCGACGGGTTCTTCGACGAGATGCTTGCGGCACCCGGCCGGCCTCGACCCGCCTACTCCCGACTGTACGAAAACCTGAACCGCCTGGGCGCCGACGAGCTCGCCCGGCGCCACGAGCTGGCCATGGAGATGTTCCGCAACCACGGCATCACGTTCGCCGTCTACCCGGACGCCCAGGGCACCGAGAAGGTGTTCCCCTTTGACGTCATCCCTCGGGTCATCGAGGCTGCCACCTGGCGCCACCTGGAGGCCGGCCTGAAGCAGCGGATGCGCGCGCTCAACCTGTTCCTCGACGATGTCTACGGGCGCAAGCTGATCCTGAAGCAGCGCGCGATTCCGCCGGAGGTCATCCTCAGCAGCGCGCTGTACATGCGCGAGATCGAGGGCCTGGCGGCTCCGCACGGCATCCACAGCCACATCGCGGGCATCGACCTCGTGCGCGACAGCAAGGGCGAGTTCTTCGTCCTCGAGGACAACCTGCGCACGCCGTCCGGCGCTTCGTACCTCCAGGCCAACCGCTACGTGATGAAGCGCGTCCTGCCCGACCTGTTCGCCGGTTACGCAGTGCGGCCGGTCGAAGGTTACGTGCACGAGCTGCTCCGCCACCTGCGCTGGCTGGCGCCGGCGGGTGTCGAGGACCCGACGGTCGTGCTGCTGACGCCCGGGATCAACAACTCCGCGTACTACGAGCACCTGTACCTCGCCAAGCAGATGGGGGTGGAACTGGTCGAAGGATCAGATTTGGTCGTCGACGACGACCATGTCTTCATGCGGACCACACGAGGTCTGCGCCCCGTGGACGTGATCTACAGACGAATCGACGATGAGTGGCTGGACCCGATCTTCGGCCGGCAGGAATCGCTGGTCGGGGTCGCCGGCCTGGTCAACGCCTACCGCGCCGGAAATGTCACCATCGCCAACGCCCTGGGCAACGGCGTCGCCGACGACAAGGCGGTGTACGCGCTCGTGCCGAAGATCGTGAAGTACTACCTCGACGAGGAGCCGTTGCTGCCCAACGTGGAGACGTACCTGTGTTACGTCGAGTCCGAGCGGGCATACGTGCTGGAGCACCTCGACCGCCTCGTCGTGAAGACGACCGACGCCTCGGGGGGCTACGGGATGCTGATCGGTCCCTCGTCGACCAGGGAGGAGCGCGAGGAGTTTCGCGCTCGCATCACGGCCAATCCTCGAGCGTTCATCGCCCAGCCGGTGATCGGGCTGTCGGTGCAGCCGGTCCTGGACGGCGGCCGGCTGCGCCCGGGCCACCAGGACCTGCGGCCGTTCGTCCTGACCGGTCCGGAGGTGTACGTGACGCCGGGCGGGCTGACGCGTGTGGCCCTGAAACCGGGGTCGCTCGTGGTCAACAGCTCGCAGGGCGGCGGCAGCCGGGACACCTGGGTGATGGCCGACGATGCTCAGTAGCGCCGCGACCTCGCTGACGCTGCTCGGCCGCCACCTCGAGCGGGCCGACCACCTCGCGCGCATCCTCGGCGTGCACGTCGCCCTTTCGCTGGACCGGACCGATGAGCCGGGGCCGGAATTCTGGCTGCGCTTCATGGACCTGGCGGGATGGCGCAACGCGGAGACGGGCAGTCGCGACCACGCCGTCGAGGTCGTGGTCACCGGCACATTGGGGCCCTCGGTGCGAGCGAGCATCGCGGCCGCCCGCACGGCAGCGCAGGCGGTCCGCCCTTCCCTGCCGACCGAGCTGTACGAGCAGGTGAACGCGCTTCATTGGCGCGCCCAGGAGGCCGGCTGGCAACGCGACCTCTACCGCTTCCTGATGGACGTGCAGATGAGCGTCCGCCTGGTCGACGGCCTCCTCGAGGACACCATGTTCCACGACGAGGCGCGCGACTTTGTGCGCCTGGGAAAGTTCGTCGAGCGCGCCGCAAACGTCACGGTCGTGGTCACGCACAAGGCCGCCGAGCTCGCCGACAGCCCCGAAGACGCCCTCGAGTGGACCGCCGTCTTGAAGTCGTGTTTCGCCTTCGAGTCGTTTCAGGCCAAGTACGGCGGCGGGGTGACCGGAGACCGCGTGATCGAGTGCCTGCTGCTGGACGACGCCCTGCCGAGATCGGCCCGTTTCTCCGCCTCGAACGCGCTCGAGGCGGTGGCGAGAATCGAGGGCAGCACGCGCCGGTCGAAGCCGCTGCGCCTGCTGATCCGTCTCCATGGCATGTACAAGCAGGCCGATGTGCCCTCGATCGCGGCCCAGCCTCGAGAGTTCCTGGCCGAGTGCCGGACGCTGTGGCGCGCGCTCGAAACCGCGCTGCGCGAGACCTACTTCCACCCGAGCAAAGTGCCGGCGACGGTCGTGGGTGAAGAGGGACGGGGCATGCCCCAGCAATGAGGTTCGAGATCGTGCACAGCACGCGCTACCACTACACCGGCCCGATCGCCGAGACCATGATGGAGGTGCGGCTGCAGCCCATGGACGGCAACGGCCAGCGGTGCATCGACTTCAAGCTCGAGCTCAGCCACGGGATCAAACCTCGGACGTACGTGGACGGGTATGGCAACCACGTCCACTACTTCAACCTGGTGAAGCCGCACGCGGGCCTGGCCGTGATCAGCCGTTCGACTGTTGAGACCGGGCTCGGTCCCGACGCCGACCCCGGCGAAGAGCTGGTCCAGGACTTCCTCCGCTTCCGCACGCCGGTGAAGGACGTGCCGGGCGTGCGCGAGCTTGCGCAGCGTCATGCGATCTCCGACCTTTCGTCCTCGATTGCGGTGGAGCATGCGCTCGACGAGCTGACCCTGACGATAAGTCGCGAGTACACATATGACACGAAGGTGACGAACGTGTACAGCGCCGTCGACGACGTGCTCGCGCTGAAGGCTGGGGTGTGTCAGGACTTCGCGCACCTCTTCATCGCGGTGGCGCGGACGATGGGCGTGCCGGCACGCTACGTCAGCGGGTACATCCATCTGCCCAAGTGGGGGAACAAGGCGACGACCGCGTCGCACGCGTGGGCCGAGGCGTGGATCGAGGGGCGGGGCTGGATCGGCTTCGACGCCACGCACCCGGTGAGAACCACGCCGCACCATGTGCGGCTGGCCGTCGGCCGTGACTACACCGACGCAGCACCGACCCGAGGGATCTACGTCGGATCGGCCGGGAGCACGATGACGATCAGCGTGAAGACTCGCCAGCTCGATAATGGGCGATAGGCGCGACTACCTACCGTTTTCGGCGGCGACAGTGGGCGATAGTCGCGACTACCGCCAGTCTCAGAACCGCTTGCCTCGAACGTGCTCGATCGAGAATTTCGCCGTGTCGGCGATCAGCATGACCGCCATCACGCCGGCCTCGACCGGGTCGCTGACCACCACGTCCGCGGCGTCCGGCACGGAACCCGCCATGTTCGTGCACAGAACGAGGATCCCCGCCTCGCGAATCTCGCGCACCGCGTTCGAGATGTCGCCGCCCATCAGCGCCCCGGCCAGGACCAGCGCCCGCGCCCGGTGCAGCCGCGCCACCGCCCGCACGGCGTCGGCCAGCTGCTCTTCTCCGACCAGCGGGATCGTGTCCACCGATATTCGCTCGCCGCGGATGTTGTGCCGGTCGGCCTCCGAGATCGCGCCCTGCGCGACCATCCCGACCTGCGCCCCGCCGCCGATGACGATGACGCGCTTGCCGTAGATCGACTGAAAGGTCGGCACGACGGTGACCTTCGTCACGCCATGCACGTCCTCCAGGTCGGCGATGAGCCGCGCGGGATCTGGTGCGCCCGACACCTCGAGCTGCAGCTCCGCCACCGCCTCGCGCCTCGCTGCGCCGCCGGCGACGTAGCCGATGTTTGCGTTGTGGCCGAGGATCACCGCGGTGATCCGGTGGAGGACACCGGGTTCGTCTCGGCATTCGACCAGAAGCCCCATCGTGTCGCCGGCCATGGCGGACAAGATATTGAGGGCTACGCCTCCGCCGCGTAAGGCCACCGTGGCGCGCCGAGCTCTCGCGACACTCCGCGCGCGGCCTCCCCCACCGCGGTCGCGATCCCACGGGTCAGCCCACGCGGGAAGATGCGCTCGGTGGCGTCGACGACAGCGATGCCTCCGACCGCCTGCCCGCCATGGTCGAAGATCGGCGCGGCCACGCTCGACTCGCCCAGCACGGCCTCGTCGCGCTCCGTCGCGACGCCCGAGTCGCGGACCACGGCCAGCTCCTTGCGCAGGCCGGTGGCATTGAGCGTCTGCCTGGTCAGCCTCGGCAGCTGATCGGTCAAGAGGTCTTCGAGAACCTGCGCCGGCGAGAAGGCCAGGATCGCCTTGCCGAGCGCGGTCGCGTGCAGCGGAAGCTGCAGGCCGACCTCGAGCACGCCGAACGCCGCGTCGGGTCGAAACACGTGGTGCACGACGACGACGCTCGAGCCGTGCATGACGCCCACGCGAACCGCGGCGCCTGTCCGCCTGGCGAGGTTGTCCGCATGCGCGATGGAGCGAGACCGCAGCTCGTTCAGGTCGAGGTACGAGTAGCCCAGCTGGAGCAGCCCCGGGCCGAGCTGGTACTTGTCCGAGTACGGATCCTGCTCCACGAAACCGTGGGCCTGCAGCGTCTGGAGCAGGCCGTGAACCGTGGGCCGCGCCAGCCCGAGCCGCTCCGAAAGCTCGCTGACGCCGAGCCGGCGTGGACCGCTGGCCAGCGCCTTCAGAATGGCCGTCGCCCGATCGAGCGATTGGATCGAGCTCCGCCGCTTCTCGCCTGGTCTGTTATTCGGCATTGCTGAATTGCTGTCGGTAGTGTAGACTACGGGCGTCGTTCGGAATTCGAGGGAGAGTAGACGTTTGGTCGGGATTGTACTGGTGTCTCACAGCTTCGAGCTCGCGCACGGGCTGGCCGCCCTTGCCTCGCAGGTGGCCGGCGCGGAAGTCCGAATCGAGCCCGCCGGCGGCGCCCCGGACGGCGGCCTCGGCACGACGGGAGACTCCGTCTGGGAGGCGATCGTCCGCGCCGACTGCGGTGAGGGCGTCGTCGTTCTAGCCGACCTCGGCAGCTCGATCCTGACGGTGCGCCATCTCCTCGAGGACGGCCGGGCAAACGGCCACGTGAGACTTGCCGACGCGCCGTTGGTGGAGGGAGCGATCGCCGCCGCCGTCATGTCGTCGGCAGGTCAGCAGCTGGAGGACGTGGCCAGGGCTGCGGAGGAGGCGCGCGGTGCCCGCAAGCTCTAACCCCGTGAGCGAGGTCATGGTCTCGCTTCCCCACTCGGTCGCTCTGCACGCGCGGCCGGCGGCAAACTTCGTCAAGACGGCGATGCGATTCCGGTCCAGGGTGACGGTCGCGGTCAACGGCAAGGTGGCTGACGCGAAGAGCATCCTCGCCGTCCTTGCGCTCGGAGCCACGGGCGGCACAGTGCTCGATCTGAGGGCTGACGGCGAGGACGCGCTCGCGGCGCTAGACGCGCTTTCGGCTTGCGTCGCCGGCCTGGTCGAGTAGGCCGAGAGCCTGCCGCCGGCAGCGGCCGAAGTCGAGCTCGCGGATCCACTGGCGGACCTTGCCGACCCGCGCCGCGGCGACGCTGAGCTCGTCGACACCGAGACCGACGAGCACCGGCATCGCGGTCGGATCGGACGCGGCCTCGCCGCAGACGTCCACCAGAATCCGCGCCTGGTGTGCCGCGCGCACCGTGGCGTCGATGAGCCTCAGGACGCGAGGATCCAGCACCGGGGCGGTCGTCGACCGCTCGCGGTCGAGGCCCAGCACGAGCTGCGTCAAGTCGTTCGTGCCGATGCTGAAGAAGTCTGCCTCGGCCGCGATCGCGTCGGCGGCTTGCGCGGCCGCGGGCGTTTCGATCATGGCGCCGAGCTGAGGACGCTGCGCAGCGTCACCGGTCACCCGGCTGAGCGCGGCGCGGATGTCGCGTAGCTGACGCCCGTCCGTGACCATCGGCACCAGGATTCGCACGCCCGCGTCGCCGGCCGCAGAGACGATCGCCGCGAGCTGGCTGCGCAGGACCTCTGGCGATTCGAGCAGGAGCTCTATGCCGCGCTTGTCCGTGCCGCGCAGGTAGGGTGGCGTTTTGTCGGCGCCGAAGTCGAACAGGCGCACCGTGACCGGCCGGCCCGCTAGCCGGGCGAAGACCGGCCTGAGCACGGCGGCCTGCCTTTCGGCCGACGGCCAGGCCGGCGCGTCGAGGAACGCCAGCTCGGTGCGCAGGAGACCGATGCCCTCGGCCCCCTGCTGCAAACCTTCGTCGGCCTCCGCCGCGGTCGCGGCGTTCACCAGCACGGTGATGCGACATCCGTCGACCGTCGTCGCGGGTATGTCGCGCCGCCCTCTCGCCGTCTCACGTGCCTCGCGCGCCCTTGCCCGCTCGACGGTCGCAGCCTCCACCCGAGAAGCCCCGGGACGGCGGACGAGCACGCCCCCGTCGGCGTCGAGGACGACCGTCTCGCCACCCTGGACCTCGAGCGCCTCGTCGCCCAGGCCGACGACCATCGGGATGCCGAGCGAGCGGGCGACGATCGCCGCGTGAGCGGTCACGCCGCCCCGAGAAAGGGCGGCGCCGCCGCCGGCCTGGGCCAGGTCGGCGATGTCGGCCGGGCCCAGGTCTTCGGCGATGAGCACGGCGCCCGGCACCAGCTCCGTTCCGGAGGCGTGCGCGGCTGCGCGGCGGCCGATGCTCCGCACGTCGGCGGCGCGTTCCGCGAGGGTGGGGTCTTCCAGCGCGGCGAGCACGCCGGCCACATCCTCGGTCGCTTCCACGATCGCCGCGGCAGCGCCTCGACCCTCCTCGAGGACCAGTTTCTCGATCGCCGCCGAGAGCCCTGGGTCTTTCGCCATCAACACGCCCGCGTCGACGATGTCCGCGTCGGCGGCGGCGCCCTCCTGCCGCAGGCGCTCGACGATCGTCTCGAGGGATGTGATCTCTGCGCTGAGCGCGAGTCGGGCACGTCCGAACTCGGCTGAGCGATCGCGCACCTCGGTGACGGGCGTGGCGACGGAGGCCTTCAAAACGACCGCGCGGCCCGCGATCATCCCCGGCGCGGCGCTGACGCCGCGGAGCACATGCTCGGCCATCTAGGCCCCCGGTCCGACCGCCTTCTGCAGGGCGCGGATGATCAGCGCGGTCGAGGTGGCGCCCGGGTCCTGGTGGCCGACCGATCGCTCGCCGAGATACGACGCGCGGCCCTTGCGGGCCTGGAGCGGAATCGTGGCGCGCATGCCGGCCTCGGACGCGGCGGCTGCGGCGTCGAGCGCGATGGGCAGCGCCACGCCCTCACCCAGCCGCGCGCGCAACGTCTCCACGGCCGGCTCGAGGGCGTCGACCATCGTCTTGTCGCCGACCGCGGCCGTGCCGAGGTCCTTGATGGCGCCGAGGGCGGCGTCGAGGATCGCGACCAGCTCGTCGCCGTCGAAGCTGGCGTTGTCGCCGAGGACCCGGCCGCCGTTGCGCAGGGCCGAACCCCACAGCGGCCCGCTCGCGCCGCCGACGGTCGAGACCAGCGTGCGGCCGGCGAGGATGAGCTGCTTGCCCGGCGGCGACTCACCCACGCCCGCGAGGGCCTGGACCACGGCCTCGAATCCACGAACCATGTTGGTGCCGTGGTCTCCGTCGCCGATCGCGGCGTCGAGCTGGACCAGGTGGTCTCGCTCGGCCCGCACGGCGGCGTCGATCTCGGTCATCCAGGCTCTGATCGTGGCCGCGTCCATGACCCTTGCGGTGATCAAGTTAAATCCCTACACACCCCAGCGCAGAGCCGGCGTGTGCACCGGCGCGTCCCAGAGCGCGGTGGTGTTGTCGTCGAGCTCGAGCACGGTCAGCGAAGCGCCGGCCATCTCGAGTGACGTGATGTAGCTCCCGACCAGGTTGCGGACCGGCGTGACGCCGGCTGCGCGCAGCCTCTTGTCGACCTCTCCATAGAGAAGGTAGAGCTCGAGCAGCGGGGTGCCGCCCATGCCGTTGACAAACGCCAGTACCCTGGCCCCGCGCGCCGGCTTGAGGTCGGAGATGACGGCCTCGACCATGACGTCCGCGGTCTCGGCCGCCGAGCCGAGCGGCGCGCGCCTGCGACCAGGCTCGCCGTGGATGCCGATGCCGAGCTCGATCTGCCCCTCCGGCAGGTCGAAGATCGGCTTGCCGGAAGCCGGCGGCACGCAGGACGACAGCGCGACGCCAAAAGAACGCGAGCGGTCGTTGACGCGCTTGACCGTGTCGGTGACGGTCGTGAGGTCGGCGCCGGCCTCGGCCGCAGCCCCGGCGATCTTCTCCGCGAGCACGGTCGCGCCGACGCCGCGCCGGCCGGCCGTGTACAGGGAGTCCTGGACGGCCACGTCGTCGTCGATCACGACCGAGGTGACCTTGATGCCTTCGTCGGCCGCGTCCTCGGCCGCGAGCTTGAAGTTGAGGACGTCGCCCGTGTAGTTCTTGACGATGTGGACGACGCCGGCGCCCCCGTCGACCGACTTGGTCGCAGCGAGCATCTGTGCCGGGACCGGCGAGGTGAAGACCTCGCCCGGGCACGCGGCGTCGAGCATGCCCAACCCGACGTAGCCGCCGTGCAGCGGCTCGTGTCCCGAACCTCCGCCTGAGATCAGCGCGACCTTGCCGCGCCTGGGAGCGTCCGTGCGGACGAGGATCTGCGCCGCCGCGTCGTAGCGCACGAGGTCGGGGTGCGCCGCCGCAAGCCCTGCCAGCGACTCCTTGACGATCTGCGCAGGTTCGTTGAGGAACTTCCGCATCTGGTTGGTTTCGACTGCCATTGTCTTTTCTCCCTTACACGGCCGCAGCGGCGGCCTTCTCCTCGTGCGAAACGGCCTCTTCGATCGGCTGCTGGACGTGGCGAGGGTTGGCGAAGTAGTCGTAGGCGAACGACGCGACCGCGGCTCCGAGGAGCCCGGGCAGCAGATAGACGGGGATGTACTGCGCCCAGTAGGTGGTGCCGCCGGCGATGGCCTGGACCAGCTCTGGACCGAACGCGCGCGCAGGGTTGAGCGACGCGCCGGTGACCGGGCCGAAGATCAAGATGATGCCGACGACCGCGCCGCCGATGACCAGCCCGGCGAGCTGCTGGGGCGAACGCCCGTCGACGATGCCGAGGATGGCGAAGAGCAGGAGACCGGTGCCGAGGGCCTCCGCGAGCGCGGCCTGCACGTAGTAGGCCGTCGAGGCGTCGGCGGCAAAGTGCGTCTGCCCCATGCCGAACGTCACCGCGTTCTGGCCGAAGACACCCCAGATCGCAAAGGCGCCGATGATGCCGCCTGCGTACTGCGCCGCCCAGTAGGCGGGAACTTCGCGCCACGGAAAACGCCTGGTCACGGCCAGCGCAAACGTCACCGCCGGGTTGATGTGGCAGCCGGAGACCTTGCCGATCGCGTAGACGAGAGCCGTGATGATGAACCCGAACGCGAAGCTGATCGCCAGGAGATCGGCCTCGGTCACGGCCGGCACGGCTTTGCCGGCCAGGTCGAGCGTCGCGATCACCGAGCCTGGGCCGACGAGAACCAAGGCAGCGGTGCCGAACACCTCCGCCAACGCGCGCTGTCGAAGAGAGAACATCGCCTGAAAACCCCCTCTACTATTCTGACTTGCATTCGACAATGTCGAATGCGTTTCGCAAACCGTATACCGTCCGGGGCCGGTTGTCAACAGGAAAGTTGGGCGTCACCGGGCTTGTCACCGCGCCACGAAACGAAAAGGCGCAGCTTGGACGCGAAGCCCATGCGGTTTGGGGCCGGATCGATTACTGTGGCGGCTCGTATGCGCCACCTGCGCGTCATCGAGATCGCGATTAACCGGGGAGGTCCCCCGACTTAGCGCGCAGTCGCTGATTCGGTGGACCTCCCGGCCAGAAGGTCGGGAGGTTTTTTTATGTCCGCGAGAAGAAGGATCGTCGTCTACGACACGACCCTGCGCGACGGCACGCAGGGGCCGGCCGTCAATTTCTCGGCCGCGGACAAGGAGCGGATCGCGCGCCTGCTCGACGGCCTGGGCTTCGACTACGTCGAGGGCGGCTTCCCGGGGTCGAACCCCAAGGACGAGGAGCTCTTCGCGCGCCTGGCCGCCGCGCCGCTGAGCCACGCCAGGCTGGCCGCCTTCGGCGCCACGCGCAGGGCGAACGGCACGTGCGAGGACGACGCCAACCTCAAGGCCCTTGCCGGGAGCCGGGCGCCCGTCTGGACTCTCGTCGGGAAGAGCGACGCCTGGCAGGTCAGGCACGTGCTCGAAACCACCAACAACGAAAACCTGGCGATGGTCGAGGAGTCCGTCGCACACGGCATCCGGCTGGGTCGGGAGGTGATCTTCGACGCGGAGCACTTCTTCGATGGATATGCGCGAGATGCCGAGTACGCCATCGAGGCATGCCTTTCGGCCGCCCGCGCCGGCGCCTCGTGGGTCGTGCTGTGCGACACGAACGGCGGCAGCGTCCCGCGCCAGATCACGCGCGGCGTCGAGGCCGTGCGCGAGGCGCTGCAGGACGCGGGACTCCACGCGCGCGCCGGCATCCACACCCACAACGACTGTGAGCTCGCCGTCGCCAACACCCTCGCCGGCGTCGAGGCCGGCGCGGACATGGTCCAGGGCACGATCAACGGTTACGGCGAGCGCACCGGCAACGCCAACCTCGTGTCGGTCGTGGCCAACCTGGTCCTCAAGCTCGGCCTCGAAGCGTTGCCCGAATCGTCGCTTGCACGGCTCGGCGAGCTCTCGCGCACGGTGGCCGAGATCGCCAACCTCGAGCTTCCGGTGCAGCAGCCTTTCGTCGGCCACGGAGCCTTTGCCCACAAAGGCGGGCAGCACGTGGCCGCCGTGCTGAAGCATCGGGACGCGTACCAGCACATCGACCCCGCGCTCGTCGGCAACGCGGCGCACGTGCTCGTCTCGGAGCTCTCGGGCCGCGGAAACGTGCTCGCCAAGGCGCGGGAGTTCGGCCTCGAGCTCGACCGCGACGACCCACAGACGCGGTGGCTCGTGCAGCACCTCAAGGAGCTCGAGCATCAGGGGTACTCGTACGAGGCGGCGGACGCGTCTTTCATGATGCTCGTGCGCCGGCTGCAGCCTGGATACGCCGCTCCCTGGACGGTGGCCGATTTCACCACGCAGGTGCGCAAGAACGGCGGCTCGGTGCACGCCGAGGCGACGGTGAAGGTCGACGTCGGCGGCACCATGTTCCACACCGCGGCCTCCGGCAACGGCCCGGTCAACGCGCTCGACGCGGCGCTGCGCAAGGCGCTCAGCCCACGGTTCCCATCACTGGACGACGTGAGCCTGCACGATTACAAGGTGCGCATCCTCAACGGCGATGCCGGCACCGCGGCGACGACGCGGGTCCTCGTCGAGTCCGGCCGCGGGACGACGCGGTGGACCACGGTCGGCTGCTCGGCCAACATCATCGAGGCCTCGCTGCTCGCGCTGGTCGACTCGCTCGAATATGCGGTCTCTGCCGAGCGGGGCTAGGGAGACCGCCCGCCAGGAGATTCCCGCGCCGCTCCGGCGCGACGTACGGCTTCTCGGCGCGCTGCTCGGGACGGTGATCGCCGACTACGGCGGAAAGAGGCTGCTCCGCGACGTCGAGAGGTTGCGCGGGCTGGTCATCCGCGCCCGCGAGGACGGCCGCTACGAGCGCGACGCGGAAAGGCTCGTCGGCTCGTGGCCGCTCGAGCGGGCCGAGCTCGTCGCCCGCGCGTTCACGTGCTACTTCCATCTCGCCAACCTCGCCGAGGAGCATCACCGCGCGCGTGTGCTGCGCGAGCGCGACCGCGGCCCCGATCCCGCGCCCGAGTCGATCGCCTCGGCGGTGCGCGAGCTGCGGCCGAAGGTCGGGCGCAAACGGCTGGCCGCGATGGTCTCGGCGCTCGAGATCCACCCCGTCTTCACCGCGCACCCGACCGAGGCCCGCCGCCGGGCCGTCGTGACCGCGATCCGGCGCGTCGGCGAGCAGCTGGAGCGCCTCGACGACCCACGCGCGGGCGCCGCGGAGCGGCAGGAGGTCGAGCGCCGGTTGGTCGAGGAGATCGACGGCCTGTGGCGCACGGCGCAGGTGCGCGATCGCCAGGTCACCCCGCTCGACGAGGTCCGTTCGTTCATGAACGTCTTCGACGAATCGCTGTTCCGCACCGTCCCGGAGCTCGTGCGTTCTCTGGACGCCGCGCTCGGATCGCCGGCGCCGGCGTTCATCCGCTTCGGGAGCTGGATCGGCGGCGACCGCGACGGAAATCCCGCGGTCACCGCCGAGGTGACGCGCGAGACGATGGCGATCCAGTCGGAGCACGCACTGCTCGCGCTCGAGACCGTGGCCGGCCGAGTCGGCCGCGCGCTCACGGTCGACACGGAGACGACGCCGCCGTCGCGAGCGCTCCTGCGGCGGCTCGGGCGGCCGGCCCCGGAGCCGCACCGGCAGTTCCTGCTCGACGTCGCCGCACGCCTGCATTCGAGGAGCTATGTCTCGGCCGGCGAATTACTCGAAGACCTGCGGGCGCTGCGCGACTCCCTGCTCGCCGCGGGGGCGGCGAGGCTCGCGCACGGTGAGGTCCAGAACCTCATCTGGCAGGCGGAGACGTTCGGGTTCCACCTGGCGGAGCTCGAGGTCCGTCAGCACAGCAAGGTGATTCGCGAGAGGCCGGACGAGGTGCTCACAACGCTGCAAGTCATGGCCGAGATCCAGGCACGCTTCGGCGCACAGGCATGCCGGCGGTTCGTCGTGAGCTTCACGCGGTCGGCGGACGACGTGGCCGCGGTCTACGAGCTGGCCAGGCGCGCGGGCGAGGTGCCCGTGGTCGACGTCGTCCCGCTCTTCGAGACCCTGGACGACCTGCGCCGCGCGACGCATGTGCTCGACGAGATGCTGCGCCTGCCTGACGTACGCGGGCGGCTTGCGGGGAACGGGCGGCGGCTCGAGGTCATGCTCGGGTACTCCGACTCGGCCAAGGAGGTCGGGCCGCTGTCCGCGACGCTCGCCCTCCATGACGCGCAAGCGGCGCTCACGGCGTGGGCGAAACGCAACGACGTCCAGCTCACGCTGTTCCACGGGCGTGGCGGTGCGTTGGGTCGCGGAGGCGGCCCGGCCAACCGTGCGGTGCGCGCGCAGGCGCCGGGTTCGGTCGCGGGTCGCTTCAAGGTCACGGAGCAGGGGGAGGTCATCTTCGCGCGCTACGGCAACCGCGCGATCGCGCGCCGGCACCTGGAGCAGGTCACCGCGGCCGTGCTCGAGGCGTCGGTCCCACGAAGTGCGCGCAGCGACCCGGCAAACCGCTTTCGCGACCTCGCGCGACGCATCGACGCACCCTCACGGGCCGCATACCGCAGGCTCGTCGAGACCACGGGCTTCGAAGACTGGTTCCTGCATGTCAGCCCCATCGAGGAGCTCGGACGGCTGCGCATCGCGTCCCGGCCGCAGCGCCGCGGCGGCGGGCGCAAGCTGGAGGACTTGCGCGCGATCCCGTGGGTGTTCGCCTGGTCGCAGATGCGGCTCAACATGCCCGGCTGGTACGGCCTGGGGAGCGGGCTCTCGGCGGCGCCGCTGCACGACCTCCGGCGCGCGTATGCCGAATGGCCGCTGTTCAACGTCATGCTCGACAACGCGGAGATGAGCCTGGCCAAGACCGACAGGCGAATCGCCGAACGCTATCTGGCGCTCGGTGACCGCAAGGACCTCGCCGCGATGGTGCTCGACGAGTACGACCTGACGCTGGAGCGCGTCCTCGCGGTCACCGGGCACTCGCGACTGCTCGAAGACCGGCGCGTGCTCTCGTGGGCCATCGAGCTGCGCAATCCGTACGTCGACGCGCTGTCGCACCTGCAGCTGCGCGCGCTTCGGGCGCTGCGCGACCGTAAGACCTCGAGGGCCGATCGTGCGCGAGCCGAGCGGGTGTTTCAGCTGAGCGTCAACGGCGTCGCGGCGGGGCTGCAGAACACGGGATAGCCCCTCCGGCGCTGCGGCGCCACCTCCCCACCGAGTGGGGAGGATCAGGCGGCGCCGGCCTGCTGGATCGTCGGCAACTCGCTCGCCAGCAGCTCCACCGTCTCCGGGTCCCACTGCGTGCCCGCGCCGGCGCGCAGCACCGCGATCGCCTCCTCGGTCGACCGCCGCGTGCGGTACGGACGGTCGTTGACCAGCGCGTCGAAGGCGTCGCAGACGGAGACGATGCGGGCGGCGCGAGGAATCTCTCGCGCGCGCAGGCCGTCGGGATAACCGAGACCGTCGAAGCGCTCGTGGTGGTGGCGGATGATCGGCAGCAGCGCCGAGGTCGAGCGCAGCGGCCGCACGATGCTTTCGCCGATCGCCACGTGCGCCTGCATCTGCGGCCACTCGACGGGGTCGAGCGGGCCCGGCTTGTGCAGGATCGAGTCGGAGACCCCGATCTTCCCGATGTCGTGCACCATTCCGCCGCGATAGAGCGTGTCGAGCAACGGCTCGGGCAGGCCGAAACGCTGGCCGATGAGCCGCGCCGTCTCGCCCACGCGCTGCGTGTGCCGTTCGGTGAAAGCGTCTTTGGCCTCGACCGCGGTCGCGAGCGAGAAGATGACACGCTCGGCGCCGTCGAGCGTGTTGTAGAGCTCCTTCAGCCGCAGCGCCGAGCGCACGCGCGCGATCAGCTCTGCGCCTTCGACCGGCTTGGCCATGAAGTCGTCCGCGCCGGCCTCGAGGGCCATGATCCGATGGGTCGTCTGGCTGAGGCCGGTGATCATCACCACGGGAAGCAGGCGGCCGGTGGGAGTCGCCTTGATGCGCCGGCAGACCTCGTAGCCGTCCATCTTCGGCATGCGCACGTCGAGGAGGACGAGGTCCGGCGACGAGATCTCGATCGACGCGAGCGCCGCCGCGCCGTCCGCCGCCTCGCGCACCTCGCAGTCGATCTGCGCCAGGTACGAACGGATCAGCTCACGATTCGCCGCGCCGTCGTCGACCACCAGGACCACCGGTCTCACCCTAGGAGCACCCCCACCGTCACCTTAAGCGAAGTCCGCCTGGGCCCGTAAAGAACAACGCCGGGGGGTTGCCTGGCAACCGATGGACCCGCGCGCCTTCAGGCGATGGCGATCCTGGACTCGAGCGCCTCGGACGCGGCGGGGCGGTAGGCGGCGATGGCCTGCCTGAGCTGGCGGTTGGCCGCCGCCAGGTCTCCGCGCGCCTCGAGGATCTCGGCGTACGCCTCGTGGACGTTCATCAGCCGGGAGCCTCCGCTCGCTTCGGCGGCCGTGAGCGCGGCGGCGAATTCGCGGTCGGCGTCCCCGTCGCGGCCTTCCCGGGCGGCGATCCTGCCGAGGAGCGTACGCAGCGAGGCGAGGGCCGGACCCTCGTCCAGTCGCGTCGCGAGCTCGAGCCCTTCGCCCGCCACGCGGACGGCTTCGGCGACGTTGCCGTCGGCGAGCTCGAGCTCGGCCAGGCTGTGCAGGATGTCGGCCTTGCGGGTCTCCACGCCGAGCTCGTCGAAGATCGCCCTGGCCTGGACCAGATGCGCGCGCGCTCCTTCGAGCTGCCCCAGGCGGACGAGCATCCAACCGATGTTGTTCAGCGAGCGAGCTTGCGACAAGCGGTCGCGCAGCGTCTCGTGCATCGTCAGCGCCTTCTGCGCGTAGCGCACGGCCTCGTTGATCTGCCCCGTCTCCTGGTAGGCCAGGCTCAATCCGGAGTAGACGAGCGAGAGCTGCTGCAGGTCGTGAACGATTTCCGTGGCGGCGATGGCCTCCTCGTAGCTGGCGATCGCCTCGTCCCAGCGGTTGGCGTGGACCAGGGAGTGGCCGAGCACCCTCAGCAGACGTGCCTCGACGGCCCTCGGCACCGGCCGGAGCGAACGGCAGGTGGCCAGCGCGCCTTCGGCGATGCTCACCGCGGCGGGGTCGTGCATGAGCGAGGCCGCCTGCGCCTCGTTGCCGAGGCACTCCGCCACCATCTCGAGGTTGCCCGTCTGCTCGAAGTGCGAGCGCGCCGTCGCCGCCAGCCGGCGACCGACGACCGCCTCCGCCAGGCGCAGGTGCGCCATCGACGCCAGGAGGTTGATCCGGGCGGCGGTGTCGGGGTCGGGCCGCCGGGCGAGCGCGCCGTCGGCCGCTGTCACGACGGCTCGGTTGTCGCCCGTGGAAAGCAGACGCTCCAGCTCGGCGACGACCAGCGCCGGCGCGATGAGCTCGGCCCCGCCGACCGCGAGGAAGAACTCCATCGGCTGACCCGTCCGCTCGGCGATGAGGCGCAACGTCTCGAGGGACGGCTTGGCCTTGCCCGTCTCGACGAAGTAGATGGCGGTGCGGCTGATGTCGTCCCGCGCCACCTTGCCCAGGCTCAGGCCGGCCTGGAGGCGTGCCTGCTTGACCGACCCGGGCCTGATGTCGACGCCGAGCCGGCGCCCGCGACGGCGGCTCGGAGCGGCCTTGCCTGGCTCGCCCGAGCCGCCCGCCGTCTCACGCCCGACCGTCATGTGACGCGCCAGCTTAACGCAGGCCGCGTTGACTTGACGAAACTCTTACAAACTTAACTTGGCTTCAGCAGCAGGGACCAGTCGGTCCCGCGGCCACGACGGACGCGAGGGCCAGCATCGCCGACGTCGCCGCGATGGCGGCGAGGAGCAGCTTGCGCAATCGAATCACCTCCTTTGCCGCACAGACCATGCGGCCGTCGTGGGACGCGAGGAGATCGACCAGAGGTGATGCGCCTGGCGACAACCGCAACGCGCAGCACAAATTCCGAAGAGCGCGCGATCGCAGTCCTCCGTTCAGCCGTACTCCACTCCCTGGCGGCTGTGCTACAAGTAAGCCCCGCCATGTTAAATGAAGATCAGCCTCACTTAACAGAGGCAAAATTGTTTGGGCTAACCCGGCTCCAACCGTGAACTCGGCCGCCTACGCTCGACGCGTGCAAAATCCCGCGGCGGCGCTGCCCCTCAGGAGGCCGCTCGTCGTCACCGGTTTCGGCATCCAGGGATGGCGTCCGTTCGCCATCGCGGCGGCGGCCGCAGTGGTCGTCTCCGCCCTGTTCACCGGGTGGACCGCATTCCACTGGGTCAGCGACCAGGCGACCATCGACGTGGACGACATCGGCGAGGCCGTCGCGGCGTTCGTCGCCGCGATCAGCTGCGGCTACGCGGCCAAGCGCAACACGGGCCGGACGCGCGTCGCCTGGACGCTGTTTGCCGTGTCCGCCTTCAGCTGGGGCGTGGGCGAGGTGGTGTGGTCGGTGTACCAGATCGGGTACGGCATCGCGGTCCCGCCAAGCCCGGCCTGGTCGGACCTCGGCTTCCTGCTCGCGGTCCCGCTGGCGGTCGGCGGGGTCTTCGCCTTCACCTCCGCGCCCACCCGCCTCGTCACCAGGGGCCAGACGGTCTTGTCAGGCACCATCGTCGCCCTGTCGCTCTTGTTCATCGCGTGGAACTTCGGTCTCGGCAAGGTCTATGCGACGTCGCAGGCGACCCCCGCGGCGCAGGCGGTGGGTCTGGCGTATCCCGTCGGAGACATCGTCATCGCAACGGTGCTCGTCGTCGCGATGCAGCGGGCGCGGCGTGCCGAGATGGCCCGGCTGGCCCTGCTGCTCGCCGGGGTCGCGTTCAACGCGCTCGCGGACAGCGCGTTCGCGTACCTGAACGCGAACGGAACCTACGGCCCCCTGGGCAGCGTTCTCGACACGGGTTGGGTCGTCGGTTACCTGATGATCGCGCTGGCGCCGCTGTGGCCGGCCCATCAGACGCACGAAGAAGTCGTGGCCGAAGGACCGATCAGCCTCTGGCAGCTGGCGCTGCCGTGGGCGGCGGTCGGCGCGGGGTCGCTGGTCGTCTTGCGCGAAGCCCTCGCCGGCCAGCAGCTCGATCAGTTCGCGACAGTGCTCGCCGGCAGCCTCGGCGTGCTGTTCGTCGCCAGCCACGTGCTCTCCCACCGTGACGCGGTCGAGCTCCTGCACAAGAGCCGGCACGCCGAGTCTCAGGTCGACCGGCGAAACAAGCTCCTGAACGAGATCCTCACGCACGCCCCGCTGGGCATCGCGCGCGTGGGCACGGACATGAACATCATCGACGTCAACCCACGCATGGCGGCGCTGCTGCGCACCACGCCCGAGAAGATGACCGGCACCTCGGTGCCGAGCTATCTCCGGCCCGACGAGTTCGAGCGCGTGTACGAGTCGTTTCAGCCTCTGTGGAGGGGCGCGGTCGACTCCATCGAGTCAGACACCAAAGCGCTCCGTGCGGACGGGACGGAGGTCTGGCTCCACTGGTCCGCGACCGCGGTCAGGAACTCGTTGGGACGCATCAGCTACTTCCTCGCCATGTACGAGGACACCGACGCCGAGCACGCGGCCAACGAGGCGGCCGCCGCGCACCTCGCGGGACTCGAGCGGCTCAACCGCCTCAAGAGCGAGTTCGTCTCGCTCGTCAGCCACGAGTTTCGCACCGCGCTCGTGGGCATCTCGGGATTCAGCGAGATGATCCGCGACGAAGAGGTGACCATCGAGGAGGCGAAGGCTTACGCCGCGGACATCAACAAGGACGCGGACCGCCTGAACCGCATGATCAACGACATGCTCGACCTCGACCGCATCGAAGCCGGACGGCTCACGCTGCACATCCAACCGGTGTCCATCAACGACATCCTCGACGACGCCGTGCAGCGCGCCCGCGCCTCCACTGAGAAGCACAGCATCGTCACGCACCTCGACCCGGAGGCGCCGGTCATCCAGGCCGACCCGGACCGGGTCGCGCAGGTCATCGCGAACCTGCTGAGCAACGCCATCAAGTACTCGCCCGACGGCGGCGAGATCGACGTGACGAGCGTCGCGCGCGACGGGGTCGTCGATGTGAGCGTGCGCGACCACGGCATCGGCATCGCGCCGGAGTTCATCGAGCGGCTGTTCAGCCGCTACGAGCGGTACGAGAAGACCTCGGGCAAGATCCTGGGCACGGGTCTCGGGCTCGCGATCACGCGTCAGATCGTGGAGATGCACGGCGGCAAGGTCTGGGTCGAAAGCAAGCCCGGCGCCGGCTCCGACTTCCACTTCACGCTGCCGGTGACGGCGAGGGTCCTGTCGCCGAGCGGCGCCTAGGTCCTTTCCAGGAACTCCTTCACCAGCGATTGGAAATGGTGAACACCGTTCTCGCGCAAGGCTGAGAAGCGGCCGCGGTCATAGGAGCGCGAGCGCAGGCCGCGCTGCACCTGCTCGCACACCGCAATGTCCTCCTGCTGGATCTCGTCGGAGAAGGCGATGGTCTGCTGCATCGACTCCCAGCCCGCGCCGGTGCCCGGCTCGGCGAAGAACCACTCGAAGATCGTCAGCGTCTTGTCGACGCCGATCGGCAGGATGACGTTGGTGCTGATGTTGTCCTGGTAGATGTTCAGCATCGTGTTCGGAAAGATCCAGTAGTAGAGCGCGTCCTCCTCGGCCCCCGGCATCCGGATGTAGCGACGGTCGCGGCCGGGAACCTCACCCGGCCTCAGCTCGCGTATCGGCGCGTGTTGTTTGGAGTAGTAGCGAAACGTCTCGACGCGGTAGTTGTCGTACTCGAGCTCCTTGAACAGTCCCGGATGGGCGATCGGCAGGTGGTAGCCCTCGAGGTAGTTGTCGACGTAGACCTTCCAGTTGCACGCGATCGTGTAGTCGCGGCGTTCGATCAGCCGCATCGTGTCGATGTCGTAACCCGCCGCCGCGATCTCGGCGGGGACCGCGCCGATCCAATCGGCGAGCGGGGCCGCGTGCGGGTCGAGATTCGCGAAGATGAAAGGTCCGAGCGTGTCGACGCGCACGGGTACGAGGCCGAAGTCCGCTTTGTCGAAGTTCTCGGTGCCTTCCATCTCCCGGGCGGTCTGGAGCTTTCCGTCGAGCCCGTAGACCCAACCGTGATACCCGCACTGCAGGGACTTGCGGTTGCCGCGCGTCGTCACCACCTGCGCGGCGCGGTGGCGGCAGACGTTGTAGAAACCGCGCAGCTTTCCGTCCTGAGCGTGGGTCAGGAGGATGGGCTCGTCGAGGATGGTCGCCGGCTTGAAGTCGCCTGGACGCGCGAGCTCGTGGCGGTGCGCGACCAGCTGCCACGTGCGGGCGAAGATCCGGTCGACCTCGGCCTCGAGATAGTCGGAAGACAGGTACATCTCCGAGGGCAGCGTCGAGGCGCGGGCGACGGCGTCCTCCACCTTGGCCATTGCGCCAACATTGTGGCGCTGTGCGGCGGGGTCCATCTCTTGCGATCGTCAACGGCCATGTCTGGTCCCGGCCAGGGATGACGGCCGTCGCCGTCCAGGGCGAGCGGATCCATAGCGTGGCGGCCGCCGCCGAGGCCGCCGAGCGGGTGATCGACGCCCGCGGGAACACGATCCTTCCCGCCTTCAACGACGCCCACCTCCACTTCCTGATGGGCTCGCGGTCCCTCGCCGAGCTCGACCTCAGCGGCCTCCTCTCGCTGGACGCGATTCAGCAGCGCATCGCGAAATTCATGCTCACGCACGACGGGCCCTGGGTGGTTGGCAGGGGCTGGCTCTACTCGGCGTTTCCAGGCGGCATGCCGACCGTCGAGCAGCTCGACCGCTTGATCCCCGACAAACCGGCGTACCTCGAGTCGTTCGATGCGCACACGGGATGGGCCAACACCCGGGCGCTCGCCATGGCCGGCGTTCCCGACGGCACGATCCTCAAGGAATCCGCCATGGGTCTCGTCACCGGCCGCATGCCCAAACCGACGCGAGAGCAAGATCTCGACGCGCTGCGGGCGGGCATGCGCCTGGCCGCGTCCCGCGGCATCGGCTCCGTCCAGGAGGCCGGCGACGGCCTCAGCCTGCGGCCGTTGTGGCAGACACTGCGCGACTCGGGTGAGATGACGGTCCGCGTCCGGCTTGCGTATGACATCACGCCCGACACGGCGGCCAACGCGTACGGCTACGCAGACCCTGGCGATCAATGGATCGGGACCGGAGTCTTGAAGGCGTTCGCCGACGGCGTCGTCGAGTCGCGGACCGCGGCGATGCTCCAGCCCTATGCGAGGTTCGGAGGGTACGGCGAGACGGTGTGGCAGGCGGCGCGGCTGGCGTCGTCGGTCCACGCCACGGACGCGCTCGGCTGGCAGGTCGCCGTGCACGGCATCGGAGACGCCGCCATCCGCATGGCGCTCGACGCTTTCCAGGGCACCACGCCCGGCCGGCGCCACCGGATCGAGCACGTCGAAACGCCGGACCCGTCCGACGTGCCGCGCTTCGCGCAGCTTGGAGTGGTGGCGAGCATGCAGCCGCAGCACGCGAACCCCGTGCTCACCGAGGTGTGGCAGCAGAGCCTGGGCCCCGAGCGCTCGGCGCGAGGATGGCCTTGGCGCGCGCTGCTGGCATCCGGCGCGCACGTCGCGTTCGGCACCGACTGGCCTGTCGTGCCGCTCGACCCGCTGGCGAGCATCGCCGCCGCGAGCGACATCGGACGCGACGCGGCGATCCGCGCCTGGACGTGGGGCAGCGCCTACGCCGAGCACGCCGACCATGAAAAAGGAGAGGTCCGCGAGGGCATGCTCGCGGACCTCGCCGTGGTCGACCTCGAGCGATCGACGGTCCTGGCGACCGTCGTCGGAGGCCGCGTCGTCTACGAGGCTTAGGTCACTGACCGCCCGGCGCCGGCGCCGGCATCGGTGTGCGCGGCGCGGAGGTGGGTTCGGTGTGAATCGCGTGGCCGCGTCC
>DASSLL010000123.1:0-5798 GCA_035689485.1 Candidatus Dormiibacterota bacterium | reverse complement strand
GACCCTCGGTTTAAAAGACCGCTGCTCTAACCAGGCTGAGCTACGCCGGCGCAGACTGCAATTTAGGCGCTCGGCGGCAGCACGCGCAGGAGCGGGGCGACACTCGCATATTGAGCGTTCAAGTGCTCGGGCTGTAGCCTTCCGCGGGTGAGGAGCTTTGTTGCCGGCAGCGCCAGCAGGGTGAACGTCTCTGTCTGACCTGCCCTCACCGCCCGACTCGGCTGAGCCGGAAACGGCGTCGAAGCCACCGGAGCCATCTCAGGTCCCTCCTCCCCGCCGTCTACCGGCTCGGCTCAGGCACAACCTTCCGGCGGGGGCGGGAATTGCAGTCGCGCTGATCGCCTTGTTGGTGGTGCTTCTGCTGGGCCGCCCTGCACCGACGCCACCGGCGCCCGAACCGCTGGCGCCCGACCAGACGCTCAGCTTTCCCATCGCCCACGATCTCGCCGACCTCGATCCGGCGCTGATCTCGAGCCCGGCCGACGTCGACATCCTGCGCAATGTCTTCTCCGGCCTGTATACGTTCGACGCGAAGCTTCAGGAGGTGCCGGACCTCGCTACGGCGCTGCCGGCCGTTTCCACCGACGGCCTCACCTATACCTTTCATATCCGGCACGACGGGCGCTTCTCCAACGGCGACCCGATCACCGCCGACGATTTCATCTACAGCTGGGACCGAGCCGTGGCGAAACAAGGCGATTTCGCCGGTCTCTTCGACGTGATCGCGGGTTACGGCGACGTCGCTGCGGGCAGGGCAAGCCAGATGGGCGGGCTCGTCAAGGTCGACGACTTCACGCTCCAGGTGACGCTGGCCAAGCGCACCGGCTACTTCCGCGTCCTGACGGGGCTGTGGCCGTTCTGGGTCGTCGACCAGAAGGTCATCGCCTCCGCCGGTGACGCGGCGTGGGTGACCAAGCCCGAGACGCTCATCGGCAGCGGCCCCTTCCACATGACCGACCGCGTGCTCGGCCAGTCCATGGACTTCGAGCCGGTCACCGGCTGGTACGGCGGTAAGACCGGAACGCTGACGCACGTCCGCGTCGACGTCCTCGCCGACCCCGCCGCCCAGGTCGCCAAGTACGAGGCCGGCGTCTACAGCCTTCTCGGCTACGCGCGGCAGCCCCTTTCGCCCGACGCCGCGACGCGCTACACGACCGATCCGAAGCTGAAGGCCCAGCTGACGCTGGTGCCCTCGGGCACGACCTTCTGGGTGGGGTTCAACCTCCGTACCGGTCCGTTCGCGGGCATCGACACCGGCCGGCCGGGCCGCCACGCCTTCATCACGGCGATCGACCGCGAAGCGTTGGTCGCGGCCGTCTGCAATCAGAAGACGACGTGCATCGCCGCCACCGGCGGCCTCATCAGCAAGGGCCTCCAGGGGTACCTCGGCGACGGTGCGGACGCGAACGCGAAGTTCGACCCCGCCAAGGCCAAGGCCGAGTACCAGGCCTGGGACCCCAGCGGCGCCAAGGTCAAAGGCCTGACGTACACCTACGACTCGAACGCCTTCAACAAGACGGTCTGCGACAACCTCGTCGCGCAGTGGAAGAAGAACCTGGGCGTGACCGTCGCCTGCAACGAGATGGATCGCGGCACGTTCTTCGACCAGCGCAACCTCGGTTGCGCGTACTCGCTGTTCCGCCAGAGCTGGACCGCCGACTACGACCACCCGCAGGACTGGTTCGACTATCTGTTCGTCAGTGGCGCCCCCTCCTCGGGCTCCTGCTACAGCAGCCCGAACCTGGACGAGTTCGTCGGCCGGGCCGACGCGGCCAGCCCGGCCACGGCGATCGCGGACTACAAGGTGGCCGGCTACACCCTGGTCACGGACGCCGCGTTCGGGGGCCTGCTGTACGGCGTTCAGCAGTACCTGGTCCACCCTTTCGTGCGCGGAGCGGGCGGAAACGCCCTCTACGACAACCCCTGGACGGCCGTCCGGATCGCCCGCCACTGAGTTCAAATAGCCCCCAAACTGGCTGCGGAACTTGACTTCGGTGAAGCAAAGTTCAAAACTGAACACGGAGTAGCGGGCCCACCGTAAGGTGGCAAGGATCCGTCGCCGGCGCACTCTCGCCCCGGCTTGCCGGGAAGAGGGCGATGGATTTCGAGGACGGCGGAGTATCTAGGTGCGCCCTCCTCGATGCCGTGTTTCGTAGGAGGTGGTATGACGCGAATCCCGTTGTTGCGCTCCGTCGCAGTCGCGATCGGGGCATTCATTGCGGTCACGGCGTGTGGCCCGGGCAATCAGCCGAGCTCTGAGAACCTGGCCTCCGACCAGACGTTCCGGTTCAGCATGCAGAACGACGTGACGAGCCTCGACCCGGCGCACGTGGACGCCGCCGTGGACATCACGTTCCTGAAGGAGGTCTTCACCGGCCTCTACAAGTTCGACAACAACCTCACCATCGTTCCGGACGGCGCCAAGGCCCTGCCGGACATCTCGTCCGACGGCAAGACCTGGACCTTCCACCTTCGCAACGACGTCAAGTTCTCCAACGGTGACAAGGTCACGTCGAAGGACTGGGTGTGGAGCTTCACGCGCACGCTGCGCTTGAACGACGCATACGCCAGCAACCTGGAAGCCATCTCCGGCGCCACCGACGTGGAGTCCGGCAAGGCGACCACGATCTCCGGCCTTTCGGCGCCGGACGACTACACCCTCGTCGCCAAGCTCGACCAGCCGGCCGGGTACTGGCTGTCGCAGCTGGCGATGCCGACGGCCGCCCTGGTACTCGACCAGAAGGTCATCGAGGCCGCCGGCGACGAGCACTGGACGGAGAAGCCCGAGACCTACATCGGGAGCGGTCCGTTCAAGATGACGGCAAGGACGCCGAACGCGTCGATGGACTTCGCCCCCGTCGCCAACTGGTGGGGCGGTGACACCGGCAAGCTGACCAAGGTGCACGTCGACATCGGCGTCGACCCCAGCGCCTCGGTGCAGAAGTTCGAGTCGGGCGGCTACGAAGTCGTGGGCATGGCCAACCAGGCCCCGGGCCCCGACGACGTGCTGCGCTACAAGAACGACCCGACCAAGTCGCAGCTGCTCAACATCTTCCCCGGCGCCCGGACGACCGGAGTCGGCTTCAACTTCGTCACCGGTCCGTTCGCTTCGAAGCCGGGCGCGACGCCTGGTGACGACACGACCAACCCGAACGACCCCGGCCTCCTCGGCCGCGAGGCGTTCTCGCTGGCGATCGACCGCAACCAGCTGGCCGACATCGCGTGCGCGCACGCGATCACCTGCCAGCCGGCGTTCGGCGGCCCGATCACCAAGGGCATGAAGGCCTACCTGGGCGACAACGGCGACCAGTGGGCCAAGTTCGACGCGCAGAAGGCAAAGCAGCTGTACACGCAGTGGGACCCGACCGGCGCCAAGGTCAAGGGCCTCGAGTACCGCTACAACTCGTCACCGGGCAACGACAAGATCGCGCAGAACCTGCAGGCGCAGTGGATGCAGAACCTGGGCGTGAACGTCAAGCTCGTACCGTCGGACTTCCCGACGCTGCAGCGCGACCGCAAGAAGAAGATCGTGATCATCGGCCGCCAGAGCTGGGGCGTCGACTACGACCACCCCCAGGACTGGTTCGACAACCTCTTCAGCTGCGCGCAGGCCAAGGTCGGCCGCGGCAACGATGAGGCTTACTGCAACCCGGCCATGGACGCGATCACCCAGGCCGCGAACGCCAAGCCGATCACGCAGGCCGTTCCGGACTACGTGAAGGCGCAGCAGATGCTCGTCAAGGACATCGTCTGGATGACCATCATCTACGGCACCCAGCCTTACTTGACTCAGAAGTACGTCAAGGGGACCGGCTACAACGGCCTCTACGACTACGACTGGTCGGGCATCCGCATCCTGCAGCACTAGACCGTCAGTTCAAAGGAGGGCGGCCGCGAGTTCAGCGGCCACCCTCCTCATGTAAAGTTCAAGGGGTAAACGTGAGCCGAGGGACGCTCATATACGCGGTACAGCGGCTGATCCTCATCACCGTGACAGCCGTGGTCGTGTCGTCGATCGTCTTCATCGGCATCCATCAGCTTCCCGGCAACGCCCTCGCGAGCGAACGCCGGCTGAACCCCGCCACCGAGCAGGCCCTCCTCCACCACTACAACCTCGACCTGCCGTGGCCCCAGCAGTACTGGATCTGGATCACCAACCTGATCCACGGCAACCTCGGCGAGTCGTTGGTCAACATGGGCGTGCCGATCACCCCCCTGCTCCTCCGTGAGACCTCGGTCAGCGTCACGCTCGGCCTGGCCGCGGTGCTCATCACGGTCGGCGTGGGCATGACGCTCGGCACCATCGCCGCCATCCGCCAGAACAC
The DNA here is from genome assembly GCA_035689485.1 of Candidatus Dormiibacterota bacterium. Classification (GTDB taxonomy): domain Bacteria; phylum Chloroflexota; class Dormibacteria; order Dormibacterales; family Dormibacteraceae; genus 40CM-4-65-16. The sequence continues at coordinate 1,473 of DASSLL010000123.1, read as the reverse complement.
GTGGGTCGACTACGTGGCCTCCACGGCCGCGGTCGTCGGCTACAGCGTCCCGAGCTTCGTCTGGGCTTTCCTGCTGATCCTCGCCACCGTAGTGCCTCTCTACAACCTGACCGGCGGAGCGTTCTACGAGGACATCGGCTGGGGTACGCCCCAGCAGATTCCCGTGCCGGCACTGGCGCTCGGCCTCCCGTACGCCGCCATCGTCGCCAGGCTGACCCGGGCGAGCATGCTCGAGACCATCCGCCAGGACTACGTCCGCACGGCCTGGGCCAAGGGCCTCAAGGCGCGCGTGGTCATCCTGCGACATGCACTGCGCAACGCGTTGATCCCGGTGGTCAGCATCCTCGGGCCGCTGGTCACCGGCATCATCACGGGCTCGGTGGTCATCGAAACGCTGTTCGGCATCCCCGGGCTCGGCAAGGAGTTCGTCAACAGCATCCTGAGCCGGGACTACAACATCGTCATCGGCGTGTTCACCTTCTACGCCGCCCTGGTGGGCCTGGCCAATCTGATCGTGGATCTCATCTACCCGGTGCTCGACCCGCGGATTCGCTACTGAAAGCGAGGTAAGAGATGGCAGCCCTCCCCCAATCGATCGAGCAATCCCAGGAGCTGACGCTCGATACCGAGCTTGCGGAGCACGTAACCCTCGGCCAGGACGCCTGGCGGCGCCTGCGCCGCAACCGCCTGGCCGTCATCGGGCTCGTCATCATCGCCGTCTTCATCGTCGCGGCGCTCGTCTCGTTCGTCTGGACTCCCTATCCAACATGGAGGCAGGCGTTGGGGCCGACGTACCAGGGCCCAACCCTCGCCCACCCTCTCGGCCTCGACGACTACGGGCGTGACATCCTGAGCCGGGTCATGGGCGGGGCCTCCATCGCGCTGTCGGTGGGCGTCGGCGCCAGCTTGATCGCCTCGACCATCGGCATCATCCTCGGGCTGCTCGCGGGCTTCTACCGCGGCAAGGTCGACCTCGTCATCTCGACGGTGATCAACATCGCGTACGGCATTCCGGACCTGCTGATCGCGCTGGTCCTCGTGCTCCTGATCGGGCGCGGCGTCGGCAACGTGATCCTCGCCATCTCGGTGACCGCCTGGCTGGGCATGGCGCGGCTTGTCCGCGGCCAGACGCTGAGCATCCGCGAGAGGGAGTTCGTCGAGGCGGCGCGCACGATCGGCACGCCCAACCCACTCATCCTCCTGCGCCACATCCTCCCCAACGCCCTCGGGCCGATCGTGGTCCAGGCGACTTACCTCGTCCCCGCGGCGATCATCTTCGAGGCTTTCCTCAGCCTTCTCGGCATGGGCATCCCGCCCCCCGCGCCGAGCTGGGGCCGCATGGCCAGCGAGGGATACAAGGCGCTGCAGCTCGCACCGCACATCGTGCTCATGCCCTGCGCGGCGCTCTCGCTGACCGTGCTCGCCTTCAACTGGCTGGGTGACGGTCTCCGCGATGCGATCGACCCGCGCATG
>DASSLL010000122.1:0-3188 GCA_035689485.1 Candidatus Dormiibacterota bacterium | reverse complement strand
AGGAACGCGGCTTCTTCGTCGGCGAGAAGACATTCGGCTACCGGTCGGTGCCTGTCGGCGAGATGAAGATGGACAAGAAGGGACGGCCTCGGCCTGACGGCTACAAGATGGAGATCGAGCCCATGGAGGCGGCGATCATCCTTCGAATCTTCAAGTCGTATGCCGAGGGCGTGTCGCTGACCCAGATCGTCAAGACCTTCAACGAGGAGAACGTCCCCGGGAGCATCCGATCGGCCAAGGGCTGATCGCCGGCAACCATCAGCCGCATCCTCGACAACGAGAAGTACGCCGGCCGGTGGATCTGGAACCGAACCGAGAGCCGACGGGATCCAAAGACCGGGCGGCGTCGGCGCTTCGATAAGCCCGACTCCGAGTGGCTCATCAACGAGGACGAGCAGCTGCGGATCGTCTCAAAGCAGCTGTGGGAAGCAGTTGAACACGACGGCTTCGCTTGGCCCCACCGCGACGGCTTGAAGTGGCTCCACTTCGCGGTTGGTTGATGCTGGTTGGGATGGTGACTGATCATCGTGCTTGGAGGGGTTGACGCGGCTGTCGTCGCGGAGGCTCGCCCCGAGGGGCGGGCCGGAGCGGCGATAGCCGCGTGCGCGCCGTCCTGGAGGGTCAGGGCTTCTCCTTTCGGCGGTTGAGCCCGTGGCGGAAGCGCCAGGACTCGGTGCCGGTGTCGATGATGTGCGCGCGGTGGGTGAGCCGGTCGACGACGGCTTTGGCCATCCGGGCGTCGGGGAACACCTTGGTCCACTCGCCGAACGGCAGGTTCGTGGTCACGATCAGCGACCCGCGCTCGTGCATCTCTGAGAGGACTTGGAAGACAAGCTCCGCGGCTCCGTCGGGCAGGCTGAGGTAGCCCAGTTCATCGAGGCAGACCAGGTCGGTGCGGGCGTAGCGGCCGACGACCCGGGCGAGCTCCTTGCTGCTGGCGGCCTCTTGGAGCTCGTTTGCGAGTGCGGCGAGTGTGGTGAAGCGGACGCGGCGTCCTTGTTGGCAGGCGCAGACCGCCAGGGCGATGCAGAGGTGGGTCTTGCCGGTTCCCGAGTCGCCGATCAGGATCACGCTGTCGCGGTCATCGATCCAGGAGCCCTCGGCCAGGGCGGCGATCGTGGTCTGCGGGATCTTCGGGTTGTCGGTGAAGTGGAAGTCCTCCAGCCGTTTGATGGCGGGGAAGCGGGCGTCGATCAGCCGGCGCTTCTCCCGCCGCTCGGCGCGTTCGGCCATCTCCGCCTCGAGCAGCGCCGCCAGATAGGCGACCGGGGTCTGCTGCTCGCGGACGGCTTCCTCTGCCAGCGCCCGGAACCGGCGTCGGACGGTCGGGAGCTTGAGCTCGATCGCATGCGCGTCGATCATCGCCTCCAAGGCCGCGGTGCGCGCGTTCTTGGCGGCGGTCATTGGGCACCGCCGATCAGCCGGTCATAGCCGGCCAGGTCGGGCTCGGGCCGGTCGTGGGCGGTCAGTCTGGCTTCGAGCCCTTCGAGTCGTGCGACCGGTCCGGTCGTGCTCGTGCGCCGGACAAGGACGCCGACAGCGCGCCCGTCGATCGCGCCAGCCGCGAGCACGCCGCGGACGGCCAGCTCGACGGTGGCGGGACCGTGCTCGCGGCAGAGCATCAGCACGTCGACCATCTGCTTGTCGGCCTCCGAGGCGCCCCATCGGGCCCGCAGCGCGGCCCACAGCTCGTCGAACGTCTCAGGCCATGCTCCCCGATCTCGTTCCTGAGCGAGTGGCAGCGACCGGGCGAGCGCGCCTGGCTTGCGCGCGAGCAGCTCGAGGTAGTGATCGAGCACCGCCCGGGTGCCGTACTTGCCGTGCAACCTCTCGTGGCGGGCGACCTCACGGTCGCGATGCCAGATCCGGATCTCGCCAGCGCCGATCCGCGCGGTGACCTTCAGGCCGGCAAGCGCGACCGGCACCGAGTAGCGGTTCTGGCGCACCGTGACCAGCGCCTTTGAGTCCACCCTCACCACGCTCGTCTCGGCCGCGTCGAACGGCTCACCGATGACGCGCAGCAGTGGCCGCTCCGCAGCCAGCTGCTCACCGATCGTCACCGGCCGCCCCGCGATCCGCCGCCCCAGGTCGCTCTCGCACGCCTCGACGAGCAGCCGGTTCAGCTGCCCGATCGATCCCACGCTCGGGACCGGAACCAGATGGTTTCGGCGAAACCGACCCACTTCTCCCTCGATCCCGCCCTTCTCGTGCGCGCCCTTGATCCCCGGGGTCGTGAACATCGACTCAAACAGATAGTGCGAGCGCAGCGCGATGAACCGGTCCGTCTCGACCCTTCGGCGGCCACGCAGCACCTTCTTGACCGCCGAGCCGAGGTTGTCGTATCTCATCTCGGCGAACACGCCACCGAACCAGTCGAATGCCAGCGCATGCCCCTCCAGGAACGCCTGCTGAGTCTCGACCGGCGAGGCCATCGCGAACGCCGCCCCGGAGAAGCACGCGCGCATCTGGAACAGGTGCACCGTCGTGCGCGCGCCCGCGAGATCGATCTCCGCCTCGCCCCAGTCCACCTCCGCCGTGCGCCCCGGCACGTGCACCTGCGGCACGAACACCTCACCGACGGTCAACCCGAGCTCGCGGCGGCGCTTGCGGACGTGATCGCGGACCGTCGTCTCCGCGACATCGGCGCCGTGCTCCTCGACGAGCCGCTTCCAGATCCGCTTCGCGGTATGCCGCTGCTTGCGCGGCGCGAACTGATCAGCGATCAGCCACTCATCGATCACCGAGGCGTACTCGCCCAGCTTCGGCGCCGGCCGACCCTCCGGCCGCTTCCGCGGCGGCGGCAACGGCGACTCCAACGCCTGCTTGACCGTCCGCCTGTGCACCCGGTACTTCGCCGCCAACGCCCGCTGCGATAGCTCGCCGCGGTCGTGGTCACGCCTGATCTGCTCGAACAACTCCACTCTGGAACCCACTTCCTGGCCGCCTCCGATCCACGCTCGATGAGCGCCGGATCGTCAGCCGCCGGTCGGACGAAGTGGGGCCAAATCAGACCGTCGCACTGGGGCCAGATCAGCCCGTCGTTCCTATGCCGGCAAGCCGTCCCTGGAGGCAGACCAACTCCCCCTCGCCGAACACCACCGGATCCTTGACCTCGCGGCCGGATAGCCGTCCATGACTGCGTCGTACCAGCCCGTGACGAGCTCCTCACGGCCGGTGAGCTGTTGGCC
>DASSLL010000121.1:0-61145 GCA_035689485.1 Candidatus Dormiibacterota bacterium | reverse complement strand
GCTTGACTACGCGCTGCAGAACGGCGAGATCGTCGAGATCCTCACCTCCAAAGGCCCACACGGGCCGAGCCGTGACTGGCTGAACTTCGTCAAGAGCGCGAGCGCCAAGGAGCGCATCCGGAAGTGGTTCAAGAGCCAGCGTCGCGAGGAGAACGTGGCCAAGGGCCGCGACCTGCTGGACAAAGAGCTGCACCGCATGCACCGTGTCAACCTGGCCGACCTGCCGGAGGCGAAGCTCCTCGAGATCGCGAGCGTGCACAAGTTCGTGACCGTGGACGACTTCATGGCCGCCATCGGGTACGGCGACCTTTCGCCGCACGCGGTCGTGATGCGGATGGCGCTCAACCTGGACACGCCGGGCGGTGACGTGCGGACGATCCCGCTCATACCTCAGGCCCAGCCGTCGCCGCGCGTGCTGGTGCGGGGCGAGAAGGGAATTCTCACCACGATCGCCACTTGCTGCCAGCCCGTGCCCGGGGACGCGATCGTCGGCTACACGACGCGCGGCAAAGGCGTCACGGTGCACCGCGCGGACTGCGTCAACGCCATGAACCCCCAGGACTCGGCGCGCATCGTGCCCGTCGATTGGGAGTCGGACGCCTCGCACCTGTACCCGGTCGCGATCAAGATCGAGGCCTGGGACCGTCAGGGCTTGATGCGTGACATCGCGACCGTGGTGGCGGAAAACCGCGTGAACATGTCGGCGCTGGAGGTCCACGTGTACGACGACAAGACGGCCGTGGTTTCCGCGACCGTCGAGATCGACTCGCTGGCGCAGCTGTCCCGCTTGATGGAGAAGCTCGAAGGCGTGAGGGACGTGCACACGGTGGCCCGCGAAGCCTCGTGACATCCGGCTCGGTCGAGATCGACCTCGAGGTCGCCGCCGACGATGCGTTCGCGGCCATCACCGCACCTGGCCTGCGAGAGTGGTACTACCGGCTAACGCCTGAGGGCGATTTCGCCGAAGGTGCGCACATCCGCTGGGTCGACCTGCATGGCCGCATCGCGGAGGAGTCGGACGTCGACGAGGTCAGGCCGCCGTCGCACCTGTCGCTGCGGACACGCTTTGTCTTCGCTCCGAGCTTCGCGGCACTCGCGCCGCACCGCACGGACTGGGACGTGGTGCCGTTGGTGTCGGGGTGCCGCGTGGTCATGTCGTGGCAGGCCGGTGAGCTGGTGGGAGCTCTGCTCCAATCGGAAGGCGACCTCCAGCTGCGCGGCCTGCGCCTTGCAGTCGATCCGGCCGCGCGCGCCGAGCTTGCCCGGCTCAACACGATCGGTGAGCTGCACGTGCTCGACGTCACTCCCGATCGCGTCCCGGACTACCAGGCGTTCTTCGACCACGACGCATTCGCCGACTTTCCCGCATGGCAGGCCTGCTACTGCATGGAGACGCACCGGACGCAGAGCGACGAGGAGTGGGCGACCCGCACCGCAGGTGACAACCGCCGGGACATGTCGGCGATGATCTCGGAAGGCACGGTCTCCGCCTTGCTCGCCTACGCCGACGGCAAGGTGGTCGGGTGGTGCAACTACGGCGAGACGACGCATCTCAGCGGTCTCGTGCATCGTTACGGCCTCGCCGCGGCAGACCACGAAGGTGTCGGCTCCGTGGCCTGCTTTGTGATCGCACCCCAGTATCGAGGCCATGGGATCGCCTCGCGTTTGCTCGACGCCGCGATCGAGCGGCTCCGCGGCAAGGGCCTGCGCGCGATCGAGGCGTACCCGGGACGCATCGTGGGCGATTCAGCGCAGTCGCACTATCGCGGGCCGTTGAGCATGTTTCTGCGCGCCGGGTTCGAAGCGTACCGCGAGACCGAGCATTACATCGTCGTTCGCAAGCTGCTTTGACCGTCCGCATCGAGGTCACGGCAGACCGGCGCTTCGGCACCAACTCGTATCTCGTCGAGGACGTCGGCACTCACGACGCCGTGGTCATCGACTCGAACCTCGAGCCGGAGCTGATCATCGACGTGGTCAAGTCGCGTGGCGCGAACGTGCGCGCCATCGTGTTGACGCATACCGACCTCGACCACATCGCGGGACTCCACGAGCTGCGCGCGGCGTTCGGTCCGGTGCCGATCGCGGTGCACGGGTCAGAGCGCGAGGTGGTCGCCGGCGGGAAACCGCTGCGCCGGGAGTTCGGCCCGCTGGCGACTCAGCTCGACAACGTCGTCCCGCTCGACGAGGGCGAGCCGTTCCAGGTGGGCTCGCTCAAATTCGATGTCCTCCACACTCCGGGCCACAGCCCGGGCGGCGTGAGCCTGAAGATCGACGGCTACGTGTTCACCGGCGACGCGTTGTTCGCGGGCAGCATTGGCCGTTCGGACTTCGCCAACTCCGACGGCGAGGCGCTGCTGGCGGGTATACGCGAAAAGCTGCTGACCCTTCCGGATGACACGATCGTCTACAGCGGCCACGGGCCCGCGACCACGATCGGTCGCGAGCGGCGGACGAACCCGTTCCTGACCTGACCTGACCTGACCTCGCCGCATATGCGCGCAAATCCGGCATCGTGCCGGCTCGAGATCTCGGTTATGCGCGCATATCCGGGTTAGTGGCCGAGGGTCATGACCACGATCAGAGCCGGTCCCAGGAGCACCAGCCACAGCGTCGGGAAGACGCAGCCGACCGTGGGCAGCAGGATCTTGAGCGAGGCGCGAGCGGCCTCGGTCCGGATCTTCAGCCGCCGCTTGACGCGCATCTGCGCCGCCTGGGCGGCGATCGTCCGCGCCACCGGCACACCCGTCCGCTCGGCGTAGAGGATGCCCCGGATCAGGGAGGTGAAGTCGTCGATGCCGGTCTGGTCCGCCATCTCGAGCAAGGCCTCGCCGCGCGGTCGGCCGAGCTGGATCTCGCGCAGGGCGCGGGCGACGAGCAGCGTCAGCGAGTCGTCCTGGTGGCGGACGAGCTGCTCGAGGGCGCGGTCCAGGCCCAGCCCGGCCTCCATGCTGATCGCCACCACGTCGAGCGCGTTGGGCAGCGACGCCTCGAGCTCGGCGCGCCGGCTCCGTACCTCCTGGTCGAGCCAGATCACCGGCACGTAGAAGCCGACGGCGACGCCGGCCACGAGCGACAGCCCGATGGCGAATGGCGTTCCGAACAGCAGCCCGACCGCGGTCCCGATGGCGCCGAGACCGGCTGCCCCGGCGATGCGCAGCGTCTGCAGCCCGGCCGGGTCCAGGTTCAGGGGGTTGCCGACGAAGTCGAGCTGGCGCTTGAAGTTCGCGGCCTGCGCCTCGGGCGTCAGGCGCATCGCCTGCCGCTCGAACCAGCGGCGCGCGGGCCCGAGGAGGCGCTCGAGGAACGGCTTCTCGAGCTGCAGCGCCACCGCGCTCTGCCCGAGACCGACCTCCTGCCGCGCCAGGCGTTCGCGCGCCAGCGTGGTGGCGTCGGCCGCGCGCGAGGCGACGATGCCGACGGTCAGGAGGTACGCGCCGAAGGCCGCCGCGATGCCGACGACCAGGGAGAGCCCGCTCATGCGATCGCCGTCAGGCGCCGGATGAGCAGGTTGCCGACGAACAGAAGCAGGGCCGCGAGACCGAGCATGAACCAACCCAGGGGGTTGACCAGCATCGGCCGGAAGTAGTCGCGGACGATGAAGTAGAGCAGCACCGCCGCGACGATGGGGAGGAGGGTGATGATCAGCGCCGTCGCGCGCGACTGCGCGGTCGCGGCGTTGATCTCCGCGCGCATCTCCTCGCGCTGGCGCATCGTGTCCGCGAGCGTGACCAGGATGGCGGGCAGGTCGCCGCCGACCGAACGCTGGATCGTGATCACCATGACCATCAGGCGCAGGTCGTTGCTGCCGATCCGCTTGACCATGTTGTTGAGCGCGCTGTCGATCGACGCGCCCAGCTCGACCTCCCGCCGCGCCAGATAGAACTCGTCGGACACGGGCGGCTGGGCGTTGTCCGTCACCGCGGTCAGCGACTGAGCGACCGACTGCCCGGCCTTCATCGAGTTGGCGATCAGCTCCATCGCCCGGGGCAGGCCCGCGTCGAACTGGTGCAGGCGGTGGCCGCGGCGGTTGCGCAGGTACAGCGCGGGCAGGATGTAGCCGATGACGCCAAGCACGATGAACTCGATGCCGATGCCGAAGCGAAGGAGGCCGACGACCGCGAGCAGCAGCGCCGACGCCAGCTGGATGAAGCGGAACTCGTACGGCCGCAGCTCGAGGTTGGCGCTGATCAGGTCCCGCTGGAGGCGGCCCACCTTCTGCTCGCCCGCGATCCAGGCCGGTGTGCCAGTCGGCTCGAACCGCCGCCGCAGCTGCTCCCGGACGTCGGCCAGCGTGCGGTAGGACGCGCGGACGGATTCGGTGGCCCCGGCCGCCGTCTGGCCGCGCACGATGCCGAAGACGACGAGTCCAACTCCGATGGCCGCGGCCACCGATACCAGGATGATCCAGGTCGTCATTGCCGCGCGCCTAGTGCGTGGTGAACAACCAGCGCGCGTCGACGTCTTTCGGCCCGACGCCCTTCGCCGATTGCACGCTGGGGCACTTGGCGTAGGGCTGCGTCGGCAGCGCCGAGTAGTCGGTCGGCGACTCGAGCTCGTACTTCAGCTGCGCGTTGCTGAGGAGCCACGTCATGAACTCGGCGTCGCACGTCGTCAGCAGCACGGTCAGGCTGCTGGTCACCGCGCCGGTCGTCGACTGTGTGTTGGATGCCGAGCCGGCGGGACCGGCACGAAGCACCGGCACGTCGGTGAACACCGTCAGCACGACGTTCCGTCCCGGACTCTGCCCGAAGATCGAGGTGTTGATGGTGGCGACGACGTTGATCCGGTCTCCGTTCTGGACGTAGCCGCCGACGCTCTCCTGCTCGCTGGCCGGGATCGTGATCGCGATCCAGCCCTTGGGTATCGGCAGGTAGGTCGTGTCGCTGCTCGACAGGACGTCGCCGGCGGGGGCGACGAGGTTGGAGGTGACCGCGGCGCCGGCCGGGATGTCCACGCGGGCGCTCACGCGGCCCACGTCCTTGACGGCGAAGAACGACTGCGGCGGCGCCGGGTTGAAGCTGCCGAGAGTGAGGTCGGAGGGCTGGATGACGGTCCGGGCCTTGATGTCGTGGGCGGCGACGACCACGCGGACGCCGCCGCTGCTCCCCTGGATGAGGGGCAGGCTGGCGATGAGCGCGGCGGCCGCGAAGGCGAGCACCGCAAGCACGGCGCCGATCAGGATGTAGATCCGGCCGCGGCGCGGACGGGTGAGGGCGGAGGAGGCCACCGACATTTAGTTCCGCGCAAGCTTCACAAAAGGGACGCCGTAACGCAACTCATTCCAGAAGAACGGCCTCCACCAGGGCGGTGCTGATCCCGTAGTCGCTCCCGATCGCGACGCCGGCCCCGGCGGCCGCGGAGACCGAGAGCGAGCCGCATGTGACGGTCCCGTCGATCGTGCTGTTGCCGTTCACGGTGTCTGTGCAGGTTCCGGCCCAGAACACCGAGCCGAGCAGCCAGTGCTTGGCCGAGCTGCCCTTGATGGCGACCTGGCCGGTGCCGCTCGATGGCGTCCAGATCAGCAGGTTCCAGCAGGCACGGTCCCCGGTGGGGCACCAGGCCGAGCCGGCGCAGCTGGCGGCGTCGCCCGCCGGAGCCTGGTTGCACGGCGCGGCGAACCAGGTGTAGGTGCTGTCGGCCGCCGTGTTGGGCGGGCACGCCGAGATCGAGCACGGCGTCGACCCGAACTCGCACATGCCGGATGAGCAGCCGGCGCCGCCGCCGGCGGCGCAGGTCCCGGTCGAGAAACCGGCCTGGTTGACGAACTCCAGCGTCACGTCGCGGGCGAGCACCTGGGCGCCGTTGAGGCAGATGCCGCCGCCGCCGGCGAAGCCCGAGCCGTTGAAGTAGTAGAAGCCCGGATCGAGGACGGCGCCGCCGCTGGTGCCCGAGGGCTTGAAGGTGGCGATGACGTTTGCCCACAGCGATGGGACGCTCGTGGTCAACACCTCGCTGGCCACAGCCGCGCCCAGGTCGGTGCGGTATTCGGAGCCGAAGCCCTGGCTGGTGTCTGCGACCAGGACCGTCCAGCCGGCGGCGGGCGTAAACGTGCCCGAGGCGATCTTGAAGCCGTCGTTGGTGATGACGAGCTCGTTCGCCTGGGCCATGGCGCCCGCCGTGGAGATCGTCGTCGTCGTCGTCGCCGCCGCCACCGTCTGCGAACCGGATTGGTCGAGCGGCGCGACGGTCGCGACCCCGGTCCATTCCGTGATCTGGGCCACGCCGCCGACCGTGGCCGGGTTCATGGTGAAGGTCGCCGTGGTGATGCCCCCCGGGTTGTTCGGGTAGTACCAGATCTCGCTGCGGCCCTCGCCGACCTGGTCCGCTTCGGCGGCGGACAGCCAGCCCGCGGGCCCGCCGAACTTGCTCGGGGTCTCGTCTGTGTTGACGGTGGCGACCAGCAGCGTTCCCGCCTGGCTCGGCGCGGGCAGCGTGCCGGTCACGAAGTGGCGGGCGAAAGCGCTCTCGGGACCTGTCTGCCGGTTGGCGATGCCCCCGGCCATGGTCGTGAAGTCGAGGTAGCCGTAGCAGCTTGGCTTGAAATGCCAGAAGCCGCTCCCGTCCTTGACCGGCGCCGGCGTCCCGGCCTTCGCGGTGCCGACGGTCGAGCCTCCGACCACGAGGTTCGGGTACACGCCGCCGGCGGTGCAGGCCGCTCCGCCGGGCAACGTCGCGATGGCCGCCGGGTCGGCGTTCGGTTCGGGTGGGAGCAGGCTCGACACCGGGCCGACGTACTGCGGCGCCTTGCCGGCCGCGCACGGGTTGGCGTTCTGAGCTGCATCGCCGGCGGCGAGGAACGCGCTCGTGCCGGTCGTCCCGCACGCGAGGGAGTTGTGGCCGGCACGCTCATAGCCGTCGGCGCAGACCGCGTTGCTCGAGCCCGAGCGCGCCCCGGCCACGCAGACGCCGCCGCCGCCGACCCAGGTCTGGGCGTTGGCGTAGACGGACACGTTGCCCAGGCCGGAGTAAGTGCTGGACGCCGCGTCGAAGCGGTCATGAGCGTAAACCGCGCACCCGCCGCTGACGGTGATCGCGTTCGTTGTCAGGATCGCGCCGCCGACGTTGAACTGGCCTCCGGTGCAGGAGAGCGTGCCCGCGGTGATCGCGTTCGTCGAATTGGTCAGCTGCATGCCCACCGCGCGCCGCGTCACGTTGGTGTTGGAGGCGCCCATGTAGGAGCCGAAGGAGATGGGCAGGGAGACGGTGAGGATGACCTCGACCTGCTGCTGGTTCGTCCGATACGGGTAGTGGATCGTCTCGCTGAGGCTGCCCGCGAACGTGTCCGTGCCCGTGTAACCGCCCGAGCAGGAACCCGCGCCGATCGAGAGCGAGCCTGTCCGTGTCTTCTGGGTGGCGACGAAGTTGTCGGCCTCCGTGATGACGGTGCTCGCGGAGCCGGCGGTGCAGCCGACGGCGATCTTCTGCGCCGCATCCAACGCCGCCTGATCGGCCAGCTGCTGGACCTGGTTGCGCTGCCACTCCACGGAGCCGGTGAGGAGGATGAGGGCAGCCGAGCCGATGAGCGCCACGAGCCAGACCGCGACGATCACGAGCACCTGCCCCGACTGCCGGCGCTGCAACGTCAGAACTCCATCCGTTGGACGGACTGCGAGTCGAACGTGATCGTGCCGGGGATGCCGAGGAGCGTGTTCAGCACCGGCTTCCACTGCAGCTTCAGGTCCACGACCACCCACTGGTGGCCCGAGGTGCGCACGGCGGCGCCGTTGGCCGCGGCGCAGGTCGGACAGCTCCACCGCGGGTTGGGGTTGCCGCCCGTCGAGTCCAGCTCGTAGATGAAGACGTACACGGTGCTGGGGTTGATCGCGCCGGTCAGCGCGATCGTCCCCGGCTGGAGCGGGTTCACGTTGGGCGTGAACGTCCCGTAAGACGGCGGGCTGCTGATCGCCGTCGAGTCCTGGTAGACGACCGACATGCCCAGCGGGTCCAGCGCGTGCGCCCCGTTGGTGAGCGGGTTCAGGCTGCACGGCGCAGCCAGGGCGGTGCAGGTCGGCGCGAGCGTGTTCGAGCCGCTGTAGTAGACGAGCACCGCCTGGCGAGCCATGTCGCGCGACGCGCCCTGCAGCATCGAGTAGATGAGGAGGCCTCGCCCGAGGTCGACCGTCGCCCCGATGAGCAGGAACATCAGGGGCGCGATGAGGGCGAACTCGAGCAGCGCCTGTCCTGCGCTGAGGCGTCGCATCACCACGCCGTCGTGGCGCGGCTCGACCCTGTGATGGTGATCCCGCCGCCGAGGATGTTGAGGTCGCTGAAGCCGTAGTAGACGTAGACGTCGACCTCCGACTGGTAGAGCGTCTGGACGTTGCCGGTGCAGTTGCTGCTGGAGCCGCAGTAGACGGCGACCACGGCCTGGCCGGGCACCGGAGCCGTGTAGTCGGTGCCCGCGACGAACGGTGGCGCGTGGTTCACCTGGACCGGGCAGTTGACGTTGGACGTGACCGCGGCCAGGTCCGCGGTGACGAGGCTGCACATGGCGGCGAGCCCGGGACCGTTGGTGGTCGCGGTCTTGCCGGCGACGTAGCGGGCGGCGTCTCGCGCCGCGTCCGAGGTTTCCATGGCGAAGGCGTAGCCGCGGCCGAGCTCCAGCACGCCCGCCACCAGCACCACCAGGACCGGCAGCGCGAGCGCGAACTCGACGAGGGCCTGTCCCCGCCTATGGCTAGGCATCGAGCTTGAGGCTGGCCAGGATCACCCTCGCGAGCTCGGTCGCACCGCGCGACACGGCTGACGACGGGTCGTGTTGCAGGACGAGTCCACCGGCGAGTGTCGAATCTTCCGGCCGCGAGTCGTCGAAGCCGACCTGGACGGCCATCTTTCGGCCCAGGATGGATTCGACCGCCGCGCGGTCGAGCGGCGGGTGAGGCGAGCGCTGGTTCAGCACCAGCTCCATGCGGTTGTCGGGCACGTTCATGATGTCGCGGAAGATGGCGAGCGCCCGGCGCGCGTCGGTCATGGCGGCGATCTCCGGCGGCACCACCATGACCAGGCACTCCGCGCGCTCGATCACCGCGAGCGCGGACTCGGCGAGCGAGGTGCCCAGGTCGACCAGGATGAGCTTCTGCCAGGCCACGACTACGTCAAGAACGCGGCCGGTGAGCTCTCCGGTCAGCAGGTCGACCTCTTCGGGCCTCAGCGTCCCCGGCAGGACGCCCATGCCGCTGCGGTGGTTGACGATGTTGCCGCGCACCACGCCCTCGAAATCGACCGCGGCCGCCTTCGAGGCGCTGGCGAGCGAGCCGGTCGCGATCAGGTCGGCGAAGAGCACGGCGTGGCCGAAAGGCGCCGCCAGGTCGACCAGCAGGACCTGCCGGGGAAACTTGCGCGCCAGGGCGGCCGCCGTGTTCACGGTGAGCGTCGTATTCCCGGAGCCGCCCTTGGCCGAATAGAAGGCGACGATCGGCGCGCCGGTGCGCGAAGAGGTCTGGGCCTCGATCGCGGCCGCGGCCGCCAGCTCCTGCTCCCACAGCTTGTCGAGGGTCATGGCGACCTTCTCGACGTTCGAGCCGAGGCCCTCGAGCAGGCCGTCGCGGTCGAGCGTGAGCAGGACCGCGTCGGTCAGGCCGTAGATGTTTGTCACATAGCGATCGCCCGTCCGCGGGGCGGGGAGGATGACCATGTCACCCACTGACGGCCGGCGCGTCAGGAGGACCTTGCCGCTACCGTCGGTGATCGACTCCTCGACGCGGCCCGAGGCGAGGAAGACGACGACGTCTCCGCCCTGACCGCCGAGGCGCAAGGTGTCCCGGGCGGCCAGCGGGACCGGCCGAAGGCGGCGGGCGACAGCCCGCAGGACGCCGTCTGTCTGCTCCGAAAAGACAGAGGCCATCTCGAGTATTCGAACCCGCTGCTGGAGTACGGACGGCGCCTCCGCGGCGGGACCGCTGTCAGTGGCGCCCACCTGGCGTGACTCTTCCTCCCGCGCCCGCTGTAAGGTTTCAGGAACCTCACGGGCGTTCAAAACGCCGATACTGTAGCAACCGCCCCCCAGATGGAAGCTCCGCTTCGCAGCAACGGCTCACAAACGCGCCCGTCGATCCAGATCCCTCAACGCGGCGCCGGGCGATCTCGCGTGGCCGGGCGGGTCGACCGGGTCCTCAACACCGCACTGGCGGGCGAGCGCTCCGCCGTGCTGAACGTGGCCGTGGCGGAGCTGCTTTCGGAACCGCTTCCCGTCGCCGCCGTGATCGGGGCGGCCCTGGACCGGCCGGGAGTCGGGGTCATGGGCCACTGGCTCGTCCATGAGCTCCTCCGGCGCTCGTCGCTCTACACCGAGCTGCTCAACGCCCTCGCCAGCCCCAACCCGCTGACCCGCGCCGCCGCGGCGCGTGTGTGCGGCGCCGCCCGGGTGACCGACGCGGTGGCCTGGATGGGTGACCTCCTGAACGACGCCAACCCGCGGGTTCGAGACGCGGCGGTCAGGGCTCTCGCCGACATGGGGGGCAGGCGGGCCGTCGAGGAGCTGATGGCTGTGCCCGGCCGGGTCCCCGTGTACCGCCTCGCGATCACGCTTTCGCGGGCGGCGTCCGACGTGGACATCGAGGCGCTCATGCGCCAGCCCGCGAGCGAGGACGCGGCCGTGGCCACGGTCCTGGCCTGCGGCCTGCGCCGCGACGTTCTCCGGGTGGCGCCGCTGCTCGGCATCGCACACGACCGGCGCTGGCCGAAGAAGGTGAGGGTCGCGGCCTGCAAGGCGGTGGCCACGATCGGCGACCGGTCCGCCGCCGACGGCCTGCACCGCCTGGCGATCACGGACCCCGACCCGGCCGTGAAGAACGCCGCCGACCGTGCTTACAAGCGGCTGCTGAAGCGGGCGGTCGCACGGTGAAGCTTTCCGAGCGCTTCGACCGTCGCTACCAGCAGACGCCCGCCACGCCGGCTCAGGAAGCAACGACGACTCAGGTCCCGGTCGTGACGCCCACCCCGCCGGACGGCACCCCGAGCATCGCGCCGCAGGAGCGCCGCGCGGTCGCCCGCGAAGGCGCGCCGTTGACGCAGAACGTCGTGGAGGCGGCCCGGCCGGCCGAGGCCATGTCGGCGCTGAGCCCTGCGCTCGCGGCCGCCAAGGCCGAGATCCACGCCGATCTGCTGCGCCGCCACGCCGCGGCCATCGACATCAGCAACCGCGCGGGCATTCGCCGCCTACTGACCCAGCTCACCGAGGACCACTTCCGCAACAAGCCGCCCGCTGCGCTGGTCACCGCGGCCGACCGCGAGCGGCTGGTCGAGGTCCTCTTCGACGAGGTCATCGGGCTCGGTCCGCTCGAGGCGCCGCTGCGCGACCCTGACATCACCGAGATCATGGTCAACCGCCCGGAGCAGATCTTCGTCGAGCGCCGCGGCCGCATCGAGCTGACCAACCTCGCGTTCGAAGACGAGGCCAGCCTGCGGCGCGTCATCGACCGTATCGTCTCGACGATCGGGCGTCGCGTCGACGAGTCCGAGCCGATGTGCGACGCGCGGCTGAAGGACGGCTCGCGTGTCAACGTCGTCATCCCGCCGGTCGCGATATATGGACCTTGCCTCACCATCCGCAAGTTCGGCCGCGAGGTGCTGACGCCGGACCGGATCGTGGCCACGGGGGGATCGAGCGAGGCGATCCTGGAGTACCTCGACGCGGCGGTGAAGACGCGGCTGAACATCATCGTCTCCGGCGGCACCGGTTCCGGCAAGACGACGCTGCTCAACGTCCTGTCGGCTTTCATCCCGTCCAGCGAGCGCATCGTCACCTGCGAGGATGCCGCCGAGCTTCGACTACGCCAGGTCCACGTCATCAGCCTCGAGTCGAAGCCGGCCAACGTCGAAGGCCGCGGTCAGATCATGATTCGCGACCTCGTCCGCAACGCGCTGCGCATGCGGCCCGACCGCATCATCGTCGGCGAGGTGCGCGGCGGCGAGGCCCTCGACATGCTCCAGGCGATGAACACCGGTCATGACGGTTCGATGAGCACGGTGCACGCGAACAGCGCGCGCGATGCCATCAACCGCCTGGAGACGCTGGTCCTGCTGGCGGGCACGGAGCTGCCGTCGCGCGCCATCCGCGGCCAGATCGCATCGGCGATCAACATCATCGTCCACACCGAGAGGTTGCGCGGCGGAGCGCGGAAGATCGTGAGCGTCTCCGAGATGCTCGGCGTCGCCGACGGCGAGATCGCCATCCAGGAGCTGTTCGCCTTTCGGCAGGTCGCGGTGACGCCCGACGGCCGGGCGGTCGGTTACCACACCGCGACCGGCCAGCCGTCCGCCTTCCAGGCGCATTTCCGCAGCAACGGCGTCGAGCTGCCCGAGACGATGCTCGTCCCGACGCCGCAGCCGCCCATGGAGCAGCTGTACTGATGGACGAGTTTCGCGATCTCGGCGCGCCCCCGCGTGATGACCACGAGCACAACGGGCAGGAGCGAATCGTCCACGTCGACGCCGACGTGCTGGCCGACCTCGGTCATCAGCTGCGCAACCAGCTGAACGCGGTCGTGGGCGCCGCGGGCCTTCTGGCCACCGGTGCCGAGACGAGCGAAGAGCGCGAGCTCGCGGCGATCGTCGAGACCGGCGCCGAGCAGGTCGCGCGGATCATCGACGAATGGCTCGACTCGGCGACGATCCAGACCGGCGACTTCGAGCTCGCGCTGCACCCCTTCGACGTCCGCTCGACCATCGAGAGCTGCATCAGCGTCGTCTCCGAGCAGGCGCGGTCGAAGGGCCTCGACATCACGTTCAACGCGGCGGGATCGGTGCCTGGCGTCGTCATCGGCGACTCGCGCCGGCTGGAGCAGATCGTGATGACGCTGCTCTACGGTGCGCTGGACCGCACGTACCGCGGAGGGATCGGCATCGAGCTGACGGCGGAGGAACGCGGCGGTCTGGTGGCGCTTCACCTGCGCATCCGCGACACCGGCCGCGGCGTGCCGGCGCGGATTCTGCGCGGCGGCCTCGACGGCGTCACCGGGCCCTACGACCGGCTCGAGCCGGGAGATCGCATCGCCATCTTGAGCCTCCGCACGACCAAGCAGCTCGTGGAGCTCATGGACGGCGAGCTGCGCGTCGAGCAGGGCGGGGTGGAGGCCGGCCCCGACGCGGGGACGACGTTCGACTTCACGCTCCTCGCCGAACCGCTGCCCGGTTCGGTCGCGACGACGCAGCTGACCCTGGAGGCGATGCGCGTGCTGGTCATCGCCGCCGACCCGCGGGAGAAGCGCGTGCTGACCCTGCAGGTGGAGCAGTGGGGTGCCAACGCGACCGAGGCGACCCCCGAGGACGTGCGCGGGGCGCTGCAGGTGGGGCGGCCGTTCGACATCGCGCTCATCGAGCACCGGCCGCCGGCGATCGACGGGCTCGCCATCTCGTCCGCGCTGCGGGTCATGCGGCGACCGGACCAGATGCCGATCATCCTCATCGCGTCGTCCATGCCCGGCGCGGCGGAGGCCGCGGCCGCGGACAGCGGTGTCATCCAGGCGACGCTGACCAAGCCGGTGTCGCCGCGCACCCTGCACGACGTCATGATCCAGGTCGGCGGACGAGGCGCGAAGCCTCAGGAGGCCGTCGAGGCCGCGCCCGGCGCGCTGCACGTCCTGATCGCCGACGACAACGCCCTGAACCAGAACCTGCTGAAGCGGCTGGTGGCGAAGCTGGGCCACTCGGTCGACGTCGTCTCCAACGGTCGCGAGGCGGTGGCAGCCGTGGCGCAGCAGCCGTACGACGCGGTACTCATGGACGTGCTGATGCCGGAGATGGACGGTCTCGCCGCCGCGGAGGCGATCTGCCGGCGCTGGCCCCGCGGCAACCGGCCGCGGCTGATCGCCCTGACCGCCATGGCCGGGCCCGGCGACCAGGAGCGGTGCCTGCGCGCGGGCTTCGACGACTACATGAGCAAGCCGGTGCACCTGGACGACCTGACCGACGCGCTCAAGTCCGCCGTGGGGTACCGGACGAACCGGGAGCGGGCCGGGCTCTAAACGCCCTGAAAATGGGCGATAGTCGCGACTAACGCCCAACGTGTACGACGAGATCGGGTGCTAGTCGCGACTAACGCCGATCTACGACCTGCGCGCTAGCCTCTCAGCCGGCTGTCGAGCCGGTCCTCGTGCGTCGCCCTCCGCGACGCCCGGGCCTCGAGGTAGACGACGATGATGACGATCATCCCGCCCAGCACCATCAGACCGCCGAGCGCCTCGGCGTCGACGCCTGTGGGCTGGGCGATGATCTGCACCATCGCCGCGCCGAAGACCAGGATGTAGCTGAATCCGAGCAGCCGCACCCGCGGCGCGACCTCGGCCGTCTCGCCGCCCCGCCACGGCCGCTTGCCGATGATCAGGAGGTACGCGCCCATCAGGAGCGCCAGCGAAGCCAGGACGATGGAGATGAGCTGGACGTAGGCCGTGGCCACCGGCGCGAGAGTTTAAACGGCAAACCGGCGATTCTTACAATCGGAAACTCATCATGCCCCGCACCGAACCGATCAGGGCCGTCCGTGGCGTCCGCGACATCCTGCCTGGCGAGCTGCCGCTGTGGAACGCCGCCGAGCAGGCGGGTCGTGACGTCGCCCGGCGCTTCGGCTACGAGGAGATGGTCACGCCCATCCTCGAGCACGCCGAGCTCATCGAACGGGTGGGCGAGGACACCGACGCGGTATCCAAGGAGCTCTATCGATTCGACGACCGCGGCGGCCGCAACCTGGCCCTCAGGCCGGAGGCGACGGCCGGCATCGTCCGCGCCTACTTCGAGGGTGCTCTCAACCAGGGTCCGCAGCCCTCGCGTCTTTACTTGTTTGGCCCGATGTTCCGCTACGACCGCCCGCAGAAAGGCCGGTATCGCCAGTTCTTCCAGTTCGACATCGAAGCCATCGGCAGCGCCGCGCCTGGCCTGGACGCCGAGGTGATCGAGATCGGTCAGCGCTGGCTGAACGAGGTCGGGCTCGGGGACCTTCGTCTCGAGGTCAACACCATCGGCGACGGCAGGTGCCGGCCGGCATATCTCGAAAAGCTGAAGGACTACTACCGCCCGTTCAGAGCGCAGTTGGGGGGAGATTCGCAGCTTCGCCTCGAGCGCAACCCGTTGCGGCTTCTCGACTCCAAGCTGCCGCACGAGCAGGCGTTCAAGGAGCGCGCGCCGAAGATCACCGACCACCTGTGTGACGAATGCGCCGCGCACTGGGCGCAGGTGCTTCGCCTGCTCGACGCCGCGGGCATCGAGCACCAGCTCAACCCTTATCTCGTCCGCGGCCTGGACTACTACACGCGCACCGTCTTCGAGTTCTACCCGGGCGGCGCCACCGGTCAGCAGGATGCGCTCTGCTCCGGCGGTCGCTACGACGGGCTCGCCGAGGCGGAGGGCTGGCCGTCGACCGGCGCCGTCGGGTTCGCGGGCGGCCTCGACCGGGTCGTCGAGCTGATGGCGGGCGCGGGCGCCACACCGCAGGAGCATCCGCCGGCGGACGTGCTCGTCCTGCCCGACGGGGACCTGGCCGTCGAGGCGGCGGAAGTTGCGCGCATCTGCCGGGCGGTCCGGCCGGTCGCGGTCGACTACGAGCCGAAGAGCCTTCGCGCCAAGATGCGCTCGGCGAACAAGGTCGGCGCGAAGTGGGTGGTGCTGCTGAGCGCCGAGGACGCCGGCAGGCGCCAGGCGCAACTCAAGGACATGGTGAGCGGGGATCAGGTGGCGCTGGATTGGGTCGAATTGCCCGCACGGCTCGCATGAGCGGCTTCAACGCTCCGCACTGCGGCTCGCTGCGCGCGCACGACGCCGGCCGCGAAGTCGACCTCTACGGCTGGGTGGCCCGGCGGCGCGACCACGGCGGCGTCACCTTCATCGACCTCCGCGACCGATGGGGACCCGTGCAGGTCGTGCTTCGTGACTCGCAGCACGAGCAGCTGCGCCTCGAGTCGGTCATCCGAGTCCGCGGCCAGGTGTCGCGGCGGCCGGCGGGCTCCGAGAACCCCAAGATGGCCACCGGCGAGGTCGAGGTCGTCGCCGACGACGTCGAGGTGCTGAGCGTGGCCGACCCGACGCCTTTTCCCATCGAGGATCCCGAAGAGCCCGACGAGAAGACGCGACTCGTCTATCGCTACCTCGACCTGCGCCGGCCGCCGATGACGCGGATGCTCGAGCTGCGCAACCGAGTGAACCGGATCATCCGCGACTACATGGAGGCCCGGGAGTTCGTCGAGGTCGAGACGCCGATCCTCACGCGCAGCTCGCCATCCGGCGCCCGCGACTTCCTGGTCCCATCGCGCCTGCATCCGGGCAACTTCTACGCGCTGCCCCAGGCGCCGCAGCTGCTGAAGCAGCTCTTGATGGTGGCCGGCCTTCAGCGCTACTACCAGATCGCCCGCTGCTTTCGCGACGAGAACCTGCGCGCCGACCGCCAGCCGGAGTTCACTCAGCTCGACGTCGAGATGTCGTTCTGCGACGAGGAGGACGTCTTCGCGCTCGTCGAGGGACTCTTCGCCGAGCTGTGGCACAAGGTCCTCGGGGTCACGATCCCTGTGCCGTTTCCGCGGCTGGACATCAAGGAGTCGTTCCTGCGCTATGGCACGGACAAGCCCGACCTGCGCTACGAGCTCGAGATCGCCGACCTCGGGGCCGCGCTCGCCGACACGAAAGCGGAGATCTTCCGCCGCGTGCTTGCCGCGGGCGGCGTGGTGCGCGGGCTGTCGGTGCCCGGCGGCAAAGAACTGACCAGGCGGGAGCTCGACGAGCTCGTCACCCTGGCGAAGGGTGCCGGCGGGCAGGGCCTGGCGTGGCTGCCCGGAGGTCCGCTCGACAAGTTCCTGAGCGAGAAGGAGATCGGGGAGATCCAGCGCCTCACGGGAGCGGGCCGTGACGACCTCGTGCTGATCGCGGCCGATCGCCGGCGCAAGGCCGAGACGGTGATGGGCTTGATCCGCCAGGACGTCGCGCGCCGGCGGAAGCTCGTCCGCGAAGGTGAGTGGAAGTTCCTGTGGATCAACCCGACGTACCTCTTCGAAGAGGACGACCAGGGCAGGCTCACCTACGCGCATCATCCGTTCACGCGGCCCTTCGCGGAGGACATGGACTTCGTCGAGGAGCGTCCGTACGACGTGCGGGCGCACGCGTACGACATCGTCCTCAACGGCTACGAGCTCGGTGGCGGGAGCCTGCGGATCTACGACCCGAAGATGCAGGAGCGCGTGTTCCAGCTCCTGGGCATGCCGCTCGAGCTCATCCGCGAGCGGTTCGGCACGTTGCTTCAGGCCTTCAGCTACGGCGTGCCGCCGCACGGCGGCATCGCGCCCGGCATCGACCGCATCGTGATGATGCTCGGCGGCACCGACAACATCCGCGACGTCATCGCTTTTCCGAAGACCCAGTCGATGACCGACCTGATGCTCGGTTCGCCGTCGGAGGTGGACGCCGAGCAGATCGAGGAGCTGCGCATCAAGGTCGTCCCTCCGCCGAAACCCGCCTCGTAGTATTGGGGAGGCTCCCGATGGCGGCGGGCATGTGCGCGTTGCCCAACAGTTCATCAATCGGGACCCCGGAGTCCGCGTGGCCGACCAAATGCCTGCACAGGGGCCCTACGCAGTGGGGTTCAGGTGGTCGGGACTTGGAGAGCCGAGGCAGGGGACCCACCTGAGCATGCTCAGGACAACCCACCCCCGCCGTCCGGAGGGAGCCTTGTCCTGCCCACTTGGTGTGGAGGTGGCGGCGCGGAGCGCCGCCGGAGGGGCTGGTTGAAACTGATCCCGCCCGGCCTGATCGTCCTCCTGCTCCTGATCCTGATCGTCTCCCAGCTGTGCTACGCCTTCCTGCCCTACCGCCGGCGCGCCTACCTCCCGATCCTCGCCGTCACCGCTTTGGGCTTCCTCCTCGGCCAGGGATGGGACTTCCTCGGCCTGCCGTCGCTGCGCCTGGGCGAGGCCAACCTGCTCCCGGCGCTGGCCTTCGCGCTCCTGCTCCAGCCGCTCGCGCGCTTCGTGCCCAGGCCTCGGCGCGAACCGGGGGAAGGCCGCGCCGGCAATCAGTAGGCCCGCACTTACTATTGCGGGTGTGTTTGCGGCCCGTGTGCCGGGGGTATTCAACTGGTGAGCAGTCAAAGCTTCATGTGGATCGCGTTCGGGGTCGCCGCCCTGATCGTGGCGCTGGCCCTGGCCGCGGTCCTCATCAGGCTGCGAGGCACGCTTGGAGCGGTCGAAGAGCTGCTCGACACGACGAATGAAGAGTTGAAGGAGACCCTGCCGGAAGTGCGTCAGACGATCGAGAACGTGAACGACATCACTTCCGGTGTGAATGTCGGCCTCCGGACCGGCGGCCGCGGGCTGGCCGCCGTCGGGCGCGGCATCAATTCCGCGGTGCATGGCGTGAGGGTGGCGGCGTACAGCCTTGTTCGCTCGGTCACAGGAGGTTGACGATGGCTGAAGACAGAGACGGCGGCGGCGGTTTCGGCTGGTTCATCCTCGGCGGGCTCATCGGCCTGGCGGTCGGCGCCTACATCGCGTCCGGCCCGGGACGGGAGCAGATCGAGGGCCTGCGCACGAAGACCATCGAGCTCAGCGGGAGCGAACCCGTGCAGCGCGCCCGCGCCGCGGCGCAGCGCGCGCGCGACGCCATGAACGACCCCAACCACCCGGTGGGCAAGGCGATCCAGGACGGCGTCGCCGCGGCCAAGCGCAAGCGCGAAGAGCTGGAGGCGGCCGCTGCGCGCCGGATGCAGCAGTCGACCAACCTGGAGGAATAGCCGACCACACATGGCCAAGCGCAACCTGGCCGAGCTGAAGATCCCCGCCACACCGGCCTTCATCCCGGTGGCCAAGCGCGTCGCGACGACGCTCGGCGGTCAGCTGGGTCTGAGCCTGATGGACCTGGACGAGCTCTCGATCGCGCTCACGCAGGCATGCGACAGCGCGATCGCGGCCGCCGAAGACATGGGCGGACCGGCGGACCTCAAGCTCACGTATTTCGCCACCAACCGGGCTCTGGTCGTCGACGTCGACGTCATGCCGACGGCGGCCGCGCTGCCGCTCCCGGCCGGCCAGGCGTCCCACATCGATCCCGAACTGCAGCGGCTCGCGTACGAGATGATCCGCTGCTTCGTCGATGACTTTCGACCGGTCATCGAGCCGCGCACCGGCCACGTGCGGTTCCGGATGGTCAAGCACCTCGCCGGCTGATCCGCTTTCCTCCACGGTTCATATTTAGGTAGTGGCTGCCTCTCCAGCGAGGCTTCCGCGCGAGCAGCTGCGGGAGCTTCATCGCCGCTACAAGGAGACGAAGGACCCTGCGGAGCGCGACCGGATTCGCGCGCAGCTGGTCGACTCGTATCACGACTTCGTCTACTTCCTCGCCCGGAAGTTTCAAAACCGCGGCGAGCCGCTGGAGGACATCGCCCAGGTCGGCTACCTCGGTCTCATCAAAGCGATCGACCGCTTCGACCCGGACCTCGGCTACGAGTTCACCACCTTCGCGACGCTGACCGTCGCGGGCGAGATCAAGCGCTACTTCCGCGACAAAGGCACCGCGATCCGGTTCCCGCGGCGCCTCCAGGAGCTGCACCAGTCGGTGCTGCGCGTCAACGAGCAGATGAAGAACGAGCTCGGGCGCGAACCGACGGTAGGCGAGCTGGCCGAGCGGCTTGGTGTCACCCCCGACGACGTGACCGAGGCGATGGAGATGGGGCCGGCTTACGTGCCGCTGTCGCTCGACCAGCCGGTCGGGTCGTCGGACGGCGACAGCCGCTCGGTCGCGGAGCAGGTCGGCGGCGCCGACCCCGAGCTCGACCGGGTGGAGATGCGTGACGTCCTCGACCGCGCGATGGAGCACCTGACGCCGCGCGAGCGGGCCATCATGGCCATGAGGTTCTACGAGCAGATGTCGCAGTCCGAGATTGCGCGGCGGCTTGGCATCAGCCAGATGCACGTGTCACGGCTCCAGCGGGCGGCGCTCGAGCAGCTGCGCAAGCACGTGCCGCAAGAAAGCACGAGTTAGCCGTGCCGCTATTAGAGGTGGATGCGCCGCGCGAGCCATGGCCGCTGTTCCAGCGTTGGCTCGACGAGGCGGAGGCGGCCGGCGCGCCCCAGCCGGACGCGATGACGCTCGCCACCGCAGGTGAGGACGGGCCGTCGGCGCGAATGGTGCTGTTCAAGGGCCTGCACAACGGCCAGTTCCTTTTCTATTCCAACTACGGCAGCCGCAAGGGCCGCGACCTGGCGCAGGACCGGCGGGCGGCGCTCGTCTTCTACTGGTCCGCGACGCGCCACCAGGTCCGGGTGTACGGCGCCGTGCACAAGCTGCCGCGCGACGCGTCGGCCAGATACTTTCATTCGCGGCCGCGAGGCGCGCAGCTCTCGGCGCTGGCCTCGCGCCAGAGCCGCCCGGTGCGGTCGCGCGAGGTGCTGGAGAAGCGGGTGCTCGAGCTCGCGACGGAGCATGCGGACGAGGTGCCGCTGCCCAAGGATTGGGGCGGCTACGCGCTGCGTCCGCGCTGGATCGAGTTCTGGGAGCACCGCGACGATCGCCTCCACGACCGGCTGCGCTACACCCAGAACGAGTCGGGGCGGTGGCGCATGGAGCGGCTGGCGCCCTGAAGCCGGGGTGAGAGGGCCCGCTGTCGCCTCCCCCTAAACTTATCTCCCGCCCGTGACCGGGAACGAGATCCGCAGGCGCTTTCTAGAGCATTTCGCGAGTCGGGAGCATCTGGTCCTGCCCAGCGCGCCACTGGTGCCGCACGGCGACCCGAGCACGCTCTTCATCTCGGCCGGAATGCAGCCGCTCCAGCCCTACTACCTGGGCTTGAGCGATCCGCCCGCGCCCCGGCTCGCCAGCTCGCAGAAGTGCCTCCGGACGGGCGACATCGAGGAAGTCGGGAAGACCGAACGCCATCTCACGTACTTCGAGATGCTCGGCAACTTCGCACCAACCGGCGACTACTTCAAGGAGACCGCGATCCCGCTTGCGTGGGAGCTGGTGACGAAGGGATTCGGCATGCCGGTCGACAGGCTCCGCGCGACCGTACATCCCTCGGACGACGATGCGTTCGAGATCTGGACCACCAAGACGGGCATCAGGCCCGAGCACGTGACGCGGCTCGGCGACAACTGGTGGGGTCTCGGACGCGGGCCCTGCGGTCCTGACTCCGAGATCTGGTGGGACCGCGGGCGCGAGGCGGGCTGCGGCCAGCCCGACTGCCACCCCGACCACTGCGCGCGCTTCACGGAGTTCTGGAACCTCGTTCTCCCTCAGTACGACCAGCGCGCGGACCTCTCGAGCCCGCCGTCGACGGCCGAGGCGATTCGCCAGGGCATCGCCGACGGAGCGCTGGTGCCGCTCGCGAAACCCGCGATCGACACGGGCATGGGCCTCGAGCGCATCGCCTTCATCCTCCAGGGCAGGGACAACGTCTTCGAAACCGACCTGCTGTTGCCGCTCGTCGACTTCGTCCGCGACCACTGCCGCAAGGCCACGGCGCTGTCGGAACGGATAATCGCCGACCACATTCGCGCGGCGACGTTCTCCATCGCCGACGGGGTCGTGCCGTCGAACGAGGGACGCGGTTACGTATTGCGGCGCCTGATCCGGCGCGCTGCGCTGCACGCGCGGGACATCGGCATGAGCGGGCGCCTGTCCGCCGGAATCAAGGTCGCCGTCGCGATCTATCGCGATCACTACACGGAGCTTGCCGGCCGGGAGCGACTCATCGTCGAGGTCGTCGACGCCGAGACCGACCGCTTCGCCAAGACGCTCGAACAGGGCATGGAGCAGTTCGAGAAGATCGCCGCCCGTGGCGGCAAATCGGTTTCAGGAGTCGATGCGTTCCGGCTGCACGACACGTTCGGCTTTCCCCTCGAGCTCACGCGCGAGCTCGCTCGTGAGCGCGGGATGGATCTCGACGAGGCAGGTTTCAAGACCGAAATGACCCTTCAGCGCGAGCGCTCGCGGCGAAACGTGCCTCGGCAGCTCGCCGGCGCCAAGGACCTGCCGAAGTCGGAGTTCACCGGCTATCGCGACCTGAGGACCGAAGCCAGGGTCGCGGCGATCCGCCGGGACGGCGCGCCTGTCGACGTCGCGCGCGAAGGCGAAGAGGTCGAAGTCTTCCTCGACCGGACTCCGTTCTACGCCGAATCCGGCGGTCAGGTGGGGGACACCGGCCTCATCACCACACCGAGCGGTCGCGTGCGCGTCGAGGACACGCAGAAGCCGGTCGAAGGTTCGATCGCTCACATCGGCACGGTCGTCACCGGGGAGATCGTGCCGGGGGAGAAGGCGACCGCGGCGGTCGACGAAAGACGTCGCCGGCAGATCATGCGCCACCACTCCGCGACACACCTGCTGCACAGGGCGCTGCGCGAGACCCTTGGCGAGAGCGTCGTTCAGAAAGGCTCGTGGGTCGGGCCCGACCACACCACCTTCGACATCCCGCTCAACCGCGCGATAACGAAAGAAGAGCTCGCCCGCATCAGCCGGCGCGTCAACGAGAAGGTGCGCGAGGCGCTTGCGTTTCACGAGAGCCAAAAGCCCTACCGGGAAGCGGTCGCGCAGGGCGCGATGCACCTGTTCGAGGAGAAGTACGGTGACGTCGTACGCGTCGTCTGCTTCGGCGACTGGACGTGCGAGCTGTGCGGGGGGACCCACGTCAAGAACACGGCCGACATCGGCACCGCGGTGATCGTCTCCGAGTCGAGCATCGGCTCCGGCCTCCGCCGCATCGACATGGTCGTGGGCGAAGCCGCGGACGAGCTCGTGGCCGAAAACCGGAACCTGGTCACCGACCTTGCGAGGTCCTTCAACGTCAGCCCGGAGAAGCTGCCCGACCGCATCGAGGCCCTTCGCGTGGAGGCGAAGGAGCTGCAGAAGGAGCGGGAGAAGCTGCGTGAGCAGCTGCGCGTGGCGCGAATCCAGGGCGGCGATGGCATGTCCGTGAAGCAGGGCAAGGTGAACTACGTCACCGAGACCGTGGACGCTTCGAACGTGGACGAGCTGAAGGCTTACGCCGACCGGTACCTGGAGAAGATCAAATCTGGCGTCGTAACCCTTACCGCCGGCGACAAGTTTGTCATCAAGGTGTCCAAGGACCTGACCAACCAGTACGATGCCAACCGGCTCAAGGAGTTCTTCGGCAAAGGTGGGGGCCCCGCCCACCTGGTGACGGGCACGCTGACCGTGCCCGCTGACGAAGCCTTTCAACGCCTTGCCGACGCACTGCAATGACGAAGTTCAAGTTCCTACGGAAGCGCAGCGACTACTACCGCCACTTCACCGTGCTCGACATCGGCACAGACCTGATCAAGGTCATGGTCGTCCGGCGCGAGGGGCCGGACGGCGAGGTGCTGGGCGTGGGGCGGGAGCCGCAGGCGCCGGCGGCGATGTCGGGCGGCGCGATCGCCGACCTCGAGTCCGTCATCCAGTCCTGCAACCGCGCTCTGGAGGCGGCCGAGGACATGGCGCGCACGGTGCCTGGGCAGGTCGTGGTCGGCATCGCGGGCGAGCTCATCAAGGGCTTCTCCTCGACCATCGCGTATCCGCGCGAGAACTCGAAGTCCCGCGTCCGCTCGAGCGAGATGTCGACCATGCTGCAGATGGTCCAGCGCCGCGCGCTGCGCGAGGCGCAGCACCTCCTCGAGATGGAGCGCAGCTACGGGCAGCTCGAGGCGCGCCTGGTTCACTCCGCCATCACCAACGTCCGCGTCGACGGCTATCCCGTCACGAACCCGGTCGGCTTCACCGGCAAGAACCTCGAGGTCACGGTCTTCAACACGTTCGCGCCGATGACCCACATCGACGCCATCGAGACCGTCGTCCGCGAGCTCGACCTCGAGCTGGCGGCCGCGGTCGCGCAGCCTTACGCGCTGGCGCGTGCCTGCGCCAACGAGGAGATCTGGGCCGAGGGCGGGATCTTCGTCGACGTGGGCGGAGGGACGACCGACGTCGCGCTCATCCGCGACGGTGGGGTCGAGGGGACGCGCATGTTCAACCTCGGCGGACGCGCGTTCACGCGCCGGCTCGCGCTCGCCTTCGGCCTCAGCTACGAGGAAGCCGAGGCGCGCAAGCTCCGCCACTCCGAGGGACTGCTCAGCTCGGAGCAGCACCGCCAGGTGAGCGAGCTGTTGAGCGCCGACGCGGAGGTCCTGCTGCAGGGTCTCGCGCTCAGCATCAAAGAGCTGTCGCGCGGTGAGCGGCTGCCCACGAGCATCTACCTCGCCGGCGGCGGAAGCCTGCTGCCCGAGCTCACGCTCGAGATGGTGAAGAACAACTGGACCGCCGGCCTGCCCTTCCCGCGGGAGCCTCGCGTGCGGCACCTGGTACCGTCCGACGTCCGCAACCTGACCGACTCGACGGGCCAGCTCACGAGTCCACAGGACATCGCGCCGATGGGACTGGCCAACCACGCGCTGCGCACCGAGGCCGAAGAGCGCGACACCGTGAACACCGTCATGCGACGGGTCCTAAGCGCTATAAAAGTCTGACCAGACGCCAGGAGAACCATAAGACGACATGGCAACGAACCCGATATACGTCGAAACGGAAGAGGAGATTCCCGAGCTCGTAGAGCGCCTCCGCCGCTATCACGGAGAGGACACGATGCTCGTGCTGCCGATGCGTTCCCGCATCGGCCAGAGCCGTTTCAACTTCCAGCTGCTCCGCAACTACTCGGCGCGGCTGGGCAAGCGCGTGACCGTCGTCTGCGACGACCCCGCGGTGCAGAAGATGGCCTCGGAGAGCGGCTTTCCGGTGTTCGGCGCGGTCGGGCCCGAAGGCGAAGGCATCCCATCCGAGGCCGAGACGCCGGCGCCGGTCAGGAAGTGGTGGCAGCGCCGGCAGGTCGCGCCGACGACGCACATCGGGGTCGCGGCGCCGACGCGCCTGCTGACCAAGACCGCGACGGAGCTGAAGCCCGGGCGGTTCCTGCTCTACATCACCGCGATCACGCTCATCCTGTGCGGCGTCTTCGCCGCTTTCGTGTTCATCCCGTCCGCGTCCGTGACCCTCGTCGCCCAGGCGCAGGCGTTCTCCGAGAAGGACGTCGAGATCCAGGCGCAGCCGGGCAAGCCGCCCATCAAGGTGCGTCCGGTCGTCATCTCCAACTCGGCCTCGCAAGGCTTCAAGGTCACGGGGTCCATCGAGGTTCCGCTGGCGCCGGCGTACGGTCAGGTGACCTACCAGAACGACCTCGCCAACCCCGGTGGTCGAGTCCCCTCTGCCGGTCTCGTTTTCAAGTACGGCCAGCGCCTGATGAACCAGAACGGCATCGAGTTCTGGCAGAGCTCGGGCGACACGACGGTGGCCTGGAACGGCGGCAAGGCGACGGTCAATGTGTACGCCGTGAAACCGGGCTCGGCCGGCAACGTGGGCCACGACACGATCACCCAGATCGAGAACTGCTGCGACCCGTTCGACGGGTCGAAGGTGCACGTGACCAATCCGCAGGCCACCGGTGGGGGCACGGACCAGTCCTCGACGCCGCAGATGACGGAGGCCGACTTCGACGCCGCCCGCGCGCAGCTCGAGCAATCGATCCACCAGACGATCGCGCAGCAGCTCGCGGCGTCGGGTCAGTCGGGCGAGAAGCTGGCCGAGACCCTGCTCTTCAGCGCCCCGCAGTTCACGACGGACCATCAGCCCGGCGACAAGGTGCCGACCTTCAGCGGCACCATGAGCCTGAGCGGCGAAGGCGACTTCTACATCGACGCCGACGTCATCAACGCGTACAAGACATATCTGTCGCAGCGCGTGCCGAACAACATGCAGCTGCTGACCGAGAGCCCGATCCAGGTCAGCTACCGGCTGCTCAGCTCGGCGCGCGGCGGGCAGCTCGTGTTCGTCGGCACCGCCTCGGCGTATGTGGCGCCGCGACTCGACGAGGAGAAGATCCGATCGCAGATCGTCGGCCGGCCGGTCGCGCAGGCCCGGTTCTACCTGGAGAAGCTCCCGATCCGGTCCGTGCAGATCAAAGAAGAGCCGTTCGCGATGCCGCTCATGCCGCTCCTCGACCGGCGGATCACGCTGCACTACGTGGTCGAGTCGAGCGCGCCCTCTGCCGCTGCGGCGGCGCAGGGCACACCGAGCCCAACCCCGTCGACGCATCCCTCGCCCTGATTTGAGGATCCTGGCGGTCGACCCGGGATCGAAGCGGGTGGGCGTCGCCGTCAGCGATCCGACAGGGACGATCGCTCAAGGCCTGGCCACCGTGCCTGCCGAGCCGGGGGACACGCTAGCGGAGCGGATCGCGGGCATCGCGCGGGAGCATGACGCCGGCCGCATCGTGGTCGGGTTGCCACGGCGCATGGACGGGTCTGAAGGTCCGGAGGCGAAGTCGGCGCGGTCGCTTGCCGGCGAGCTGCGGCGGGCGGCGAAGCTGCCGGTGGAGCTCGTCGACGAACGCCTGACGACGGTCGCCGCGGAGCGGGCGATGATCGACGCCGGGACGCGACGCAGCCGGCGACGGCAGACCATCGACCGGGTCGCCGCCACGCTGCTGCTGCAGTCACACCTGGACAGCAGGAGATGAGCGACGAGGTCACGCTCATCGACGACAGCGGCGCCGAGCGGCGGTTCCGCATGCACGACGCGTTCGACCTCGACGGCGTCGCCTACTACCTGGTCGAGGACGCGAAAGACCCTGACCGCGTGCTTCTCCTGCGCGAGTCGGGCGGAGGGCTGGAAACGGTCGATGGCGCCGAGTTCGAGCGCGTGATGGGCGCGCTCGAGAAGGACGCCGTGGAGTGAGGCGGCTCATCGCGCTGGTCGTGGTCCTGGCGCTGCTCGGTTTCGGGACGTCGCGCGCCATCGACTGGTGGAACTTCAACGTCAACACACCGATGTCCTCGACGAGCCACAGCGTGCCGTTCCACGTCGACCCCGGCGAGACGCCGTCGCAAATCGGCACCGACCTCTTCGACCTCCGCCTCATCCGCAGCACGCTCGCGTGGGACATGTACGAACGCGTGACCAACGCCGGGCCGAAGTTCCAGGCGGGGTCGTTCGTGCTCGACACCAACATGTCGATGGCGCAGATCGTCGACGCGCTGCAGCACGGTCGCGCCGACGAGAAGGCGATCACTTTCCGGGAAGGTTTTCCGCTGCGCTCGTTTGCCGCCGCCGTCGACCAGGCCAACCTGGGGAGTGCGATCACGGGCTCGGCCTATCTGGCCGTTGCCAAGGATCCGGCCTGGGCGTCGAGCTACAGATTCCTGCCCCCGAGCCCCACGAACACCGATTACCCCTATGAGGGATTCCTCTTTCCGGACACCTACCGCGTCGACCCGGCAGGTGGGGCCAGGGCGATCGTGAAGGCGCAGCTCGACCAGTTCGGCGTCGTGTTCGGCGCGGACTGGCGCGGCCAGATCGCCCAGGCGACGAGCGCGCGGCCCGCCGAAGACGTCCGCTCGATCGTGATCCTCGCCTCGATGGTGGACCGCGAGGCCAACAACAAGACGCCCACCGACCGGGGCAACGTGTGCAGCGTGTACTACAACCGGCTCGCGATCGGCATGCCCCTCGGGGTCGACGCGACGCTGCTCTACGCGCTGGGCCGGCTCACCCCCGAGCCGACCTTCGCCGAGCTGCAGCTCGACTCGCCCTACAACACTCGCAAGCACGCCGGCCTCCCGCCGAGCCCGATCAGCAACCCAGGGAGCGCTGCCCTCCAGGCCTGCATCAACCCGCCCAAGACCAGCTACTTGTTCTATTTCACGGACAGGCAAGGCACGACACACTTCGAGACCAACCAGCAGCAGTTCGACGCCGACGTGGCCAAGTACGGCACGAGCGGCAGCTGAAGGTCTTCCTTCTCGGCGAGGGCATCTCCTACTCGCGCAGCCCGGCCATGCAGAACGCGGGCTTCGCCGCCCTCGGCCTGGACGACTGGACATATGACCTGCTCGACGTGCCGGCCGACCGGCTTCGCGACGCGGTCGCGAGCCTGAGGGCGCCGGATGTCGCGGGCGCGAACGTCACCATTCCGTACAAGCAGGCGGTGATGAACGAGCTCGACCTCGTCGCCCCGGAAGCGCTGCGCGCCCGCGCGGTCAACACGATCGTCAACGAGGGCGGGCGGCTGGGCGGCTACAACACCGACATCGCGGCCATCCGCTCCGCCGTCGAGCAGGTGGGGGTCGAGCCGGAGAGCGCGAACGCGGTCATCCTCGGCGCGGGTGGGGCGGCGCGCGCCACGGCCGCAGCTCTGGACGGAGCGCACCTGACCTTCGTCGCCCGGCGTCCCGCCGACGCGGACGTGCCGGGCACGGTGGTCGCCTGGGACGACAGGTCGGTGCCGTCGCTGACTCGCGCCGCGGACCTCCTCGTCAACGCGACGCCGTTGGGGCGTCGGGACGAGATGCCTTTGCGCCCCGCGGCGCTGCCGCGCGCGGGCGCCGTGATCGATCTGGTGTACGCCACCGGAGGCACGCCTCTCGTCCGCAAGGCCCGGTCGCTGGGGCTGCCGACCGTCGACGGCTGGGAGATCCTTCTAGGCCAGGGCGCGATCTCCTTTCTGCTGTGGACGGGGCAGAGCGCGCCGCTGGATGCGATGCGCGAGACTCTGACGCCGTGAACCAATACGTGCTGGCCGTGCTCTGGGCCGTCGTCGGCGCCGGCGCGGGCTATGGCGTGCGCCGGGGGACGCTGCAGCTCGCGAGGCTCGAGGGCCTGGAGTCAGGACGTAAATGGTGGCAGCAGTGGGGGCCGCCGGTGGTCGCGGCGGCGGTCTTCGCCGCGTTCGGCTACGAGTTCGCGGGCTCGTTCGCGATCCTTCTCGTCCGCAGCGTCTTCGTCCTCGTGCTGGTCCAGGTGATCTTTTTCGACTTCGAGCACCACCTGATCCTGGACCGCGTCATGTTCCCGGCGATGGGCGCTGCGCTGCTGACGGCGATCGCCGGCAAGCCATGGTGGCCCGGCGGCGAGGCTTTCGGGCGCCCATGGCTCGACGCGATCGTCATCGGCGTCGCGATGGGCCTCGTCTTTCTCCTCATCGCGCTCGTCGGCGCTGCGATCTTCAAAGGCGAGGCGCTGGGCTTCGGCGACGTGAAGCTCGCTTTGTTCATGGGCCTGCTTCTCGGGTGGCCGTACACGTTCACGGCGGTGTTTTACGGCGTGGTCCTGGCCGCGATCGGCGCCGTCGTCTTCATCGTCACGCACCGGTCGATGAAGGGCACCATCGCGTACGGGCCGTACCTCGCCGTCGGAGCATTGGTTGTGCTTCTGCTCCTGCCTGCTTAAATACCGGCCATGAGCAAGCTCCTCCCCGGTGAGAACCTCGTCGTGAAAGACCATCCGCACTGGATCACGGTCGTCAAGAGCGTGATCGTGCCGGCAATCCTGGTCGTGCTCGTCGCCGTCGCGGACTTCACGATCTTCTTTCCGCAGGACAACGGCGGCGGCATATACGTGCCCCACCTCCGCACTTTCCTCAGCCTGGGAGTGATCGCGCTCGCGCTGCTGTGGCTGATCGTCGTGTGGGTCCGCTGGCAGTCGACCTCGTACACCCTGACCGACCAGCGAATCACGATCGAGACGGGCGTCTTCAGCCGGCAGGAGAAGATCATCCCGATCGACCGCGTCCAGGACTGCACGACTCGTCAGTCGGTCCTCGGCCGCGTGCTCGGCTACGGACGCGTCGAGGTCGACGCGGCCGGCTCGCAGGGCGCCGAGATCCTCGACCACCTGCCGAAGCCAGGGCAGTTCCGCGACCAGGTGTTCATGCAGTCGGAGCGGCGCCGCGGCGGTCCGGTGGCGACGGGGGCCGCTCCGGTGCCGGCCAACCCAAGCGGCGTCTAAAGACCGCGAGGACTCCGTCTCGTCGCGCAGACCGCTTGCGCTGCTCGGCTTCATGGGGTCCGGCAAGACTCTCGTCGGAGCGCTGGTCGCTGAGCGCTCGCACGCCCAGTTCTTCGACCTCGACCACCTGATCGAGGACCAGGCCGGCATGTCGATCGCCGAGATCTTCGCGACCCACAGCGAGGCCGCGTTCCGCGCGTTCGAGAAGGAGACGCTGCCGCGGCTGCTGCAGCCGGGTGCGGTGGTCGCGCTCGGAGGCGGGGTGGTGATGGATGACGACAGCTGGCGCCTCATCACCGAGAAGGCGAGGACGGTCTACCTCGAGGTTCCGTTCCACGTCCTGTGGCGCCGGATCAAGGGCGCAACCACGCGCCCGCTCGTCCTCAGCCGGACCGAGCGGGAGGTCGAAGAGCTGTACCGAAGGCGGCTGCCGCGGTACGAGCAGGCCGAGCATCGCGTCGACGGGACCGGGGATCCCGGGGCTGTCGCCGCCGAGGTCATGAAGCTGTGGTCCGCCTGATCCTCGACTCTTCGGCCGGCGGCTACCCGGTGTTGATCGGCTCGGACCTTCAGCGCGAGCTGCGCAGCGTCGTCGCGCGCCTGGACCCGACCGGCGCCGCCATCGTCACCGACACCAACGTCCGTCCCTGGGCGGTGAAGGTTGCGAAAGCCATCCGACGCGCAGGCTTGAAGACGGCGATCCACGCCGTCCCGGCGGGCGAGCGCTCCAAGTCGATGCTGCAGCTGCAGGCGGTGCTCGACTTTCTGGAGCGGCAGCGGATCGACCGCGGCGGGATCGTCATCGCCGTCGGCGGCGGCACGGTCGGCGACCTGGCCGGCTTTGCGGCCTCGGTCTGGCAGCGTGGGGTGCGTCTGGTCGCGGTGCCGACGACGCTTCTGGCGATGGTCGACTCGAGCATCGGCGGCAAGACCGGCGTGAACGGCCGGCGGTCGAAGAACGCCATCGGGACGTTCTGGCAGCCCTCGGCCGTGATCTCGGACCTCGCGGCCATCGAAACCCTGCCCGAGCCCGCCTACAGAGACGCGTTCGCCGAGGTTGTAAAGTACGCCGTCGCCATGGACAGGGGCCTGTTCGACCTCCTGCAGCGCAACAGCCCGCGACTGGTCGAGCGCGATCCGTCGATGCTCCAGCGTGTCGTGTTCCGATGCGTCGCCGCGAAGGCGCTGGTGGTCGCCAAGGACGAGCGGGAACGTGGGCCGCGAGCGATCCTCAACTATGGCCACACCGCCGGCCATGCCCTCGAGGTCGCCACCGGATACCGCGTCTCCCACGGCAGGGCGGTCGCCTTCGGCATGCGAGTCGCTGCGCGGATCGCGCTCGCCATGGATCTGTGCAGCAAGCGGCTGGTCGACTCGCAGGACGCGCTGCTCGAAGCCTTCGGCCTGCCCGACCGTTCTCCGCGCGCCGACGCCCGGCGCGTCATGTCGGCGATCACGCTCGACAAGAAGGCGCGGCGCGGGAAGGTCGCGTGGGTGATGCCGCGCCGGGTCGGGCATGCCGAGATCGGGCATGCGGTCCCGGGCGCGCTCGTGCGCCGCGTGATCAGCAGGTCGCTTGCATGAAGAAGGTCGTCGTGGTCAACGGACCGAACCTCAACCTGCTCGGCAAGCGCGAGCCGGAGATCTACGGCAGCCGGTCGCTGGCCGACCTCGAGGCCGTGGTGCGGGCGAAAGCCAGTTCTCTGGGGCTGGAGGTGTCTTTCTTCCAGAGCAATCACGAAGGGGAGATCATCGATTTCCTGCAGAGTGAGGCGCCCGGGTCGGCCGGCATCGTCGTCAACCCGGCGGCGTTGAGCCACTATTCACTTGCCCTCTACGATTGTCTGCAGGCCCTCGCTGTGCCGGTCGTGGAAGTGCACATCTCGAACATCCACGCGCGAGAGGAATGGCGGTCCCGAAGCGTGACCGCGCGTGCGGCCCGCGGGGTGATCACGGGCCTGGGCTTTACCGGATACGAGTTGGCACTGGAGTTTTTGGCGACACAGAAATGATTTCGAGCGGCGATCTTCGAAACGGCACGATGTTCGAGCACGACGGGCAGCTCGTGTCCATCGTGAGCGTGGAGCACATCAAAATGGCCCGTCAGCCGGCTGTGATCAAAGCCAAGCTTCGCAACCTGTTGACAGGTTCCATCTTCGAGCAGAGCTTCAAGACGAGCGAAAGATTCCGCCTCGTACGCATCGACAGCACCGAGGCGACATTCAGCTACAGCGACGGCACGCACTACTACTTCATGGATGCGAAGACGTACGACCAGGTGCCGGTCGACGAGGACATGCTCGAGGGCGTGCTGCCCCTGCTCAAAGAAGGCAGCACGGTGTTCCTGCAGCGGTACCAGGACCGCCTGATCGGCGTCGAGCTGCCGATCAACGTGGACCTGAAGGTGGTGTCGACCGACCCCGGCTTCAAAGGCGACACGGTGTCGGGCGCGACGAAGTCGGCGAAGCTCGAGACCGGCGCCACGATCCAGGTGCCGCTGTTCATCCAGTCGGGGGACGTCATCCGCGTCGACACGCGCGACCAGTCGTACATCGAGCGGGCCTGACAACACGGTCGATAGTCGCGACTATCGACCATTCCCGAGTCCGAAAAGGGGCCATAGTCGCGACTGTCGCCTAAAGCGGTTCAGCAGTCAGGACGCGGTATTTGACGGTAGGATCAGTCGGTTATGAGTGAGAACGGTTCGCTGGGGGCGGTCCGTGTGGCCAACGAGGTGATCGCGAGCATCGCCGCGCTGGCCGCTTGCGAAGTCGAGGGTGTGGAGGGGATGGACGAGGCCGCGGCCCGTCACTTCGGCGACTGGATGCGCCGCCAGGCCGCGCATCGCGGCGTCCGCGTGCACATCGAAGGCGACCGTTCGATCCACCTAGAGGTCTTCATCACGGTCGATTCCGAGGCACGGCTCGCGGACGTCGCGGCGGCTGTGCAGGCCAACGTCGTCGAGGCGACCGAGCGGATGCTCGGGCTCGAGGTCGGCGAGGTCAACGTCTTCGTTTCGAGTGTCGCCTTCGCCACATAGAGTCCCGGTCGGCAAGCGCCACCACGCAAGAGAGCTCGCGCTCAAAGTCCTGTTTCAGCTCGAAGGCACCGGAGACGATCCAGAGGAAGTCCTGCGCTACCACGCGGCCGAGGGCGGCGCGTCGGAGGAGATCACGAACTTCGCGCGCCAGCTCGTACGCGGGGTGCTGGACAACCAGGACAGGCTCGACGCGGTCCTGAGCGACGCTTCCGAGCACTGGAAGCTCGACCAGATGGCCAAGGTCGACCGCGTGATACTGCGCATCGCCGTGTACGAGATCGCCATCGACCGCAAGGTCCCGACGAAGGCGGCGATCAACGAGTCGATCGAGCTGGCCAAGACGTTCTCCGGCGACGACGCGGGCCGTTTTGTCAACGGCATCCTCGGCCGCGTCGCGGCCACGAGCAATTGAAGTACCTGCTGGCGCCGGTCGTGGCGTGGGCCATCGCGCAGGTGGCGAAGCTGACGCTGACGTCGGTGCGCCAGCGCAGGCTGAACCTGCGCGTCCTCGCCGAGACCGGCGGCATGCCGAGCAGCCACGCGGCGATCGTGGCCGGACTCACGACCGCCGTCGGTAAATATTCCGGACCCGCTTCCGCAGACTTCGCGATCGCCCTTATCTTCACGTTCGTGGTGATGTACGACGCGGCTGGATTGCGGCGTGCCGCCGGCCGGCAGGCGGAGGTGCTCAATCGCCTGGTCGAAGACCTCGTGCACATGCGCGGGGTGCAGGAGGCGCGTCTGCGCGAGCTGCTCGGCCACACGCCGATCGAGGTCCTGGCCGGCGCGCTGATCGGCCTGGTCGTCGGGCTCATCCTTTAGCCGCCGTGCCACGCCTCGACGTGCTGATCACCAGGAACGGAATGGCCGAATCCCGCGAGCGCGCACAGGCGCTCATCATCGCCGGTAAAGTCCGCGTCTCCGGCGAAACCGTGCGCAGCCCGGCGCGCACGGTCAGCGACGACGCGGCCATCGCGGTCGACGCGGAGCCCGGCTACGCCAGCCGCGGCGCCCTCAAGCTCGCGCCGGCGCTCGATCGTTTCGGCGTCGACCCGAAAGACCGTGTGTGCGCCGACATCGGCGCATCCACGGGCGGCTTCACCGATGTGCTGCTGCGCCGCGGCGCGGCGAAGGTCTACGCGCTGGACGTGGGTCGCGGGTTGCTGCACTGGCGTCTCCGCCAGGATCCGCGCGTCGTCGTCATCGAGCGCCTCAATGCACGCGACCTCGAATCTTTCCCCGAGGCCGTGAGCCTGGTGGTGATCGACGTCTCGTTCATCAGCCTCGAGAAGGTCCTGCCCGCGGTCGGGCGGGCGGCGCCGCACGCCGAGGTGGTGGCGCTGTTCAAGCCGCAGTTCGAGGTCGGACGCGCGCAGGTGGGCAAGGGCGGGATCGTCCGTGATGAGCCGGCTGTGATCGAAGCGCTATCGAGATTCCGAGAGTGGTGCGCGGCCAACGGCTACGCGGTGCGCGGCGAGGCGCAGTCGGAGGTCGCGGGCGCCGAAGGCAACCGCGAGATATTCGTGCACCTGGCTCCGGTGCAGCGATGAAGGTCTACGTCGTGCATGCGCCAGGCGCAGACCAGCACGCGGTCGAGCACGCGATGGCCGCCCTGCAGGGGAAGGGCGTCGAGGCGGTGGAGATGCACCGCGATGTCAGCGACGACATCCGCGGCGCCGACCTCGTCGTCACCCTTGGCGGAGACGGCACGTTCCTTGCCGGCGCCCGGCTCGCCGCGCCGATCGGCATCCCCGTCCTCGGCGTCAACCTGGGACGGCTTGGTTTCCTGACAGAGCTCGAGGCGGGCGACCTGGAGGACGGCCTGCAGCGGTTCATCGACGGCGCTTACCGGATCGAGGAGCGCACGATGCTGGAGGTCACGCTTCTGCGCCAGGGGCGGAGCATGGTCAAGCAGATCGGCCTCAACGAGGTCGTGGTCGATCATTCGGGCGAAACGCGAATCCTGCGGCTGGAGATCGACGTGGGCGGCCAGGCCGTGGGCGTCATCGACGCGGACGGCGCGATCGTCGCCACGGCAAGCGGTTCGACCGCATATGCGCTGGCC
Organism: Candidatus Dormiibacterota bacterium; assembly: GCA_035689485.1. Classification (GTDB taxonomy): domain Bacteria; phylum Chloroflexota; class Dormibacteria; order Dormibacterales; family Dormibacteraceae; genus 40CM-4-65-16. The sequence goes on along the minus strand of DASSLL010000121.1, from coordinate 26,301 downwards.
AGCGGCGGCCCCATCCTCGAGCCCACGCTCGAGGACCTGGTCCTGGTGCCGATGAGCCCGTTCGCGCTCACGGTCCGGCCGATCGTGTTCGCGCCGCGCCAGGACGTCACCGTGAAGGTCGTGCGAGGGCCGGCCGAGATGCGCGTCGACGGCATGCGCCGCGGTCACACCGTCGCGACCGGCGAGAGCGTCCGCTGTGGCGCCCACGAGAAGCGGCTCAAGGTGGTGCGGTTCGGGCCTTCGGAGAGCTTCTACAAGCGGTTGGCAGCCAAGCTCGGCTGGGGCCTGCCGCTCGTGCCCAAGTAGCCGGTGCTGCGCGAGCTTCGCGTCCGCGACCTCGCCCTGGTCGCGGAGTCCACGGTGCGCTTTGGGCCGGGTCTCAACCTGCTGACAGGTGAGACCGGCAGCGGCAAGTCCCTGATCATCGACGCCCTGAGCCTTGCGCTCGGGGCAAGGGGTGGCGCCGACCAGGTCCGTCACGGCGCCGGCCGCGCCACGGTCGAGGCCGTCTTCGACTCCATCAGCCTCGAGCGTGAGGTGGGGAAGAGGGGCGTGGCGAGGGTCGATGGGCGCACCGCCACGCCGGCGGCACTCAGGGAGATCGGCGACCGTCTCGTCGCCATCCACGGCCAGCATGCGCACCACGCGCTGCTCGACGCCGACACGCAGACGGAGCTGGTCGACGGATATGGAGGGGCGCTCGAGGCCCGGGCTGCGGTCGCGGCGGCCCACGCGGCTTGGGTTGCCGCGGCCGCGGCGCTGCGAGACCTCGAGCAGCTGCGATCGCGAGGCAACCGGGAGCGCGAGTACCTGCTCTGGCAGCTGGACGAGCTGCGAAGGGCGGATCCTCGGCCAGGCGAGGACGAAGCTCTGGTTGGCGAACGCAACGCGGCACGAAACGCTGCGCGCCTCTCCGAGCTGGGTCAGGATGCGTTGCAGGCGCTGCACGAGGACGGTGTGGCGCGCGCCACGGTGGCCATCACCGCCGCGGCGGCGCTCGACCCACGGCTGGCCGAGCATGCGAGCCGCCTCGACTCGCTGACCGAGGAGATCGCCGACGTCGCGGCGGATGTCCGCCGCTACACCGAAACGCTGGACGCCGACCCCGCCCGGCTCGAGTCGATCGAATCGAGGCTCGCTGTGCTCGACGGGATCAAGCGCAAGTACGGCGGCTCGATCGAGGCGGCGCTTGCGGAGCGGCAGAGGCTCGAGCTCCAGGTGGGCGCGTCGGAAGACGTCGAGGGCGCTGTGGCCAGAGCCGAGGCCGAAACGCGCCGCCGCCGGGCAGAGCTGGACCTGGCGGCGACCCGGCTGACGACGGCGCGGAACTCGGCGGCTCGGCGGATGCAGAAAGCGGTCGCCGTCGAGCTCGACGGCCTGCGCCTGGAGGGCGCACGCTTCGAGGTCGCCTTGCGCCCGCTGGCGGAGGTCGGGGCGACCGGCGCGGAGATGGTCGAGATGATGTTCTCGGCCAATCCGGGTGAGCCGATCGCACCGCTTTCGCGCGTCGCGTCCGGCGGCGAGCTGGCGCGCGTGATGCTCGCCATCAAGACCGTCGGCGCAAGCGCCGACAGGATCCCGACGCTGGTCTTCGACGAGGTCGACGCGGGCATCGGCGGCGAGGCCGCGGTGCAGGTGGGACTTCGCCTGAAGAAGCTGGGCTCGCGCCACCAGGTCCTGGTCGTCACGCACCTGGCGCAGATCGCTTCGTTCGCCGACCATCACCTCGTCGTCGAGAAGGCCAGAGGCGAGGATGGGCGCAACGTCGTCGCTGTCCGCGAGCTGACGACCGGCGAGGAGAAGGCCAGAGAGCTCGCGCGGATGATGAGCGGCGGGGTGACGGAGAAGGCGGTCGCACGCGCGCACGAGCTGCTCGAAGAAGCCGGACGGCCCGTGAGGTAGCCTTACCCGACATAGAAGTCAGGACCCCGGTATTCGAAGGCCCGCTCGAGCTGCTGCTCGCGCTCGTGGAGCGTGAAGAGGTCGACATCTTCAAGGTCTCGCTCGCCAACGTGACCGACGCGTATCTCGCGGAAGTCGCGTCGCGCGAGGTCGTCGACCCGCAGGAGATGGCCGAGTTCCTCTGGATGGCCGCGCGCCTTCTGCTCCTGAAGTCGATCCGGCTCCTGCCCGGGGAGACGCCGACCGACGAGGAGACCGAGCTCCTCGGCTGGGAGGACGAGGTGCGCCAGCGCCTCGAGGAGTACCGCGCGTACAAGGAGATCGCGGGCGAGCTGCTGGAGCGCGCGCAGCAGGAGTCCTTCGCGTTCCCACCGCCTGCGCGACCCGTTGAAGCCGGCGGCCAGGAGGAGCCGCTCGACGTCGATCTGCTCGTCACCGCCTTCAACAGCGTCCTGTCGCGCATCCCGCCGCGACCCGTCGTCGTGCACGGGCGCACGTGGACGCTGGAGGAGAAGATCGATCTGATCAGCGCTCGCCTGCAGGAGGGACCGATCGAGCTGGTGGAGCTCATTCTCGAATCGCAGGACCGCCTGGAGGCGGTGGTCACGTTCGTCGCGCTGCTCGAGCTGATCCGCCGCTCGTTCGTGCGTGTCCGTCAGAAAGAGAGGTTCGGCCCGATCCACGTCGAGCTGAGGGAAGTCGCGTCGTGACCGATACGCCGGCGGCCATCGAGGCGATTCTCTTCAGCTCGAACCGGCCGCTCAAGGTCCGCGAGCTTCAGCAGGCCACGGACAGCGACCGCAACGAGGTCGAGGGAGCGCTGGAGAAGCTGCGCGACACGCTGGAGGGCCGCGGAGTGATGCTGATGCGCCACCACGACGAGGTACACCTGGCCACGCGACCGGAGTACGCCGCCGCGGTTCGCCGGGCGCTGCGGCCCGAGGTGTCGGGCCGGCTGTCCCACGCCGCGTACGAAACGCTGGCCATAGTCGCGTATCAGCAGCCGGTGTCGCGCTCGAGGATCGAGGAGGTCCGAGGCGTCAACTGCGAGAGCGTCCTCGCCAACCTCGAGCTGCGCGACCTCGTCACCGAGGTCGGCCGCGGATCGGGGCCGGGCCAGCCGAAGCTCTACGGGACGACGATGCGCTTCCTCCAGGTGGTCGGTCTCGAGTCGCTCGACCACCTGCCGTCGCCGAAGACGGCGGAGCTTTCGGAACGGGCGTCCGTTTAAACGCGTATCTGGCGAAGGCCGGCGTCGCCAGCCGCCGCGCCGCCGACCAGCTCATCGCCTCGGGGTCCGTGCGGGTCAACGGCGAGAAGCCTCCGGCCACGGGCACGCTGATCGACCCGGAACGGGATCGCATCACCGTCAACGGTCGGGCCGTGAAGCCCCCGGCGGCGCACCGCTACGTGATCCTGAACAAGCCGTTGGGCGTCATCACGACCGCCCGCGACGAGGCATCGCGGGCTACTGTGCTCGACGTGATCGGCACGGCCGGGGCGAAGGGACACCGCTTGTTCCCCGTCGGGCGGCTCGACGGCGACAGCAGCGGGCTGCTGCTGCTGACCGACGACGGCGACCTCGCCTACCGGCTGACGCATCCCCGCTACAAGGTGGCCAAGGAGTATCTCGTCGCGGTGGCCGGGGTGCCTGCGGTCGGCGACCTCGAGGCGCTGCGCAGGGGCGTGAGGCTCGAAGACGGCATGACCGCGCCGGCGCGGGTGACGCTGCTTCGGGCCGATCGAGGGGACAGGGACTCGGGTCGCGCGGAGCTGAGCCTGGTCATCAGCGAGGGCCGCAACCGCCAGGTCCGTCGCATGCTGCAGGCGGTCGGCCACCGCGTCACGTCGCTCCGCCGCACGGGCTTCGGCCCGCTGCGGCTGGGCCGGCTGCGCAAGGGCGCGTGGCGCGAGCTCACGAGCTCGGAGGTCGCGGCGCTGCGCCGGGCGGCCGGGCTGTGATCGTGGCGATCGACGGCGGCGTCGCCTCCGGCAAGTCGGCGGTCGGGCGGCGTGTCGCCGAGAAGCTCGATCTGCCTTTCATCGACAGCGGACTCATGTACCGCGCCATCACGCGCCTCGCGGCGCAGCGAGGCGTGGACGCGAGCGACGCCGGCGCGGTGACGAGACTGGCCGAGTCGACGCGCATCCGCATCGACGGCGAACGCGTCTGGGCGGACGGGGACGAGCTCACCGAAGGCATCTACGACACCGACTACGCCGACGCTCTGCCGATCGTGTCGGCGACGCCCGGCGTGCGTGCGGCGCTGGTCGCGCAGCAGCGCGAGATGGCCGAGCACGGCGTCGTCATGGCCGGTCGCGACATCGGCACGGTCGTGTTTCCGAACGCGGACCACAAGTTCTTTCTCATCGCAAGCCTCGACGAGAAGGTGCGCAGGCGCGCGGCCCAGTACGAACGCCGCGGCGAGCGCGTCGACGAAGAGTCCATGCGCAAGGAGGTCGAGCTTCGCGACCGCGTCGATTCCAACCGGCCGGTCGCACCATTGCGCCCGGCCGAGGACGCCGAGATCATCGACACCGACAACCTCGACCTCGACGAGGTCGTCGAACGGATCGTCCAGCGGGTGCTGGCACGCCGGTGACGTACGCCTTCCTGCGCGGGCTCATGCGCTTTCTGACACACACGGTGCTGATCGGCGGCCTGTTTCGCGTCGACGGCGTCGAGAACATTCCCCGCGAAGGGGCGCTGATCGTCGCGCCCAACCATTTCGCCACCGTCGACCCGCCGCTGGTTCCGGCGTTCATGCCCCGCGGCGACACGTGGACCATGGCCAAGTCCGAGTTCTTCAGGAAGAGGTGGATGCGCTGGCTGTACAGGGCGTACCACGCGTTCCCCGTCGTGCGCCACACCGCCGACCGCGCGGCGTTGCGGCGTTCGTTCGACATCTTGAAGGCGGGACAGGTCCTCGTCATCTACCCGGAAGGCACACGCGTCGCGTCGGGGACGTTGAGCACACCCGAGCCCGGCGCCGGCTTCATCGCCCAGAAGTCGGGCGCGCCGGTGCTGCCGGTGGCGTTGACGGGGACGAAGGAGGTGCTGCCGAAAGGCGCGATGTGGCCGCGGCGGCACCGCGTCACGCTGCGCTACGGCAAGCCGTTCCTCATCGAGCAGAAGCGCGCCGACGGCTCGCGCGTGACGCACGAGGACGCGTCCGACGCGATCATGGTCGCGATCGCGGAGCTGCTGCCGCCGGACAAGAGAGGTCGCTACAGCGACCTGGAAGGGTGGAAGCGGAGGCTCGCCGGGGTGGTGCTTACCCGATAGCCGGGCGAGCCCAGTCGTCCTCGACCAGGCTGCCGAGCGCCGGGTTGAAGCAGGCGTCGAACGCCTCCTTCAGCGTCTGCGGTGTCAGGCGCGGCGGCTGCTGGCGGTAGTTCGCCAGGTCGACCAGCCTCGCGACGAGCGCTCGCGGGTGCGAACCGCGCAGCGGCTTTTTGCCGTACAGGTTGTTGAGGAGGTAGCCGACGGCCTTCTCGTCCCAGGGCACGCCTTGCCGGTCGCACTCGAAGCGCAGGATGCGCCCGAACGCCTCCGGCGACGGGTTGCCGACGCCGATCTTGTACGCCATGCGGCGCAGGAAGGCCTCGTCGACCAGCTCGGTGGGCGAGAGGTTGGTCGAGAAGACGACCTGGCAGAGGAAGGGGAGCTCGATCTTGCGGCCCGACGCCGAAAGGTCGATGTAGTCGATCTTCTTCTCCATCGGGACTATGAAGCGGTTCAGAAGGCGCATCGGTGGCACCTCCTGGCGACCGAAGTCGTCGATCACGAGCACGCCGGCGTTCGCCTTCCACTGCAGCGGCGCCTCGTAGTAGCGGTTGGCTTCGTCGTAGGTGAGATCAAGCTGCTGCAGCTTCAACTCGCCGCCGGCCGTCACCACCGGGCGCTCGACCCTGGTGAGGCGGCGGTCGATCGGCGGGTCGCCAGGCGCCTGCTTGTGATAAACGGCGTCGATGAGCCGGATGATCTCGCCGCCGGTCTCGACGGCATAGGGAATCTCGATCGGTGCGCCCATGAGGAGCGCCATGCGCTCGGTGATCGTGCTCTTGCCGTTGCCGGGGGCGCCGAAGATGAACAGCGAGGCGCGCGACACCATGGCGCCGCCGATCTGGTCGATGACGTGCTGCTCGAGCTCGAGCTCGCCGAGGGCGCGTTTCAGCTGCGCGTCCGTGACCGGCGCCTTGCCGGTGACCTGGGAGTGGATGAGGTCGAGGTAGTCCTCGAAGCTGACCGGGCATGGCCCGAGGTAGCGGGTCTGTGTGGCGGACAGCTCGGCGGCCCGCTGCCGGCCGGCGCTCGAGATGGCGTAATTCATCTTCACCGGGTAGGGCCGCCCCTCGAGGCTGGGGTCGTTGGACACGCCGCGGGTGTCCATGAGCTGGTTCTTCTCGAATTCGTCGATCAGCGGCGAGAAGGTCTCGAAGGGAAGCCCAAGGCGGGCCTCGAGAGCGGCGCCCGTCAGCTGGTCGGCGAAAGCGAGCGTGCGGAGGAGGAGGCTGGCGATCAGATCACGACGGATGTGCAGATCTTCGAGACGCTTCGGAGCCTCGATCGAACCTGTAACCATCGGGCCGACATATTACATTTCAGCGCTTGCAATCCAGCCCGTTCCTAGAATCGAGTCGGATTTGCCGGAATTTGTCGCCCTAGACCTGGAGACCACGGGCCTCGACCCGGCCCGGGACCGGGTCATCGAGATCGGCGCCGTCGCCTTCACGCCGGAACGGGTCACCTCGACGCTCGAGCAGCTGGTCGATCCGGGGCGGGCGGTGCCGGACACGGTCCTCCGCCTGACCGGGATCAAGCCGGAGGAGCTGCGCGGCGCGGCCAGCCCGGGGGACGCCCTCCGCCGCCTGGCCGAGTTCGTCAAGGGCCGCCAGCCCGTCGGCCACGGCGCGCGGCTGGACGTGGAGTTCCTGCAGGCGGCCGACCTGTGGGACCCGTCACAGGAGATCCTCGACACGCTCGACATCGCGCGCATCCTGCTTCCGGCCGCGGGCAGCCACAGCCTGCCCCTGCTCTCGACCGAGATGGGCTTCAACCAGCCTCGCCCGCACCGCGCGCTGGACGACGCCGATGCCACTCGCCAGCTGCTCCTTCGCCTGCGCGAGGAGGCGATCGGCCTCGACGAGGGCCTGAAGGAGTCGATGCTCGCCCTGGTGGCGGCGTACGAGTGGGCGGTGGCGCGGTTCTTCGCCGAAGCGCTGAGCGCTCCCAACCCGAACCCGGAGCCGGCGACGGCCGTACGCGTCGAGCCGGCCGGCCTGGGGCGCTCGGCGGAGGCGCCGCCCGACGATCCGGCGGCGGTGGCCGCGCTGCTCGGGCCCGACGGCCCGCTGGCGAACGTCCTCCCCGGTTACGAACACCGCGAATCGCAGCTGCAGATGCTGCTCGGGGTCGCCCAGATCCAGTCCCGCGGAGGGACCCTCGTCGTCGAGGCCGGGACCGGCACCGGCAAGAGCCTCGCCTACCTCGTGCCGTCCGTCGCGCGCGCGGTGCGCCACAAGGAGCGCGTCATCGTGTCGACCAACACCCACACCCTCCAGGAGCAGCTCATGGGCAAGGACCTGCCCGGGCTGCGCGAGTGGCTGCCGTGGGACTTCAAGGCGGTGTTGCTCAAGGGTCGGAGCAACTACGTCTCGCTGCGCCGGTGGCGCCGCTACCTGGCCGAGCCGTGCCGGGACCCTGAGGAGCTGATGTTCAAGCTCAAGGTCCTGATCTGGCTCAACACCACCGAGAGCGGCGACCGGTCCGAGCTGCGGCTGTACGGGCGGGAGGAGGTGTTCTGGACGAAGATCGCCAGCGACCCTCTGGACTGCGTCGGCATCAACTGCACGAAAGAGGACTGCTACGTCCACCGCGCCCGCGCCGAGGCGGACACCGCCGACCTGGTGGTGGTCAACCACTCGCTCCTCCTCGCGGACGCCGAGGTCGGTGGCGGCCTGCTGCCCGAATACGACCACCTCGTGATCGACGAGGCGCACCACCTGGAGGAGGCGGCGACGCGCGGGCTGCGCCAGGAGGTCGACGGGCCGGGGTTGCTCGCGCTGCTCGACCGCCTGGCGCACGGCCTGCTCGACGACCTTCGGCGGCAGCCTCATCTTGGAGCGTCCGGCGACTCCTTCGGCGCGGCCGGGCCGCTGGCTGTGTCGGCGGCGGAGCGCGTCGGAGACCTCTTCCGCATCGCCGACGGATGGGTCGCCGCCCGCCTCGGCGAGGTGGAGCGGCGCGAGGAGTCCCTTCGGATCACGCCCTCGCTCCGGGAGGACGCCGGCTGGGGCGACGTCTTGCTGGCGGCGGAGAACGCCGTGACGTCGCTGGCGGCGCTGGACGTGGCCATACGGAAAGGGGTCGCCGGGGTGCGCGACTGGCTCGGCGGCGCAGAACCCGACCAGGGCGTCCGCGAGCTCGAGATGATCCGGGGCCGCCTGGAGGCGGCGCAGCTGCTGGTCGATCAGGCGATGCTCCATCCCGACCCCAACCGCGTCTACTGGTTCAGCCAGGTGTCGCGCGCGGAGAATCTGCTGCTCCGCGCCGCCCCGATCAACGTCGGGTCGCTGCTCCGGGACCGCGTGTACGGAGAGCGACGCTCGACCGTGTTCACCTCGGCGACCCTCGCGGTGGGCGGCACCTTTGAGTACTTCGCGTCGCGCGTCGGCCTGGGCGCCGACATCGAGGAGATGATCCTGGCGTCGCCCTTCGACTTCTACCGGCAGGCGCTCGTGTGCCTGCCGACCGACCTGCCGCTGCCCGAGGCCGAGGGCTTCGACGGCGCGGTCGAGGACCTGATCGCAGCCGTGGCGCGAAGGGTCGGCGGCCGGACCCTGGCGCTGTTCACGTCCCACCGCCAGCTGCGGGACGTGCACGAGGCGCTCAAGCAGCGTGTCGACCTCGACGAAGTCCTGATCCTGGGCCAGGGCATCGACGGCCAGCGGCGCCACCTGCTCAAGACCTTCGAGGACGCGGAGCGTCCCTTGCTGCTCGGCACGGCGACGTTCTGGGAGGGCATCGACATCCCGGGCGAACGATTGAGCTGCGTGATCATCGTCAGGCTTCCGTTCCCGGTGCCCACCGACCCGGTGTTCGCCGCGCGCGCGGAACAGGTCCGCGACCCGTTCACCCAGCTGGCGCTGCCGCAGGCGGCGCTGCGTCTCAAACAGGGCTTTGGCCGGCTGATCCGGCGGTCGACCGATCGCGGCGCCGTCGTCATTCTCGACAACAGGATCCTCGGCCGCGACTACGGCAAGACGTTCTTGCAGGTGCTGCCGCCGGCCTCGCGCTTCGTCGGGGCCGCCGGTCAGGTCGCGGAACGAGTCGGCGGCTGGCTGGAGGTCGGTTGAGCCGGTTGTTCGTGGTGGCGACCCCGATCGGCAACCTCGAGGACGTCAGCGCCCGAGCGCTGCGTGTGCTCGGAGAGGTGACCGCGATCGCGGCCGAGGACACGCGCGTCACCGCCCGTCTGCTGGCAAGGAACGGCATCCGCAAGCCGATGGTCAGCTACCGCGCGCCGGTCGAGAGGCGCGGTCTGCCGCGGGTGCTGGCCGCCCTCGACGAAGGGGACGTGGCGCTGGTCAGCGATGCCGGGACGCCCACCCTCTCCGATCCCGGCCAGGCGCTGGTCACAGCCGCGTGGGCGGCCGGGCACACGGTCGTCCCCGTCCCAGGGCCGAGCTCGATCACCGCTGCGCTCTCCATCGCCGGCTACGGGGGTCCGGGATTCACCTTCGTCGGCTACCTGCCGCGCAAACCAGGCGAGATGCGCAGGCTGCTCGAATCGCTGCGCGACGAGCCGCGGCCTGCGGTCGCGTTCGAGTCGCCCTTCCGGATCCACAAGTCGCTCGCGCTGATCGCGGAATCGCTGCCGGACCGCAGCCTCACGCTGACGCGCGAGCTGACGAAGGTCCATGAAGAGGTCCTGCGGGGGACCGCATCGCAGGTGAGCTCAGCCCTCGGTGAGCGGGCGCGCGGCGAGTTTACCCTTGTGATCTCAGGTGCCTAGGACTGTCTTCATCGCGCCCGCGTGGCCGTACGCGAATGGGCCACGACACATCGGACACGTGGTCGGTTTCGCCGTGCCCGGCGACGTGCTGGCGCGGTTCGAGCGGCTGCGCGGCTCGCGCGTCCTGATGGCGAGCGGCACCGACGAGCATGGCACGCCCATCACGTACGAAGCCGACAAGAAGGGCATCCCGCCGCGCGAGTTCGTCGACGAGAACAACGCGGTCATCGTCCAGGACCTCGTCAGCCTGGGCATGACCTACGACATCTTCACGCGGACGACGACCGCCAACCACTATCGGGTGACGCAGGACCTCTTCCTGAAGCTGTATGACAAGGGCTACCTCCTCAAGGAGAAGCAGCTCGGCGCATTCGACCCGGTCAGCGGCCGCACGCTGCCGGACCGCTACATCGAGGGAACGTGTCCGATCTGCGGCTACAAAGAGGCGCGCGGCGACCAGTGCGACAGCTGCGGCAACCAGCTCGACCCCACCGACCTGATCAACCCGCACCAGCGCGGCAGCGACGCGCCGGTCGAGTTTCGCGAGACGGAGCATTTCTTCTTCGATCTGCCAGCGTTCGGCGACCGGCTCAAGGAGTGGATCGAGTCCCACGACGACTGGCGGCCGAACGTGCGCAAGTACTCGCTCGAGTTCGTCCGCAACCTGAAGCCACGCGCCATCACGCGGGACCTCGATTGGGGCGTTCCGGTGCCGCTTCCGGGTTGGGAGAACAATCCCAGCAAGAAGATCTACGTGTGGTTCGACGCCGTGATCGGTTACCTGTCGGCGTCGATCGAGTGGGCGCTCCAGCGCGGTGAGCCGGACGCCTGGAAGGAGTGGTGGCTCAACGCCGACGCGCGGCACTACTACACGATGGGCAAGGACAACATCACCTTCCACACCGTCCTGTGGCCCGCGATCCTGATGGGCGCATCCGAACCCGGGCGGCCTTACGAGCTGCCTGACGTCATCGTGGCGAGCGAATTCCTGCACATGGAGGGCTCGAAGCTGTCGACCAGCCGCGGCAACGTCATCTACGTCAGAGACGTGCTCGACCGGTACGACCCCGACGCGCTGCGCTACTACCTGATGATCGCCGGCCCCGAGAACCAGGACACCGAATTCACGTGGTCGGAGTTCGTGCGGCGCAACAACGACGAGCTCGTGGCCACGTGGGGCAACCTCGTGCACCGGACGCTGGTCAACGCGCAGCGGAACTTCGGCGCCGTGCCGCGGCCTGGAACTCTGACGGCCACCGACGAGGCGCTCATCAAAGAGGTGGAGGGCGCGCTGGACTACCTGGCCGAACAGCTGGACCAGGCGCGCTTCCAGAACGCCCTGAAGCACGCGATGAACGTCGCCGCGAGGGTCAACGTGTATCTGGGCACAGAGCAGCCCTGGCACGTGATCAAGACCGACCGCGAACGCGCCGGCACCGTGCTCTACGTCGCCCTGCGCTGCGTCGACAACCTGAAGACGATGCTTGCCCCGTTCCTGCCGTTCTCGGCCCAGCGTCTGCACGCGATGCTCGGCTACGAGGACGTGATCGCCCCACAGCCCGAGGTGCGGGAGTTCTCCGAAGACGCGGCGTCGCACCGCGTGATCACCGGCGACTACGAGTCGGTCGACCGGTGGCGCCCATCTGACCTGCCGGCGGGGCGCAAGCTGCCGGTGCCAGAGCCGCTGTTCAGGCGGCTCGACCCGGTCGAGGAGGTGGCGCCATCTTCGTAGACACGCATCTCCATCTCGAGGAGCTCGGCGACGCGACGCAGGTCGTCGAGCAGTCCGTCGCGGCCGGCGTTACCCGGTTGATCGCGGTCGGCGTCAACGAGGACCGGAGCGCAAACGCGATCTCGCTCGGTCACGCGTATGAAGAGGTGTGGGCGGGTGTCGGCCACCATCCGCTCGAGCCGTCGGAGCCCAACTTTGCCGCCCTGCGGCAGATGGCGCAGGACGAGATGGTCGTCGTCATCGGCGAGATCGGCCTGGACTTCGAGCACGTCGGCGGTCCGAACAACGAGCTGCAGGTCGAGCGCCTCAACGAGCTGTTCGACATCGCCGTCGACATGGACCTGCCGGTCTCGATCCACAACCGCGGCGCGGCCCAGGAGCTGCTGACCGCCATCCACGCGCATCCGGGTCTGCGCGGGGTGATGCACTACTTCGCCCTCGACTGGGACTGGGCGCAACGTTTCCTTGACGCCGGCTTCTTCCTCTCGTTCGCGGGGTTGATAACCCGGCCGAGCCGCGATGCGCTGCGCGAGGTCGTGAAGCGGTGTCCCGCCGACCGCCTGCTCCTCGAGACGGACGCGCCGTACGGCAACCCGCAGAAGCGCATGGGCGAGCCGAACCGCCCCGCCTATCTCATCGACACCGCCGAGCTGGTCGCGAACCTCCGAGGCATCAGCCTCGAGCAGCTCGCCGACCAGGAGCGCTCCAACGCGATCGGGCTGTTCCAGAAGATGAAGTGACACGCCCGCCGCAGGCGACGAACTGATAGACCCGGCCGACGCCGGGCAGCTGGAAGCCCTGCTGCGGCGCCACCGGATCACGCCCCGGCACCGGCTGGGCCAGAACTTCCTGATCGACGCGGGTGTGCGAGACCGCATCGCCGAGGCCGCGGGCGCGACGGGCGACGACGGCGTCCTCGAGGTCGGCGCCGGCGTGGGCACGCTTACGATCGCGCTGGCGGCCCGCGCAAAAAGCGTGGTCGCGGTCGAGCTCGACGCCTCGCTGCTACCGGCGCTGCGCGAGGTCGTCGGCGGCAGGCCCAACGTCACGATCGTCGAGGGCGACATCCTGCGGCTCGACGTCGGCGCGGACATCGTCGCCGGCAACATTCCCTACAACCTCACCGGCGCGCTCATCCGCAAGCTCCTCGATCGTCCCCCACGTCCGAGGCGCATCTCCCTCGTCGTCCAGAAAGAGGTTGCAGAACGATGGACGGCGCCGACGTCGGCGAGCCTGGCGACGGTCGCGGTGCAGGTCTTCACGCTGCCCCGCGTCCTTCTCACCATCCCGGCCGAGGCCTTTGAGCCGCGACCCAAGGTGGATTCGGGCCTGGTGGTCCTCGACGTCCGTCCTGCGCCCGCCGTCCAGGTGGAAGACATGGACGTTTTCCTCCGCTTCGTCGAGGCGATCTTTCAATTCCGGCGCAAGCAGCTCGGCGGCACTGTCGCGCGGATGGGCTCGAGCAAGGCCGCGGTCGCGGCCGCCGGGATCGACCCGACGAGGCGACCGCAGACGCTCACGCTGGCCGAGTGGGAAAAGCTGTTCCGCGCAGTCAATGCGGGGGCCGATCGTTAACCTCTAGCGGCGTTGGACCCGATCAGGCTGCCCGTCGAAGCCCCTCCAGCAGGATTTCGCGGTGCGCTCGGGCACACGGCGTTCCGCAACATCTGGTTCGCTCAGCTCGCCGCGCAGCTGGCCGACAAGTTCCTGCTCTTCTCGCTCATCATCCTGGCCTACCACGTGTCCGGGGGCAGCACCTCCGTCGCGGTGACCCTGCTCGCGTACACGGTCCCGGCGGTGCTGTTCGCGCCCCCCGCCGGCGTGATCGCGGACCGGCTCGACCGGAAGCAGATCATGATGTGGTGCAACTTCGGCCGCGCGGCCGCGGTGGCGCTGATCCCGATCGCGTCGATCGTGCCCGGCCTGAAGGACGACTTCCTGCACCTGCTGGTGATCACGCTGCTCTTCTCCGCCGTGGGGCAGCTCTTCGGTCCGGCGGAGGCCGCGGTCATTCCGACGATCCTGCCGCGGGAGGCGCTGATCACCGCCAACTCGATGGCGCTGCTGACCATGGTGCTGACCCTCGTGGTCGGCGGCGTGCTCGCGCCGGTCGTATCGAGGATCGACCTCTACGCGCCGTACTGGTGCGCCGTCGTGCTCCTGGTCATCGGCGGCACGTTGATCTTCGCCTCTGAGATCCCCAAGCTCGAACGCCACACCGAGTCGCCTGTCGAGGAGAGCAGGAGCCGCTTCCACCAGATGCTGGTCGACCTGCAGGAAGGATTCGACGCCCTGCGCGCCTCGCGTGGGCTGCGCCTCGCCTTCGGCCAGGTCACGGTCGCGGTCCTCGTCCTGTTCATGCTGTACACGCTCGCGCCGGCCTACGTGAGCAAGGTCATCGGAATCGCGACGCAGGACACGTACGTGATCCTCGGCCCCGCGACCGCAGGCGCGATCCTGAGCGCAGTCCTTCTCGGCCAGTTCCTCGGCAACGTCGACAGGTCGCGCGTGCTGGCCGGCTCGCTTCTCGCCAACGGGGTCACGCTCCTGGCGCTGGCGGCGGTGCCGGAAGGCATGCGCCATTTCCCCGACCTTGGGGTCCATAACCGGATCACCGGCGCGACGTTCAGCTTCCTGCTCGGGATCGAGTTCGGTGCGATCCTGATCCCGGCCATCACCTACCTGATGGAGTCGACGAGCGACGCCATCCGCGGCCGCATCTTCGCGCTGCTCTACATGGTGATCAACGGTGTCTCCGCCATCCCCGTGCTTCTCGCCGCCGTGCTCGCCGACGACATCGGCACGGCGCAGGTCCTCGGCGGGCTCGGCGTCCTGCTGCTCGGCGGCGGGGTGGGGGTCATCGCCGGTGGGATGCGCGTCGTCGAGCCACAAGCAGGATCGACGCAATCACCAAAAGCGCCGTGAGCCCGCCGATGCCGATGTCCCGGATGATCGTCTCGAGCAGCGGAAGGTTGTTGCCGAGGACGTAGCCGGCGGTCCCGATGACCGCCGCCCACAGGAAACCTCCCACGGCGCTGAAGAACTGAAATCGCCAGAACGGCATGTGCGCCATGCCGGCGAGCATCGACGCCCAGGTGCGCAGCCCGAGCACGAAGCGCGCGAGGATCACGGCCTTGTCGCCCTGGCGCGCGAAGAACAGCTCGGCCTGCGCGAGATGTTCCGGCCGGATGCGGAAGAAGTGGCCGAACCGCTCGACGAACGGACGCCCGCCGCGATATCCGAGGAAGTAGCCGATGTCGGCGCCGGCTGTCGCGCCGAGGAAACCGAACAGGATGACCAGGACGATCGAATGGTGGCGCACGGCGGCCCACGCCGCGGCGGCCAGCAGCAGCGCCTCGCCCGGAAAGGGGACCCCGGAGCTCTCGATGAGGATGCCGAGCCCAGCGGACGGATAGCCGAGGAGGTCGACGATTCGGGCCCAGTCCAAGTGGCTTCATATACTGGACGACCCCGATGCCCGAGTACGGCGACCACGAAGCCTCCGACGATCCGCTCCAGATCCTGCGCCACTCCACGGCGCACCTCCTCGCGGCCGCCGTCACCGAGCTCTATCCAGGCGCCAGGTACGCGATCGGTCCGGCGATCAAAGAGCCACCTGGCTTCTACTACGACTTCGACTTCGGCAAACCGATCTCGGACGCGGACCTCCCGGCGATCGAGTCGCGCATGCGCCGGATCGCGCAGGAGGGCCGCAAATTCGAGCACGAGGTCCTGCCCCGAGACCAGGCGATCGAGGAGTTTCGCCGGCGCGGTCAGGACTACAAGCTCGAGCTGATCAACGACAAAGTCTCGGGCGACGGGGTGAGCGTCTACCGCACCGGTGACTTTCTCGACCTCTGCCTCGGGCCGCACGTCAACACCACACGTGACCTCAAGGCGTTCAAGCTGCAGCGGGTCTCTGGCGCCTACTGGCGCGGCGACGAGAAGAAGCCGCAGCTGACGCGCATCTACGGCACGGCGTGGCAATCGCAGAAAGAGCTCGACGATTACCTCAAGTTCCTCGAGGACGCCGAGAAGCGCGACCACAAGAAGCTCGGCAGGGAGCTGAAGCTGTTCCTGGTCGACGACCGCGTGGGTCCCGGCTTGCCGATGTGGCTACCGGACGGGGCGACCATCCGGCGAGAGATCGAGCGCTTCATCGTCGACGAGGAGCTGGCCCGCGGCTACGACCACGTTGTGACGCCGGACGTCGCACGGCTCGATCTCTATCGGCAGAGCGGCCACGCGAAGCTCTACTCCGACTACATGTATCCGCCGATGAAGTTCGAGGATGGGGAGGAGCTCGAGCTGCGACCGGTGGCGTGCCCGCACCACATCGTCATCTATCAAAGCGAGCTGCGGAGCTACCGCGACCTGCCGCTGCGCCTCGCCGAGCTGGCCGGGTACTGGCGTTATGAACGGTCGGGCGTTCTGCAGGGTCTCAACCGCGTCCGTCACTTCACGCTCAACGACGCCCACATCTTCTGCACGCCGGAACAGCTGATGGACGAAGTCAAGGGAGCCATCGAACTTGCGCTCCACTTCTCGAAGGCGCTTGGCATCGACGAGTTCTATTACGAGGTCGCGACACGCGACGACGTCAAGGACAAATGGCTGGGCGACGAGGCGCAGTGGGAGGAGGCGCAGGCGGACCTGATGGAAGCGCTCGAGTCGATGGGGCAGAAGTACAGGGTCGGCGTGGGGAACGCCGCCTTCTACGGACCGAAGATCGACTTTCAGGTGTTCGACGCCCACCGGCGCGAGTTCACCAACTCGACGGTGCAGATCGACTTCCAGCTCCCGCAGCGCTTTGACCTCGAGTACGTGGCGGAGGACGGCTCGCGCAAGCGGCCGGTGATGGTGCACCGCGGCGCCGCCGGCTCGATGGAGCGCCTGTTCAGCTACCTGATCGAGCGATGGGCGGGCGCATTCCCGACGTGGCTGCATCCGACGCAGGTCGTCGTCGCTCCCATCGCCGACGCGCACGCGGCGTACGCGGAAGACGTGGCGAAGCGCCTGCGCTCGGCGCGCGTGAGGGTCGAGCTCGACAAGCGTTCGGAACGGCTCGACCGCAAGATCCGCGACGCCAAGCTGAAGAAGGTGCCTTACATCGCGGTCATCGGCGGCAAAGAGGTCGAGGCCATGCACGTCAACGTCCAGAACCGCGCCGGCGAGAAGGTCGAGATGCCGCTGGAATCGTTCGTCGAGATGATCACGGCCGAGATCGCGGAGCGCCGGCGCTAGTAGTAGAGCGTGACCGCGATCGTCGTGTGCTGGCCTCGACCCAGGAGAATCACCGTGCCCACCGTCTGCGGCCTCGAGACTCGCGCGAAGTTGATCGTTCCGTTGGCCGCGTCGTTCGAGGTCACCTTCCAATCGGCGGCATTGAGCCGGCTCGTGTAGAAACCGGTCACAGTCGAGACATCGTCGTTCGAATCGAATGACTCTGCACATTCATGTGTGTCACCGGCGTGCCCGGTCGTGCCGACGTACGTGTACTCGCGCGTGATGGTCGTGCCCGGGTATTGCGGGAAGTCAGAAGGCAAACACGCCAGGCTGCCGTTCTGAACGGCGCGAAACAAGGAGACCATCCCGTAGATCCCGCCGGCGATTCCCAGGATGAGCAGGACGCCGCATCCGCCGGCGAGCCACCAGATCCAGCCGCGCGACCGCCGGACGGCAGGCGCGCCCTGGGCGCCGGTCGGAACCCACCGCTGGCCGTCCCACACCCACATTCCGTCCGGAGACGTGTATCCCGGTTGCCCGGGAGGCGGTGGCATGCTCACGGCGCATTTATAAGCCGTCGGGAGGCCGACTTAGGCTAGGTAACGTGGAGGCCGAATCCGCGGCCGCGCTGCACCGGCGGGCGCAACACCTGGCGGCGGTCGGCCGGAACGATGAGGCGATTCCGCTCCTCAGCCGAGCCGTCGCCCTCGAGCCGCAGAGCTCCGAGCTGAAATGCGACCTTGCCGTCGCCCTGATGAAGACCCGCCGGCTCGTCGACGCCGACCGGGTCGCGTACGAGGCGATCGCGACGTCGCCGGAAGACGAGAGGGCTTACCGCGTGCGGAGCGTCGTCCTGCGCAACATGCGCCGGCCGCGCGATGCGCTGGCGCTGGCCAGGGAGTCCGTCCGGCTCGCCCCGGAAAACGCTTGGGGCTGGCATGCGGTGGCGCAGGCGTGCATCGAGCTGAAGAACCACAGCGAGGCGTGGGTCGCCGCTCAGAAGGTCCTCGAGCTCGCGCCCGAGAGGGGCGATTCGCACCAGCTCGCCGGCAGGGTGGCCATCGCGCTCCGCAAGTGGTCGGTTGCCGAAAGCGCCAGCCGCGAGGCCCTCCGGCTCGACCCCAACGATTGGTCGGCGATGAACAACCTCGGCGTCGCCCTCCTGCGTCAGGGGCGGCGGGCCGAGGCCACCCAGGCCTACGACAGGGCGGCGCAGATGAACCCTGCGGCGGAGATCCCGCGCCAGAACATCGTCAGGGCGTCGCGCACGCACCACGGTCCGCGGCTCGTTCTCGACCTGCTGCTGATCCTCCTGATGCCGGTCATGGCGCCCGTGATCCTGGTCCGCTGGCTCGTGCAGTGGCTCCGCGCGCGCGAGGCGCGGTCTGGACTGTCCCGGGGCGGGCGCCGCTACTACCGGTCGCAAACCATCCCCGGCGTCGTGTCGACCCTCAGCCCGCGCGACTTCGGCATCGTGTGCGGAGTCGCATCGGTCATCGTGTGGTGGATCCTCGCCGTGCCGGCGATCGTCGTGTTGAACGCCCTCGCTCCGCGGTGGTCGAGCTTCGACGTGTTGTTTCCATTCGCCATGACCATTCCGCTCGCGGTCGCCACCGGTTTCCTGTTCGGCTGGCTTCGGGCGCGAGTCTCGCGGGTGGAGGGCGGGCCGCGATGACCCGCCCTCTGCGCGCGGGGGGAAGTTCAGGCTCTCGGAGGTGAGACGGCCACGGCGCCCAACCTTGGGGTAGCCACCGCAGCCGCCCCCTACTAGGCGAAACGCGTAAAGCGTGAAAAGCGGCTTTTCACCCGCTAAACGGGAATTTAGAGCCCGCCGGGAATCCGGCCCGCGCAGTCGCCCTGGGCCGCCACCGGGCTGACCTGGCCGCTGCCGACGTTCGCCACGCGTGCCTGCTGCTGGGCGTCACCGCCGGCCAGCACGTGGGTGTCGTCGATCCAGGTGCAGGTGAACAGGCCCGCCATCGCCGAGCCGCCGTTGGTGAAGGTCGTGCCCGTGTTGTCGACGAAAGCCACGTTGGCGCCGCTGGGAGACAGGTAGGCGCCGACCGGACCCTGGATCGTGTAGGTGCGCACCGTCCCGGCGGTCCAGTTGAGGACGGTGGCCGTGGGAGGGTTTTCACAGACGACGCCGGCCGGCGACGGTCGGTTGACAGGCGGGCAGGAGACGCTGCCGATGGTGAAGCGTCGCGTGGCGGTCGCCGGGTCGACGACGTGGAGCTCGGACGGCGTGCCGGCAAAAGGCCCGCCGCCCTGCGTGCAGGAAGTGATCTTGCCCACGATCAGGTTGTTGTTGCCGTGCCAGCCGATCGGCCAGAGCGTGCTCGGGCCCGACTCGCTGTAGATGACCTTCTGTGTTCCGCCGAGCTGAAGCTGGTCGAGATAGAGGTTCGTCGTGGCGCCGTTCTGCGTGAAGTCGTCGACGACGACGGCCATGAGGGCGTCGTCAGGGCTCACGGCGAACATGCTCCGCCTGGAGCCCGTCGGGGCGGGCAGGACGATCACGGGAGAGCCGCTCTGCGTCCCGTCTGGAGCAACGGTCCGGACGGCGCCGCTCGCGTCCATGTAGTAGAGGCGGTGGTCGCTCGTGCTGACCGGCGGCGAGACCAGGGCGGCGGCGACGCCGCCGCAGCTCGGGGTCGGCGGCGTCGAGGCGGTCGCGCTCGCCACGACCTTGCCGTCGATGCCGATGATGCTCACGGTGTATGTGCTCTGGGCCTGGCTGCTGTAGAGGACGCCGTAGTTGCCCGCGATAGCGCTGGGCGTCGCGGTCGTGGTCGGTGAGGCCGAGGCATGCGCCGAGGGGGAGACGGCCGGTGAGGACGATGCCACCGGAGAGGAATGGCTGGCGACGTTGCTCGATCCGCCGCATGCGGCAGGCAAAGCGGCGAGCGCGACGAGCCAGGCCGCCAATCTGGGTGCTGCGACGTAGTGCTGAGTTCCCATTCCGAAGGGGGCAACGCCATTTTGCGCGACGGGTTACGTTTCCGGTACCATCCACGCTCTGAAGCAGGGCGCCGCCCTCACCCCCAGGGTCGATCCCAAACGGGTTCGCCGGTCGCGCGCAGAGCGACTGGAGTTAGCGGACGGCGCATGCTGTCCGTTTTGTTTTATCTGGATGGAGGAATAGAGCAACACTGAACTTGGCCGAGGTGGCGTCCCATACCGTTTAAAGAGCTGAGGATCAACGATCAGATCCGAAGCAACGAAGTGCGGCTGATCGACGACCAGAACAACCAGCTGGGCGTGCTTTCTCTCGACGCAGCGCTTCGCATCGCCAACGAGAAGGGACTTGACCTCGTGGAGGTGGCGCCGCAAGCGAGCCCGCCGGTCTGCCGCCTGATGGACTACGGACGCTATAAGTTCGAGACCGTCAAGCGCGAGAAGGACCAGCGGCGCAAGCAGAATGTCATCAAGCTGAAGGAGATGAAGCTGCGGCCGAAAGTGGCCGAGCACGATTTCCAGACCAAGTTCAAGGGCTTGAAGCAGTTCCTCGAGGCAGGAGAGAAGGTCAAGGTGACGATCATGTTCCGGGGCCGCGAGATGGTCCACCAGGAGCTCGGCAGGAGGATTCTCGACAGGGTCGCGGACGACGCGAAGCAGTTCGCCGTCGTCGAACGCCAGCCCCTGCTCGAGGGCAAGAACCTGTTCATGATCCTTGCCCCGAGCCGCCAGGCCGCGGCGCCGAAGGAGCCGGCGGCGACCAGTGCCTAAGCTCAAGACGCGGAAGGGGATCGTCAAGCGGATCCGCGTGACGCGGAACGGCAAGCTCGTCCGCCGCAACTCATGGACTAGCCACCGCCTGCACCAGAAGTCGAAGAAGCACAAGAGGAAGGACCACACCGAGATGGCAGTCGACAAGTCGGACCGGAAGGCGGTTCGGCGGGCGCTCGGGGTCTAGGCGATGGCACGGGTCAAGCGCGGCGTCCCGGCGCATCGCCGGCACAAGTCGATCCTCGAGCGCGCGAAGGGCTTCAGGCTTTCCAAGAAGCTGCTCTTCCGGCCGGCGAACGAGGCCGTTCTGCATGCCCTCGCTTACGCCTTTCGCGATCGACGCCGCCGCAAGCGCGAGATGCGCCGGCTCTGGATCGCGCGGATCAACGCCGCGTCCCGGCAGTCGGGGCTGCCTTACAACAAGCTGATGCACGGCCTTCGCCAGGCCGGTGTGGAGATCGACCGCAAGATGCTGGCTGACCTGGCCGTGCGCGACAGCGGTTCCTTTGCCCGGCTGGTGGAGGTTGCGAAGAACAACCTCTGACCAGCGGCTGATTTCGAGCCCGGACAACGAGGTCGTTCGCCGTCTTCGACGTCTCGCCAACCGGCGTGAGCCAGGCCTCGTCCTCCTGGAAGGTCCGCGTGTGCTCGCGGAGGCGAAGGCGGCCGGCCTGGAGTTCGAGCTGATCGCCGTGCGCGAGGGCGACAGGCTGCCCTTCCACACCGAGAATCGGGTGACGCTGAGTCCGGGCGCGTTTCGCGCCGCGACGCAGACGGTGACGCCGCAGGGTGCGATCGCGATCGCGCGCGTCCACGAAGCAACCGCGGGCGAAGCGATCGAGGCCGCGCGCAGCCTGCGGTGGCCGCTGATCGTCCTCGACCGCGTTCAGGACCCGGGCAACGTCGGTGCGATCGCGCGGACGGCCGCGGCGGCGGGCGCCCCCGCGCTCGCGGTGCTTCCGGGCACCGCCGATCCGTACGGGCCCAAGGCCGTGCGCGCGTCCGCGGGCAACGTGTTCCGCCTGAAGGTCGCGAAGGCGCAGTGGAAAGACCTGAGCGGGCTGGACGGCTACGGCGCGGCGTCGACCGGCGGTGCGCCGCTGGCCGAGGCGCCGATAGAGTCTGCGGGCATGGTGGTGCTCGGGAGCGAAGCCCATGGGCTGTCGCGCCAGGACCTGAAGCTCGTCACGGTACCGTTGACCGAAGGGGTCGAGTCGCTCAACGTCGCGGCCGCGGCGGCGCTGATCCTGTTCGAGATTCGTCGGAGGCTGGCCGGATGAGCGACCCGCAGGCGATGACCTCGCAGGCGCTGGCCGCGATCGCCAGGGCGCAGACGGCGCAGGAGCTCGATCAGCTCGAGACCGGCTACCTCGGCCGCAAGAGCGGGCAGGTCTCCAGGCTCCTCGAGGGCATCGGCAAGCTCGGCCCCGAACAGAGATCGGCCCTGGGCAAGGCGGTCAACGATGCCAAGCGCGCGATCGAGGCGGCGCTGGCAGCGAGGCGCGCCGAGCTGGAGCAGGCACGGCTCGCCGACCTCGCCGAGACCGAGGCCATCGACATCACTTTCCCGGGTCCGCCGCTGGAGCGTGGGCACATCCACGTCCTGACCCAGGTCCGGCGGCAGATCGAGACGGTGCTCGAGTCGCTCGGCTACCAGGTCGAGCTCGGCCCCGAGGTCGAGACGGAGTGGTACAACTTCGAGGCCCTCAACATCTCGCAGGGGCATCCGGCGCGGGAGAACTGGGACTCCTTCTACTTCAGCCCCGAGCTGCTCTTGCGCGCGCACACCTCGCCGGTGCAGATCCGCGCCATGCAGCGCCTCAAGGAGCCGCCGATCTACATCATCACGCCGGGTCGCTGCTATCGCCGCGATGCGCCTGAAGCCACGCGTCTGCCGTACTTCAGCCAGGTCGAGGGCCTGGCCGTCGACAAGGGCCTGACCGTCGGCGACATGAAGGGCACGCTGCTGTACATGATCCAGTCCCTGTACGGGTCCGACCGCAAGGTGCGCGTGCGCCCGAGCTACTTCCCGTTCACCGAGCCGAGCTTCGAGTTCGACGTCTCCTGCGGGATCTGCGGCGGCATGGGCTGCAAGAGCTGCCGGCACAAGGGGTGGCTCGAGGTCGGCGGCTGCGGCATGGTGCACCCGCAGGTGCTGCGCAACGGGGGCATCGATCCGGAGCAGTGGAACGGGTATGCGTGGGGCTTCGGCATCGAGCGCATGGCGATGCTCAAGCACGACGTCGACGACATCCGGCTCTTCTACGACTCGGACCTGCGCTTCCTGGAGCAGTTCTAGCGATGCGCATCTCCTACGAATGGCTCGGTGACTTCGTCGACCTCGACGGCGTGTCGCCCAAAGAGGCGGCCGATGTGCTGACGCGCCTGGGCATCGAGGTCGAGTCGCTGACGCTGGTTGACCTCTCGGAGATCGTGATCGGCAAGGTGCTCGAGCAGAAGCCGCATCCCAAGTCGCGGAACCCGCTTTGGATCCATCAGGTCGATCTGGGCGGCGAGACCCGGCAGATCATCGCCGGCGCTCCCAATGCCGTCCCTGGCACGCTCGTCCCGGTCGCGCTGCCGGGCACGACCGTGCCCAACGGCACGCTCGTGAGGGACGCGACGATCGCCGGCTACAAGGCAAGCGGAATGCTGTGCTCGTCGGACGAGCTGCTGCTCGGTGGCGATCACTCGGAAAGAAAGATTCTCATCCTCGACCGCGGCACGCCGGGGGACCCCCTGACGACCGTCATCCCGAGCCACGCCGTCATCGAGGCGGAGATCCTCTCCAACCGGCCGGACGAGCTGGGACACCTCGGTGTCGGGCGCGAGCTGGCGGTCGGCCTGGACCGGCCGGTGAAGCGTGACTTCATGCCGTCGTTCACCGGAAGCGCCGACCCACCGGGCCGCGACCTGATCGACGTTTCGATCGACGACCCCGAGCTCTGCAGCCGTTTCATCGGCGCGGTCATCAAGGGCGTGAAGGTCGGGCCGAGCCCGGAATGGATGCAGCGCCGGCTCCGGGCTTGCGGTGTGCGGCCGATCAACAACATCGTCGACATCACGAACTACGTGCTGCTCGAGTACGCGCAGCCGATGCACGCATACGACCTTTCGAAACTCCACGGCGGCGTGATCCGCGTCCGCCGGGCCGAGGACGGCGAAAAGCTGCTCTGCCTCGACGGCGTCGAGCGCGAGCTCGGCCGCGACATGCTGGTCATCGCCGACGCCGACCGCGCCGTCGGCATCGCGGGCGTCATGGGCGGCGAGGAGACCGCGGTCACCGACACGACCACCGACATCCTCCTCGAGTCGGCGAACTTCAACGGTCCGAGCGTCCGTCAGACCTCACGCGCGCTGGGCCTCCGCACGGAAGCTTCGGCACGGTTTGAGCGCAACCTTCCGCCGGAGCTGGCGTTGGCGGGCGCTCGGCGCGGCTCGTCGCTCATCGCCGAGCTCGCCGGCGGCAAGGTGCATCGCGAGTGGGCCGACGTCTACCCGCGCCCCCAGGAGCCGGTGCGCGTCATCCTGCGCCCGCAGCTCATCGACGGCATCCTCGGCGCGCACGTGCCGCTCGAGGAGGCGGAGTCGATCCTCAAGCGTCTCAACTTTCACGTCAAGGTCATGGGTGATGGTGAGTGGGACGTGCTGCCACCAGTGTTTCGCCTCGACGTGTCCATCCCAGAGGATCTCGTCGAAGAGGTCGGTCGCGTCTACGGTTACGACCGCGTGGCTCCGACGCTGCCCGGACGGCGGCACGAGCGGTGGACGCCGCTCGCGCCGAGCATCGACCGCCGGCTCGACGAGGCGCGCGAGACGCTGGCGGGCGCCGGTTTCACCGAGACCTGGAACCCGGCGCTGGTTTCTGGCAAGAGGCTCGAGGCGCTGAAGATCGCGGCCCACGCGATGCGCGTCATGAACGCGCTCAGCGACGACATGGACACGTTGCGCACGTCTCTGCTGCCGTCGCTGCTGGACGTCGTGCGCCGAAATCGGGACCAGGGCCGCGACGGCGTCCGGGTGTACGAGATCGCCAGCGCCTACCTGGCCAGAGTGGGCGAGAAGGACG
This sequence comes from Candidatus Dormiibacterota bacterium, assembly GCA_035689485.1. GTDB lineage: Bacteria > Chloroflexota > Dormibacteria > Dormibacterales > Dormibacteraceae > 40CM-4-65-16. The sequence goes on along the minus strand of DASSLL010000121.1, from coordinate 1,625 downwards.
AGCAGCCCGAAGAGCCGCTCCGCATCGGCGCGATCGCCACCGCCGGCGTCACGGCTGAGGACGGACGCGCCGCGTTCTACCGGCTCAAATCGGTGCTTGCGGGCTGCGTGGAGGCGCTCGAGTCGCCTCCCTGCACGTACCAGCGCGCCGGCACCGAGCTGTTCCATCCCGGCCGGTGCGCCGCCGTGGTCCTCGACGGCCGGCAGCTGGGCTTCATCGGCGAGATACATCCCAGCGTCGTCTCCGGGTCTGGGATCGAGGGACGCCTCGTGGCCTTCGAGATCGACGCGCAGCCACTGCTCGACGCCTCGAGCATCCCGCGCTCCCAGCCGCTGCCGCGATTCCCGGCTGTGGTTCGCGACCTCGCGGTCGTGGTCGAAGACACGCTGGCCGCCGGCGGCATCCTGGCCTCCATCACAGAGACCGGAAGCGACCTGCTGGAGCATGCTCGCGCGTTTGACGAATACCACGGCGCCCAGGTTCCCGATGGGCACAAGAGCATCGCATTCACCTTGACTTTCCGAAGCCCGGAGCGCACCCTGACGGACGCCGAAGTGGACAGAGCGATGTCGGAGATCAGGTTGGGACTGGAGAAACGACACCGCGCCAGGTTCCGCGAGTGAATCCTGGCGACCATTTCGCACGCCATCGCGTGCCCGGACTGGAGAGGCGCTGAGTGAGCTGGATCGACATCTTTCCCATCTTGCTGCTCATCGTGTACGGAGTCGGTGGCTTCTTCACGCGGCTCATCCGCCGGTTGATCGGCCTCGCCGCGCTGTTCGTCGCCTCGTGGGCGGCGACCAACATGGGCCTTCAGGCCGGCGGCATCCTGCAGCAGACCTCCAACTTCCCCGAGGCTTCCGACGCCAAGATCTACGGATTCTTCGGCATCATCGTCGCCCTCCTCGTCATCGTCGAGGTCGCGACGCAGCTGGCCCACTCCAACCTGCAGCTCCCCGCCATCGTGCTGGACCGCACGCTCGGCGTGATCGTCGGCGTCATCACCGCGGTCCTCATGGCGACGGTGGTGACCTACGAGCTCGACGCGGCGGCAAATCCGATCGGCGGCGTGCAGCTAGACGGGCTGCAGCAGAGCCTGCGCGACTCCGTGCACGGCTCGTTCTACATGGTCGGGTTCGTCAACTCGGTCGGCAAGCCGATCATCACCCTGTTCTCGCCTCTGCTTCCGAGCGACCCGCAGATCTACTTCGGTCCCGGCCCGGTCTCTTAGGATCGGTCGGGTGAGCAGCTTCTTCGACCGCCTGCGCGAGCGGGCGGTGGAGATCCACGTCGAAGATCACCTGCGGTCACGGCTGGAGCGCGGTGACAGGCTGCGAGTCAAGCTCGGCCTCGACCCCACCGCACCGGACCTGCACATCGGCCATCTGGTCGTGCTCGACACGCTGCGCATGTTCCAGGACGAAGGCCACAAGGTCGTGGTGATCATCGGCGACTACACAGGGTTGATCGGCGATCCGAGCGGGCGTTCCGAGACACGTCCGATGCTGACCGAGGAGCAGATCGCGGCCAACGCGGAGACCTACTTCAAGCAGCTCGACCTTGTCCTGGACCGCAAAAAGATTGAGGTGCGGCACAACTCGGAATGGCTTGCCCGACTGACCGCC
>DASSLL010000120.1:0-22701 GCA_035689485.1 Candidatus Dormiibacterota bacterium | reverse complement strand
ACCCGGGCGCGGGCTACGGCGGATCCTGCTTCCCGAAGGACGTGACGGCCCTGCTTCGCACCGCGCAGGAAAACGGCCTCGAGCTCAAGGTCGTGCGGGCGGTGGAGGATGCCAACGAGCGCCAGAAGGGCGTGATGGCCGACAAGATCGCCAAGCGCTTCGGCGACAACCTCGCCGGCAAGCGCTTCGCCATGTGGGGCCTCGCGTTCAAGCCCAACACCGACGACATGCGCGAGGCGCCGAGCGTCGACATCGCCAAAGTTCTTCGCGCCGCCGGCGCCGAGGTCCGCGCCTACGACCCGGCCGCCGTCGAGGTCTCGAAGCGGCTGCTGCCCGACCTCGAGTACCGGAAGGACGCGTACGAGGTCGCTGCAGGGGCCGACGCCCTCGTCCTCATCACCGAGTGGAACGAGTTCCGCCAGCTCGACCTGGCGCGCGTCAAACAGCTGATGCGGCGGCCGGTCGTCGTCGACGGACGCAACATCTACGATCCGGCGTTGATGAGGAGCCTGGGATTCACCTACCGCGGCATTGGCCGCGAATAAGTCGCGCGCCGTAGTTTCCGGCGGCGCCGGGTTCATCGGCTCGCACCTCTGCGAGGCGCTCCTGGAACGCGGCATGCGCGTGCTGGCGCTCGACAACTTCATCACCGGGTCGGCGGAGAACGTTCGCCAACTGCAGGGCAACCCCGACTTCGAGATCAAGCAGGTCGACGTCAACCACGGCGTCTTCCTCGGCGGCGACGTGCGGTACGTGCTGCACTTCGCGTCGCCGGCGTCCCCGCCCCAGTACGACTCCAACCCCATCCACACGCTGAAGGTCGGCACGGTCGGGACGATGAACCTCCTCGGCCTCGCGCGTGCCAAAGGCGCCACCTTCCTGCTCGCCTCGACGTCGGAGGTGTACGGCGATCCGCTCGTCCACCCACAGCCCGAGACCTATTGGGGCAACGTCAACCCGATCGGTCCGCGCGGCTGTTACGACGAGGCCAAGCGGTGCGCCGAAGCGTTCGCCATGGCGTACCACCGGACACACCAGGTCGACACGCGAATCATCCGCATCTTCAACACGCATGGCCCACGAATGCAGGTCCGCGACGGTCGCGCGGTGCCGAACTTCATGGCCCAGGCGATTCGCGGCGAGCCGCTGACCGTCTATGGCGACGGCATGCAGACCCGCAGCCTCTGCTACGTCTCGGACCTGATCCGCGGCGTGCTCGCGGTCCTCGAGAAGGGCGACGAGCTGCCGATCAACCTCGGCAACCCAGAGGAAGTCACCGTCCTGGAGCTGGCGGAGACGATCGTCCGCATCGCCGGTTCGAAGAGCCGCATCGACCACCGGGAGCTGCCGGTCGACGACCCGAAGCAGCGGCGACCGGACATCGCCCGGGCGAAGAAGGTGCTGGGCTGGCAGCCCGAGGTCCGGCTTGAAGACGGCCTGCGCAAGACTCTTGAATACTTTCGATCGGTCCTATGACGACTTCGCCCGAAGACCTGAAGAAGTACATCCGCGACGTCCCCGACTACCCGCAGAAGGGGATCATCTTCCGCGACATCACACCGCTGCTCGGCGACAAGAAGATCTTCGCCGAGGTCGTCGACCTCATGTCGCGGGCCTGGGTTGAAGATCCGCCCGATCTCCTGGCCGCGATCGAAGCCCGCGGCTTCATCCCTGCGGCGGCGATGGCGGTGAGGCTCGGGGCGGGGTTCGTCCCCATCCGCAAGACCGGAAAGCTGCCCTGGTCGACGGTGATGGAGACGTACGACCTGGAGTACGGGACCGACTCGCTCGAGGTCCATTCGGACGCGGTGCAGCCCGGTCAGAAGGTCCTGATCGTGGATGATGTGCTGGCCACCGGTGGCACGGCGTCGGCCGCGGTGCGCCTCATGCGCAAGCTCGGCGCGGCCGTCGTCGGCGTGCAGGTTCTGATCGAGCTCACGTACCTCGACGGACGCCAGAGGTTGAGTGATGTCAAATTGGTGAGCGAGATCACCTATTAGGAGAAGGTTTTGAAGGTCAGTTCAAGAGGAAGCGACGTCAAGGACCAGGGCCTCGCCACGCAGGGCCAGGACCTGATCGACTGGGCCGCGCGCGAGATGCCGGTCCTCACACTCATCCGCCAGCGGTTCACGAAGGAGCAGCCGCTGAAGGGCCGGCGCATGGCCGCGTGCCTTCACGTCACAAGCGAGACGGCCAACCTGATGCTGACTCTCAAAGCCGGTGGGGCGGACATCGCGCTGTGCGCGTCGAACCCGCTTTCCACGAACGACGCGGTGGCCGCGGCGCTGGCCGCGCACCACGGCATCAAGACCTACGCCATCCGCGGCGAAGACAACGAGACCTATTACGGGCACATCGAAGCGGCGCTCGACCACCGGCCGCAGCTGACCATGGACGACGGCGCCGACCTCGTGTCGGTGCTCCACAAGTCGCGGCGCGACCAGCTCGCGGAGGTCGTGGGCGGCACGGAGGAGACCACGACCGGCGTCATCCGCCTCCGCGCGATGGCCGAGCACGGCGTTCTGGCCTACCCGATCGTCGCCGTCAACGAGGCGGACACGAAGCACATGTTCGACAACCGGTACGGCACCGGCCAGTCGACGATCGACGGCATCATCCGCTCGACCAACGTGCTCCTCGCGGGCAAGACGTTCGTCGTCGCGGGCTACGGGTGGGTCGGCCGCGGCCTGGCTTCGCGCGCCAAGGGCCACGGCGCGGACGTCGTGGTCACCGAGATCGATTCGGTCAAGGCGCTCGAGGCGGCGATGGACGGCTTCCGCGTCCTGAAGATGGACGATGCGGCCAGGGCCGGCGACATCTTCGTCACTGTCACCGGCGACGTGAACGTCCTCGACCGCAAGCACTTCGAGGTGATGAAGGACGGCGCCATCCTGGCCAACTCGGGGCATTTCAACTCCGAGATCAACCTCAAGGCGCTGGACGAGCTGGCGACCGGGGTGCGTCAGGTCCGGCCCTCGGTCCAGGAGTACCGGCTCGGCGACGGGCGCCGGCTCTTCCTCCTCGGCGAAGGCCGGCTGATCAACCTCGCCGGCGCGGAGGGTCACCCGGCGGCGGTGATGGACATGAGCTTCGCCAACCAGGCGCTGTGCGCCGAGTACATCGTCAGCAACGCCGCGACGCTCGAAAAGAAGGTCTACGACGTGCCTGAGGAGATCGACAACCAGGTGGCGAGCCTCAAGCTGCAGGCCATGGGCATCGCCATCGACACGCTCACCGACGAGCAGCGCCGCTATCTTTCCTCGTGGGAGGAAGGCACCTAGCCTCAGGACTCGCGAAGATGTTTGGAGCCGCTCGGCGCACGTGGGTGCTGGGCGGTGGCGGCGCCCGCGGCGCGGCGCAGGTCGGAGTCCTGCAGGCGCTGTTCGAGGCCAACATTGAGGCGCCCGCGGCGATCGTGGGCACGAGCGTGGGCGCTTTGAACGGCGCTTCCATCGCGGCCTATCCGTCTCTGGCCGGGACGATGATGCTGCGCGAGGTCTGGATGTCGCGCCCCGCGCTCAGCGTCTTCCAGGCGCACCCGCTCGGCCTCATCGCGGCGGGCGTGCGTCGCGATCAGCTCGGCGTCTTTCCGCAGGACAACGTGCGGCGCCTCATCGAGCGGGCGCAGGCGCTCACCGGCGTGACGACGTTCGAACAGCTGCGCGTGCCGCTGGCGGTCGTGGCGACGGACCTGAACGCGGGCAAGCCGGCGATCTTTCGGTCCGGAGACCTCACGCCCGCGCTGCTTGCCTCCACCGCCATCCCCGGGATCTTCCCGATGGTGCGCGTCAACGACCGCGAGCACCTCGACGGCGGCGTCGTGGAGAACACGCCGCTGAACATCGCCGTCGACGACGGGGCGAAAGACATCCTGGCGATCTCACTCATGGCCGGCGGCGAGTACGAGGGCGCCCCCACGAGCTTTTCAGAGCTCATCGCCCGGACGCTGCAGCTCTCCCTGCATCACCAGATGCTCAGCGACTACGAACGCCTGCGCCAGCGGGCTCGGATCGTCGTCCTGTGCCCGGTGACCGCCCCGACCGCGACGTGGGAGATGAAACGTGAGCACATCGAGGCGGTGGTGGAGTCGTCGCGCATCGCGACCGCGGCGCTGCTGCACGAGCGCGGCTCGCGGCTGTTCCGGCACTCGGCCATCCACTACATGCAGCTCCACTGACCCCAACTCGATATGCGCGCATAACCGACCATCCCGACGGGCGAAGCCTCGGATTTGCGCGCATATCCGGAGTGGCGGCCCGCCTTGCTAGGATTTCGACCGTCCCAGAGGGATGAACCTGGCGCCTGGGGCGTCGTCCACCCGGTGACGAGGCCTTGCCGGCGCGGGAGATTCAAAGGAGGACCGCATGCCGTCCCTGTTCACGTCCGAGTCCGTGACCGAAGGCCATCCGGACAAGCTGGCCGACCAGATCTCCGACGCCATCCTCGACGCCATCCTGGCCAAGGACCCGCTGGCGCGAGTGGCGTGCGAGGCGATCGTGACCACCGGCCTCGTCATGGTGGTCGGGGAGATCACCACCGATTGCTACGTCGACATCCCGCGCATCATCCGCCAGACCGTCCGCGACGCCGGATATACGCGCGCCAAGTACGGGTTCGACGCCGAGACCTGCGGCGTCATCGTCAGCATCGACGAGCAATCGCCTGACATCGCGCAAGGCGTCGACGTCGGCGGAGCCGGCGACTCGGGCATGATGTTCGGCTTTGCGTGCGACGAGACGCCGGAACTCATGCCACTGCCGATCACGCTCGCGCACCGGCTCGCGCGCAAGCTCGCGGAGGTGCGCCGCACCAAGGCGCTCAGCTACCTGCGACCCGATGGCAAGGTGCAGGTGACCGTCCGCTACGACGACGCCGGCCGGCCGCAGGGCGTGGACAACGTCGTCCTGTCGACCCAGCACCATGACGAGGTCGGCATCGAGCAGCTGCGGTCCGACATCACCGAGCACGTCATCGACGTCGTGATCCCCGCCGAGCTGCGCGACGGCGGAGTGCGGTCATACATCAACCCCACGGGCCGGTTCGTCGTCGGTGGGCCGGTGGCCGACGCCGGCCTCACGGGCCGCAAGATCATGGTCGACACCTACGGCGGCTACGCGCGCCACGGCGGCGGTTGTTTTTCGGGCAAGGACCCGACCAAAGTCGACCGCGCCGGCGCATACGGCGCCAGGCACGTGGCCAAGAACATCGTCGCCGCCGGCCTGGCGACGAAGTGCGAGGTCCAGATCTCGTACGCGATCGGGGTCGTGAAGCCGGTCGCGATTCGCGTCGACACGTTCGGCACGGGCAAGCTGCCGGAAGGCAGCATCGCCTCGACGGTGGCGAGGCTGTTCGACCTGAGCCCTCTCGGCATCATCAAAGAGCTCAACCTCCGCCGCCCGCTGTTCCGCCAGACGGCCGTCTACGGCCACTTCGGCCGCACGGACATCGACGCGCCATGGGAATCGACGGCGCGAGCCAGCGAGCTGGCCGAAGCGCTGTCGTGACGAAGAAAAGCCTGACCGTGGCGGTGATCCCCGCCGGTGGCGCCGGCACGCGCCTGTGGCCGCGCTCGCGCAGTTCGACGCCGAAGCACGTCCTGCCGTTCGCGGAAAAGGGCCGTTCGCTCCTACCCGCCGCGTACGAGCGCGCCCGGGCCGTGGTGGACGAGGTCTTCGTGGTGACCGAGGCGCGCCAGCGGGACATCGTCGCCCGTGTGCTGCCTGAGCTCGACGCCGAGCACATGATCCTCGAGCCGTCCGCCCGAGGCACCACCAACGCGTATGGCCTCGCGACGCTGACACTCATCGAGCGCGTGCCCGGCGCCGTGATGCTCGGGATGCCGGCCGATCACATCGTCCACGGCGCATCCGAGATCAAGCGCGCGATGCGCATCGCGCTCACGGCCGCGGCGACGACAGAGAACCTGATCACGGTCGGGCTCAAGCCGGCTTTCGCGTCGACAGGGCTCGGATACATCCATGCGCCGGGTCGAGCCTCACGAGGCACGCTTCGAGTCCATCGTTTCATCGAGAAGCCGAGCGCGGCGACCGCAGCGCGCCTCCTACGCGAGGGCGGCTATTACTGGAACCTCGCCTGGTTCTCGTGGCGGCTCGAAACGTTTCTCGACGAGCTGGCCAAGCACGCACCCCGGAACCTGAGCGGCCTGCGCAAGGTGCTGGCCGCGCGCCACGCCGGCAATGAACAGGAGGCCGCCCGCCTCTACAACCGCCTGCCGGTCGAGGTGATCGACCGCAGCGTCATGGAGAAGACGGACCGGCTTTTGCTCGTGCCCGCGACATTCGACTGGGCGGACATCGGCAACTGGGCCGAGCTGGGCGACCGGATCCGTGCCGACGCGCACGGCAACTCGGTCGAGGGCGAGGCGATCCTCATCGACACCACCGGAAGCCTCGTCTTCGGAGACCGGCGGCTCGTGGCGGGAATCGGGCTCAAAGACCTGATCGTCGTCGACAGCGAAGATGCGCTTTTGATCGTTCCCCGCTCGCGCGCGCAGGACGTGCGCAAGGTCGTGGACGCGCTCAAGCGCGCCCGCAAGACCCGCTACCTTTAAGCCGAAATGGCGGGTCAACAGATCAGATTCGGCACCGACGGCTGGCGCGGCGTGGTGGCGGACGATTTCACGTTCGGCAACGTGCGTCGCGTCGCCCAGGGCGCGGCGCAGTACATGAAGAGCCGCTCGAACGAGCCGTTGGCGATCGTGGGCTACGACTGCAGGTTCGCGTCTGAAGATTTCGCGCAGGCCGTCGCGCTCGTGTTCGCGAGCAACGGCATCAAGACGCTCGTCTTCGACCGCCCGTCGCCCACACAGGTCGTCTCCTGGACGGTGATCGACCGCAAGGCCACCGGCGGCGCGGCCATCACCGCGAGCCACAACCCGTACCAGTTCAACGGCTTCAAGTACAAGACCGAGACGGGAAGCGCGGTCCCGCCCGAGGTCATCGCGGAGCTCGAGCGCAACATCAACGCCCTGGACGACGTGCCTCCGCCCGACCACAGCGTCGGGCACGGGCTCGTCGAGCGCTACGACCCGCGGTTCTCGTATTACGAGCAGATCGCGCGCATGGTCGACGTCGAGGGCATAAAGAGCGCCGGCCTGCGGATCGTGCACGAGTGCATGTACGGGTCCGGATACGGATACATCGCGGAGCTGATCGGCGGCGGACGCACCACGGTGACGGAGCTGCACAACCAGCGGAACCCGCTGTTCGGCGGCATCAACCCAGAGCCGATCCCACCCAACATCGACTCGACGATCAGCTTCATGAAGGTCGGCAATCAGGACCTGGGCATCTGCACCGACGGCGACGCGGACAGGGTCGGCATCATCGACGAGACGGGCCGCTTCATCAACCAGCTGCAGGTGTTCGCGCTGCTGATGCTGTACCTGTTCGAGGCACGCGGCATGCGCGGCCCGGTCGTCAAGACGGTGAACATGACGGCGATGGCCGACAAGCTCGGCGCCGAGTTTGGCGAGCGGGTCTTCGAGGTCCCTGTCGGCTTCAAGAACGTCGCTCCGAAGATGATGGAGACGAACGCCGTCCTGGGCGGCGAGGAGTCTGGAGGCTTTGCCATCCGCGGCCACATCGCCGAGCGCGACGGCATCCTCGTCGGCCTCCTGTTCGCGGACATGATGGTCAAGTCCGGCAAGACGATCTCGCAGCTGCTGGCCGCGCTCGAGCAGCGCGTCGGGCCGCACGCATATGCGCGGCACGACATCCACCTGCAGCGTGAGACCTATGACACCGAACGCCGGCGGATCCTCGACACGCTGCAGAAGAACGAGCCGGATGAGATCGCCGGCGTCGCCGTGCAGCGCGTCCGCTCGGACGACGGCTTCAAGTTCTACCTCGCCGATGGGAGCTGGGTCCTGCTGCGGTCGAGTGGCACAGAGGCGCTGATCCGGATCTACTCCGAGGCATCCGACCCCGACGCCGTGGAGGCCAGGCTGAAGGCACTGGAAGACATTGTTGGCATCAGGCAGCACGCGACAGCCTGAGTTCGGCCGCGCCGAGAACCACAAGGTCGACAAACCGTGGGGCTATGAGCTCCGGTGGGCGATCACCGATCGTTATGCGGGCAAGATCCTGCACGTGAAGAAGGGGGAGGCGCTGTCGCTGCAGTACCACGAGAGCAAGGACGAGTATCAGTACGTCATCAGCGGCAGCGTGGACATCGAGCTCGGCGGGCCGGAAGGCGGCCTGACGACACGTCGCATGAGCCCCGGCGACACGCTCCACATCACGCCCGGCACGCGTCACCGGCTGACAGCGCTCGAGGACACGGACATCTTCGAGGTCTCGACGCCGGAGATGGACGACGTCGTCCGGCTCGAGGATCGCTATGGCCGCGTATAGAATTCCATCCCCGAGATGAAGCTCCCGCCGGTCCTCGTCGAGAAGGTCGTTCCGGCCGCCAGCACGGCGACGGCAGAACGCGACCGCAGCTTTCTGATCTTTGCGGGCATCGTGCTCGCGGCGATCGCGCTCGGCTTCAAGTCGTCGCTGCTGGGCCAGGGCCAGGTGTGGGCGCTCGCTCTCGGGCTGGTCGTCATCGCGGCGCCGGCGGTGCTGGGCTATCTACGCGGGACGCAGGAGTTCCCGAGCATCGAGCACTACATCCCTGTGGCGCTGGGCGCGATCACGCTCGCGGGCCTGACGCAGTTCACCGACGTCACGCTGATCAAGTACGTGGCCGCGACGGCGGTGTTCGGCGCGGGGTTCATCATCATGGCGCGGCTCGACTACCTGCGGCTGCGCGACCAGGAGAAGCGCGGGCACATCGTCCTCCAGGAGGTGCTCCTCGTACTCGTGGTGTTCGGTGCGTACCTGGTCATCGTGACTTTGCACTTCAACATCATCCTCACGCTGCTGTGGATCTTCACCATCACGTTCCTCGCGTCGTACCGGAGCTTCCGCATCAACGGCATCGCGATCGCGCCGCGGCGGGCGTTCATCTTTGCCCTGTTCGTCGGCCAGGTCGTGACGTTCCTGGCGTGGGCGATCAACGCCCTGACCCTCTACCTGGTGATCTACGAGGGATGGTTCGCGGTCGTGCTGTTGATCGCGTGGTACATCAACCGCGGACTCGTGCGACACACGGTCGAGGACAGCTTCACCCGCAACGTCGTCCTGGAGTACGGCGCCTTCGCGCTCGTACTCGTGTACCTGTTCGTCTCGAGCTACCAGCCGGCCCGCTGATCGCGGCTACCGGGCGATAGTCGCGACTAACGACCCAGTTGGGCATCGAAACACGGCGATTGTCGCGACTATCGCCCAAACGCGGGGCACCGGCCCGGGCTACATGCCCAGGTAGGCCTTCTGCACCTCTTCCGACTGCAGCAGCTCCGACCCCTTGCCGGTCTGCACCACGACGCCCGTCTCGAGCACGTATCCGCGATGGGCGACGTCCAGCGCCTTGTGCGCGTTCTGCTCGACCAGCAGCACCGTCGTCCCCTGGGCGTTGATCTCACGCACGATGTTGAAGATCGTCTCCACCAGGATCGGCGCGAGACCCAGCGACGGCTCGTCCAGCATCAGCAGCTTCGGTCGGGCCATGAGCGAGCGGCCCATCGCCAGCATCTGCTGCTCGCCTCCGGACAGCGTGCCCGCGATCTGTGCCCGCCGTTCCTGCAGCCGCGGAAACAGGGTGTACACGCGCTCCATGTCGGAGGCGATGCCGGCCCGGTCGTTGCGGGTGTACGCGCCCATGAACAGGTTGTCGACCACCGTCATGCGCGGAAACAAGCGCCTGCCCTCGGGTGACTGGCAGATGCCGAGCTCGACTATCCGAGACGGCCGCGTGTGCGTGATGTCCTGGCCTTCAAACCGGATCGTCCCCGCGTTGGGGTGCATGAGACCGGAGATCGTGCGCAGCGTCGTCGTCTTGCCGGCGCCGTTCGAGCCGATCAGGGCGACGATCTCGCCCTTCTCGACCTTGAGCGTGACCTGGCGCAGCGCCTGGATGCGGCCGTAGAAGGCATTGACGCCCTCGAGCTCGAGGATCGCCAAATCTAGGCGCTCTTACCCAGGTAGGCCTCGATCACCCGGACGTCCTTGCGGACCTCCTCGGGTGGGCCTTCTGCGATCTTCTCGCCGTGGTCGAGAACCACGATTCGCTCCGAGATGCCCATGACCACCTTCATGTCGTGCTCGATCAAAAAGACCGTGATCCCGCGTCCGAGGATCTTCTTCACCAGCTGCATCAGCTCGACCTTCTCCTGCGGAGTGAAACCGGCGGCCGGCTCGTCGAGGAGGAGGAGCTTGGGCTCGGTCGCCAGCGCCCGAGCGATCTCGAGACGTCGCTGCTGACCGTAGGGCAGGTTGCGCGCGTACTGGTTGGCCTGCTTGGCGATGCCGACGAACCGGAGGAGGTCCATCGCCTCGTCGGTGACGCGGTCCTCCTCGCGCCGCTCTCGGGGCAGCTTGAAGAGCGAGTCCCAAAGCCTCGCCCGCATGCGCACGTGGCGGCCAACGCGCACGTTGTCGAGGCACGTCATGAAGTCGAACAGGCGGATGTTCTGGAACGTGCGGGCGATGCCGAAGCGTGCCACCTCGTGCGGCCGCGAGCCGGTGATGTCGCGCCCGTCGAACACGACGCGTCCGCTGGTGGGCTGAAACAGCCCGGTCACGTTGTTGAAGAGCGTCGTCTTGCCCGCGCCGTTGGGACCGATCAACGCGAACACCTCGCCGCGCTTGATGTGCAGGCTGACGTTGTCGACCGCGACCAGGCCGCCGAAGCGTTTGGTCAGATCCGTGAGCTCGAGGATGTTGTCGGCCGCGGGCTGTCCGTCGCTCATACGGCCGCCGCCTGCTCGACCGCGGTCTCCTCTTCCTGGACCGCGTCGTGCTTCAGCTCCTGCTCGCGGACGCGGCTCGGGAACAGACCTTGCGGCCGCAGCAGCATCACGAGCACGAGGATGAGCCCGTAGATGAGGAAGTTCAGCCGCTCCACCAGGTGGCCGAGGCCCGGCCAATCGCCGTTGACCTGGTTGAGCGAGCCAAGGCCTAGCGTGCTCGCGAGGTCGGACACCGCCGGCGGGAGGTGGGGGAGGACGACGTAGAGGACAGCGTATATCGCAAGCGCGCCGATGATCACACCTGAGATGTTGCCCATGCCGCCGAGGACGACCATGACCAGCACCGTGATCGACACAACGAAGAAGAAGTTGTCGGGGCTGACCAGGCCGATGCTCGCGCCGTAATAGGCGCCGGCGAAGCCGCTGAATGAGGCGCCGATGGCGAAGGCGAGCAGCTTGGTCGTCACCGTGTTGATGCCCATCGCCGCGGCCGCGACCTCGTCCTCCCGGATCGCCATCCACGCTCGGCCGAGACGAGAGCGGTAGAGGTTGCTCACCAGGATCACGGCGATGACGATCAGGATCACGATCAGCACGTAGTACGCGACCGGGTCGAAGCTGAACTGAAAGCACGGGAAGAACCCGGACGCCCACGACACCCGGCAGGTCGAATTCTGGATCACGGCGATGCTGTTCGCTCCCGCCCACGGACCTGTGATCCACGCCGGGAACCAGGGTTGGTCGATGCCGCCGATGGCGTTGATGCCGCCAGTCCACCTGTCCAGGTTGAAGGCCAGCTGGGGGACGATCTCGCCGAAGCCGAGGGTGACGATGGCGAGGTAGTCGCCGCGCAGCCGCAAGGTGGGGAAGCCGAGGATCGCGCCGAACGATGCGGCGACGATAAGGCCGACGAACATCATGATCCAGAAGGGGATGTGGTACTGGTGCTGGAGCGGCGAAGCGCCGAGCTGCGCGGAGGCGAAGAGTCCGTAGGTGTAAGCGCCGATGGCGAAGAACGCGGCGTAGCCGAGGTCGAGGAGGCCCGCAAACCCGACCACGACGTTGAGGCCGATGGCCAGCAGCACCCACGTCCCCGCGTGGGCGGCGTCGCCGATGTATGCGGGATTGCCGGTGATGAAAAGAATCGCCTCGGGATATATGAGCGCCCCGAGGATGAGGAGGCCGTATATCGCCTGGTCGCGGTCTCGCATCCGCTCGCGGAGGTGCAGGCGCGAGAAGATCGACCGGCGGCCGCCGGCCTTGACCGGCTCGCTCATTTCTCGGGCACCCGCATGCCCAAAAGACCAGTGGGCCGGAACACCAGGACGCCGATCAGGATGCCGAAGATCACGACCTCGGTCCACTTCGAGCCGATGTAAGAGTCGCTGTACGCGGACACGAGCCCGATGATCAGCCCGCCTAGTGCTGCACCGGGAATGTTGCCGATGCCGCCGAACACCGCGGACGTGAAAGCTACAAGACCCGTTCGAAAGCCCAGGTTGTAAGTGATGTTGTTGAAGTAGAGGCCCCAGATGGTTCCGCCCGCGCCGGCCAGCAGCGCTCCGATGAAGAACGTTGCGGCGATGGTGCGGTTGATGTCGATGCCCATCAATTGCGCAGCGTCGCGGTCCTGGGCCGTGGCGCGCATCGCCTTACCGAGCTTGCTGCCGTTGATGAACACGGCGAGCATGGCAACCAGGATGATGGCCACGACCACGACGAAGACGTCCTTGATGCCGATCAGGACACCGTTGATGGTCACCTGGTTGGCCGGCCCGTTGGGCAGGATGTCCGGAAAGTGCAGGGTGGCTGGGCCGTGCCAGATGAACATGATCCCTTCGAGCACGAATGACATCCCGATGGCGGTGATCAGGGGCGCAAGACGCGGGGCGTTGCGAAGCGGCCGGTAGGCGATGCGCTCGATGGTGATGTTGACCGCGCCCATAAAGAGCATGACGACCGGAAACACGATCAGCAAGGCGATGAGGTTGATAAGCGTGAACGAGCTTTCGCTGACGGCAAAGAAGCCCAGCAGGGTGGCCGATATGTACGCGCCCAGCGTGAACACGTCGCCGTGGGCGAAGTTGATCAGTTCGATGATGCCGTACACCATCGTGTAGCCGAGAGCGACCAGCGCGTACATGGCGCCGTCGGCGACCCCGAAGATGGTGATCTGGATGAACTCTGCCGGGTGGACGGCGGCGTTGAAGAGGAGCAGGACGATCGCGAAAAGGCCGATGAGGTAGAAACCGAAGTCGACGAGGCTAAAGCCGCCGATCGTCAGCGAGCGGATCTTCGTCAGCGTGTTCTGTCGGGTTACGGCGCCTGCGTCCAGATCCCCTCCATGGGCTCAATGGATCGAGGAGGCCCGATGCGGGCCTCCTCGTCGGAATTTCGGCTAAAGGTTAGCTGCCGCCGTAGTTGACCTGGTCCTTCCAGACGTAGCAGTTGCTCTTGGCGGTCTTGCCGCACACGCCCGTTGAGGCGGCGACCTGGTCCGCGGTCAGGTTGTCCTGGACCACGTAGATCGAGATGATCTTGAGGTCGGTGTCGCCGGCGTCGTTGAAGTTGTAGGTGCCGATGACGCCCTTGAAGTTCTTGGTCTTGGCCATTTCGGCCCGGACCTGCTCGCGGCTCGGGAAGGAGCCGTTGGCGTCGTTGATGCCGCGCCCGATGGCGTCCATCAGCGCGTTGGCCGCGTCGTAGGCCTGCATCGTGTAACCGCCGAAGTCGTTGGCGCCGGTGAACTGCTTGCGGAACGCCGCGATCGTCGCGGACGCACCGGGAACCTTGGTCGCGTCGGCACCGGCCGAGGTCGAGTACATCACATCGTTGCCGGCCGCCTCGTCGATGCAGTCTGTGGTGTCGATGCCGTCACCGCCACCGAAGGGGACGTCCCAGCCGAGGTCCTTCATCTGCTTCCGCGGGATGCAGATGTTCTGGTCGTCGGTGCCTCCGGCGTAGACGCCCTGGGCGCCTCCGTTCTTGAAGGCGAGGAGGATCGACTTCCAGTCGCTGGTTTGGGTCTTCTGATACTCGGAGTGCTTGACGACGTTGCCGCCCTTCTTCTTGAACTCGACTTCGAAGGCGCCGGCGACACCGACGCCGTACACCGTGCTGTCGTCGAGGATGCCGACGCTCTTCACGCCGAGCTTGTCATAGAAGTAGTCGGCCAGGGCCGGCCCCTGGTAGTCGTCGTCGGTTACGACGCGCCAGTAGTTGTTTGGGTTGCCGGCCCGTAGGTCGGCCGCGTGATACGTACAGGCCGGAAATTGAGATGCCCTCTCGTGAGTCAAGCACGGGTTGGTGTTGGACGGGCTGATCATCACGAAGTGCTGAGGGGCCGCGATCGGGATCTCGGCTTTGGCCACAGCGGAGTTGTACGGGCCGACCATGCCCAGGAACTTGGTGTCGCCGAGCATCGTCTGCACGTTCTCGACGCCCTTCGCCGGGTCGTACGAAGCCTGCACGCAGTCGTCGAAGCTCTGGTAGGAGATCGTGTAGCCGTTGACGCCGCCGGCGGCGTTCCGCTGGTTGACCGCGAACTGAACACCGTTGGCGGTCGACTGACCACCCGTGGTGCAGACCGGCAGGTCGGAGCCGATCTTGATCGTGCCTTTGTTGGCCGTTCCGCCGCCGCCACCACCGCCTCCACACGCGAAGGCGACGACGGCCGCCGTCATGAGGACTAAGAGTCCCCTAGCTCGAACCATATGGTTCCCCCTTGTGCTTGTTGGGAGGCAGGAATGCGCAAAACCACACCGGTCGCCTCCCATCACTTGCCGCCCTCTTCCCAACTCGCGCGTGTCGGGGCGAGAGTGCGCCGGCGGCGAGTGCGGCCACATGGGGTGGCCGAACTGCTACTCCGGAGCAAACTATCGACTTGGAGGGGCCTACAAGTCAAGTCGTCCCTGACGGTCGTCTCCATGCCGGAGAGGCGCGCCCATGCGTCCTTCGGAGGCGCCGGCAACTCGGACAGGCCGGCCTATCCGGCGGCTGGGCGGCGGTCGGCCGGGGCTCAGTAAGGCAGGCGGGCGCTGTAATCGACCGTGTCGACCAGCTTCCAGGGGCTCCGCGGGTCGGTGGCCGTGGCCTCGAAGACCGAGAGCACCCGGTTGGTGGTGTCGCCGGCGGCGTCGAAGCCGAGGGTGCCGGTGACACCGACGACGCCGGCGGTCCTGGCGAGCTCGGCGACCACGGCCGGCCGGTCCGGCCGAACGCCACCCGCCGCCTGGATCGCCCGGTTCAACGCCGAATACAGGACCGCCGTGGCGTCGTACGCGAGCATCGTGTACGGCCCGTAGTCCGAGGTGCGTCCGAACGAGTGCTTGAAGTCGCGGATCGTGGCCGCCGCCCCGGGCAGAGCCGAGGCATCGACAAGCGGCACCGTGGCGTACATCCCCACGCTGTTGCTCCCCGCGGCGGTCACGCACGCGGGATCGTGCGCGATGCCGTCGGCGCCGAGGAAGGGCGTCGCCTGGCCGGGCGGGAATACCGCCTTCATCTGGGCGCGCACGGCGCACCCTCCGCCCGGCGTGGCGCCTCCGTAGTAGATCGCCTGCGCGCCGTCGGCCTTGACCTGGGCGAGGAACGAGGCCGCGTCCGGTTTCGCCGGATTCAAGTCGAGCCGTCCGACGATCGTGCCCCCGAGGTTGGTGAAGCGCGCCGCGAACGCGTCGGCGAGGCCCTGGCCGTAAGCCTCGTGGTCGGAGATCGCCGCCGCCCGCAAGAGGTGGAGCTTGGCGAACACGTAGTCGGCCGCGGCGGCGCCCTGCAGGTCGTCGGTCGCCGTCAGGCGGAAGAAGTTGTTCACGTGCGCCGGCCTGAGGTCGGTGGCCGGCGGCAGGCCCGCCGCCTTGCAGCCGATGTCGGTGCGGGCCGGGTTGAGCGCCGCCGGCAGGAAGACGTCCCTGGTCAGGCACGCGCTGCTGGTCGCCGGGCTGATCATGGCCAGGCTCGCCGCGTTCGCGACCGGTATCTCGCGGCGCGCGACGGCGGCGTCGAAGGGCCCGATCATCGCCACCACCGTCGAGTCGGCGACAAAGGACTGGACGTTGGCCGCGCCCCGGTCCGGGCTCGGGCCCTCACCCTGGGCGTCGTCCATGCTGACCAGGACGACCTCGAAGCCGTCGAGCATCGGGTGGCTCTGGACGAAGAAGCGGACGCCGTTCCAGGCAGGCACCGCGGCCCGTGCCTCGCGGCCGGTGATCGGCAGGTCGACGCCGATGCGCAGGACCGGCGCGGCAGCCGAGGACGGCGGGCTTCCGGAACCGCACGCCGCCGCCAGCGCAACCAGCGCGGCGGCGGGAATCGCCAACCACCGTTTGACGTTCAAGCGCAACGTATACTCAGCATTCCTCTCGGACGTCCAGGCCTGATATAGGAGCGCGCCCAGTTTGAAGACCGACACCACAGAACACCTGAAACCCCGGTCGCAGTATGCCGAGGACGCGGTTCAGCTGGCGATCGCCGGCAGGTGGGACGAGGCCGTCAAGCTGAACCGTTTCATCATCGACAGCTTCGGCGCCGACGAAGAGACGCAGAACCGGCTCGGCAAGGCGCTGTCGGAGCTGGGCAAGCTCAAAGACGCCAAGGCCTCTTACGAGGCCGCCCTGAAGCTCAACCCGATGAACACGATCGCCAAGAAGAACGCGGCGCGGATAAACGCGCTGCTGCACCAGAAGGAAGGCCTGAAGATCGGCGGCACCAAGGTCGACCTGAACCTCTTCGTCGAGGAGATGGGCAAGACCGTCATCACCAACGTGGACGTGCCCCCCAGCGCCGACATCTGCTCCAAGGTCGCCGCCGGGGACGTGGCCGAGCTGCGCATCGAGGGCGACGGCATCGTGGCCGAGACGTCGCGTGGCGTGCGGCTAGGCTCGCTCGAGGCCAAGCTGGCGCGCCGGCTGACCAAGTTCATGCGCGGCGGCAACCGTTATCAGGCGGGCGTCACCGCGTGCGAGGGCACGCTCGTGAAGCTGATCGTGCGCGAGACCTACCAGGATCCGCACTTCGCCGGCAAGCCGAGCTTTCCGATGCGCCGCAAGCGCGAGGTCGAGTTCCGGCCCTACACGAAGGAGAGCCTGATCACGCGCGAGGTCGAGGTCTTCCACGAGGACGAGGAGGAGGAGGCGCTGGCGGAGCCGGCCGCCGCCGACGACGAAGAGGAAGGCATGCACACCGTCGAGGATGAGGGCGAGGCGATCGACTTCTCGGACGAGGCGGACGGAGATATAGAGGAAGAGGATGAAGACGAGGGCTGACGCCAACCGGGGTCAGCAGGCCGCGGCCCGGAGGTTTCTTCACCGACCCTAGACCACAACTAGGCGGTGTTCCCGGCTTTCGCGACCTCCTTCCCCTCGAGGCGGAGGTCCTGCGCGAGGCCCAGGAGTCTCTGCTGGCGGAGATGCGGCGCTGGGGCTACCGCCACGTCATCACGCCGCTCGTGGAGAGCATGGACGTGCTCGAGATGGGTCTTGGCGTCGACCAGCGCCGGCGGCTGTTCAAGTTCACGGACGCGCGCGGCGACATCGTCGCCCTGGTCGGGGAGCGCACCGTGCCCGTCGCTCGCCTGGTCGCAGGCAAGCTGCGCGCGGCGTCGCTGCCGCTGCGGCTCTGCTACGCGGGACCCGTCCTCTCGACCGACGAAGGCCGCTTCCAGCAGCGCCGCGAGACCTATCAGGTCGGGGCGGAGCTCGTCGGCGCGCCAGGTCCGGTCGCCGACGCGGAGGTCATCGCGCTGGCGGCCCGGTGCCTCGAGGCGACAGGCATCCGCAGGTACCAGATCGACGTCGGCCACGCCGAGTTCTTCCACGGCATCATGGACGCGGTCAGGCTGCCCGACGAGGTCAAGTCGGAGGTGCGTGGGGTCCTTGCGGCTCGGGATTTCGTCGCCCTCGAGGCCTTGCTCGAAGACACGCCGCTGAAGTCGGCCGAGCACGAGCTGCTGCTCAAGTTCCCGGCCCTGCGCGGCGGGCCCGAGATCCTCGAGGCCGCGGGCGCGCTGGTCCGCAACAGGCGCTCGGAGCAGGCCCTGGCGGAGCTGGCCCAGCTGCGCGAGCTGCTGCTCGCGCACGGCATCGGCGACGTCGTCAACCTGGACCTCGGGGCGATCCGGGACTTCGACTACTACACGGGCATCATCTTCGAGGGCTACGGCCCCGACTTCGGCCGCCCGGTGGCGCAGGGCGGGCGCTACGACTCGCTCCTGTCGCGCTTCGGCCGGCCGGCGCCGGCGACCGGGTTCATGGTCCAGCTCGACCTGGTCTCCGAGATGCTGACGCGCGCGCCGCGACCGCCGGCTTTGCCCCGGCTCGACGCCGCCGTGGCGTGGAGTGAGGGAGGGCTCAACACGGCCCTGCGCCTAGGGTCGACCCTGCGCCTGTTCGGCATGCGCGCGGTCGTCGACACCGAGCCGCGGAGCGACGCCGGCGCGCGGGCGTGGTGGCTGGCGGTGGGCGCCGCCAACCTCGTCCACTGCCGGAGCGACGGGTCGGTGTCGTGGAGCGCGCCGGGTCAGCGAGCCCGAACGCTGCCGCCGGAGCAGGTCGCGGCGCGGCTGGCGGGTGGGGTCTCGTGACGCGCGACGATCTCGTCTCGATCGCGGTTCCGACGGGCGCCCTGCACGAAGGTGCGCTCGAGCTGCTCGCCAGGTCGGAGCTCGCGCACCTGAAGGCGGAGGAGGTCGGCCGGCAGCTGCTCATCGAGCTCGACTCGGTGCGCCTGATCCTCGTCCGGCCTTCCGACGTCCCGGCCTACGTCGACCACGGCGCCGCGGACCTGGGCATCGTCGGCAAGGACATCCTGTGGGAGCAGCCCGGCGCGCACTACGAGCTCGTCGACCTGCAGTTCGGCGAATGCCGGCTCGTGCTGGCGGTGCCTGAAAGCTCGAGCCTCGACGGCCAGGACACGTGGCCGCCGCTGCTGCGCGTGGCGACCAAGTACCCGCGCACCGCCGGCGCCTGGTTCGAGGCGCAGGGGCAGGCGGTGGAGGTGGTGCAGCTGCACGGCTCCGTCGAGCTGGCGCCGCAGGTCGGCCTGGTCGACGGCATCATCGACCTGACCGCGACCGGTCGCACTCTGCGCGACAACCGGCTGCGCGTCGCCGCGGTCCTCGGCACGTCGACGGCGCGGCTCATCGCCAACCAGGCGAGCCTCAAGACGCGCAGCACCGCCGTGCAGGCGGTGGTGTCGCGCCTGCGGGAGGCGTCGAACCTTGCCGGTTGAACGGTTCGACGTCGGCTCCTGGTTCGACTCGCCCATGTCGCGGCGACGGCTCGACCTATCGCGGTACGCCAAGGAGCGCGCGACCGTGGCGGAGATCTGCGCGCGCGTGGCCGCCGAGGGGGATGCGGCACTCCGCGACCTCGGGCAGCGATTCGATGGCTGGGCGCCGGGCGAAGGCAAGTCGTTCGAGGTGCCGGACACCGAGCTTGCCGCCGCCGTCAGCCGCCTGCAGCCAGAGGACCGTGCCGCCCTCGAGTTTGCGGCCGGTAGGATCCGCGACTTTCACCTGCGCCAGGCGCCGCCCGCCTCGCCGGCCGCCGACGGCCTCGAGCTCGTCACGCGTGCGGTGCGCCGCGCGGGCGTCTACGCGCCGGGCGGTAGGGCCACCTACCCGTCGACCGTGCTGATGACCGTGATCCCGGCGCGGGTCGCCGGCGTGGCGGAGGTCTTGCTCGCCACGCCGCCGAGGTCCGACGGCAGCGTTCCTGACGCCATCCTCGCCGCGGCTCACGTCGCGGGGGTCGATGCGGTCTACCGCATCGGCGGCGCGCAGGCCATCGCCGCGTTTGCGTACGGCACCGCGAGCGTGCCGCGCGTCGACGTCGTCGCGGGCCCCGGAAACATCTACGTAACCCTCGCCAAGAAAGAGGTGTTCGGCTCCGTCGGCGTGGATGGGATCGCCGGGCCGACCGAGCTGGTGGTCGTGGCCGACGGCAATGCGCGTCCCGACTACGTGGCCGCCGACCTGGCGGCGCAGCTGGAGCACGATCCGCTCGCGTGGGGAGTGCTTATCACGGACTCGACTTCTCTCGCGGACCGAGTCGAAGAGGAGCTCGCGAGCCTGCTTCAGGGCCTGGAGAGGGCGGAGATCATCCGCCAGGCGAGCTGCTGCCTAATCGTCGCCGACAACATGGACCAGGCCATGGACGTGGCCAACGATTTCGCGCCAGAGCATCTGCTGATCGTCGCCGACGATGAGGAGAGACTCGCGGCGATGGCGGTCAATGCCGGCGCGGTCTTCGTCGGCGAATGCGCGACCGTGCCTCTCGGCGACTACACCGCGGGTCCGAACCACACGCTGCCAACCTCGGGCGCGGCACGCTTTGCCTCTCCGCTCGGCGTGCACACGTTCCTCAAGCGCACCAGTGTGCTGAGCCTCAACCGGGGCGACCTGGAAACGCTGCGCGCGGCCACCGTCCGTCTGGCCGAGCTCGAAGGCCTCGGCGCCCACGCCCATGCCGTCGAGGTGAGGTTTGAGTAGACGAGGTCGCATCGTGCGCAAGAGCAAGGAGACGCAGCTCTCGGCCCGCGTCGAGCTGGAGGGTCGCGGCCGCGCCGAGGTCGCTACCGGCCTCGACTTCCTCGACCACATGCTCGAGCAGGTGGCGCGATACGGCGGCTTCGACCTGCGGCTGCGCGGCCAGGGCGACGTGAAGGTGGACCCTCATCACCTGGTCGAGGATGCCGGCATCGTCGTCGGCCAGGCGCTGTCCGAGGCGCTGGGCGACCGCGACGGCATCGTCCGCTTCGCGGCCGCGTACGCGCCGCTCGACGAATCGCTGGCGCGAGTGGTCGTCGACCTGGGCCGGCGACCGTTCCTTTCCTACAACGTGGCGCTGCGCGGGCGGATAGGCACGCTCGAGTCGGAGGTCATCGAGGAGTTCTGGAAGGCGCTTTCGATCCACCTCGGGGCCACGATCCACGTCGACCTGATCCGAGGCCGCAACCGCCACCACATCGCCGAGGCGACCTTCAAAGCCCTGGGACTGGCGCTGCGCCAGGCCATGGCCGCGACCGGGTCTGCCGGACCGCCGTCGTCGAAAGGCCTGCTCGGATGACGCGCATCGCGGTCGTCGACTACGGCGTGGGCAACGTGCACTCGGTGCGGCGCGCTCTGGCGCGGGTCGGCGCGGAGGTGGTGCTCACGGGCGACATCGAGGAGATCGGACGCGCGGACGGGGTCGTGCTGCCCGGCGTCGGCGCTTTCGCGCCCGCGCTCGCGCGGCTGTCGGAGCGCGGTCTCGGCCGGGGCATCGTCGAGCTGGCGCGGCGCGGGAAGCCCGTGCTGGGCGTCTGCCTCGGCTATCAGCTCATGTTCGACGAGTCGACCGAGCACGGCCGCCACCAGGGCCTGGGCCTGCTCGCCGGGAACGTGGTCGAGGTTCGTGAGAGCCCTCGTCTGCCGGTGATCGGCTGGTGCCGCACCTCGCAGACCGCGGCCTCGCCGCTGTGGGACGGCATCGCCGACGGCGCGTACTTCTACTACGTGCACTCGTACACGCCGGACGCCTCCGCGGCGCGCGTCGGCTGCACGGCGCACTGCCCGGCCGCGGCGTCGGTGCGCGGCAACGTCATGGGCACGCAGTTCCACCCCGAGAAGAGCGGCGGCGACGGGCTTCGCCTTTACGCGAACTTCGTCGCCATGTGCGCTTAGGCCATGCCCGCAAAACGCATCATCCCGTGCCTCGACGTGACGGGCGGCCGCGTCGTCAAGGGCGTGCGGTTCCAGGACCTCCGCGACGCCGGCGATCCCGCGGAGCTCGCGGCGGCCTACGACCGCGAGGGCGCGGACGAGATCGTCTTCCTCGACATCACGGCGTCTTCCGACGAGCGCGGCATCCTGCTGGACGCGGTCGAGCGGACGGCGGACCAGGTGTTCATCCCTCTCGCGGTCGGCGGGGGAGTGCGCAGCGTCGAGGACATGGCGCAGCTGCTGACGCACGGTGCAGACAAGGTTTCCGTCAACTCGGCGGCCCTGGCCGACCCGGCTCTGCTGACCAGGTGCGCCGAGATCTTCGGCTCACAGTGCGTGGTGCTTGCGATCGACGCTCGGCGGCGAAACGGCGGCGAGGGTTGGGAGGTCTTCAGCCACGGCGGCCGGCGCCCTGCGGGCCGGGACGCGGTCGAGTGGGCGGCGGAAGGCGAAAGGTTGGGAGCGGGGGAGATCCTGCTCACGTCGATGGACTTCGACGGCACACATGCCGGCTACGACGTCGAGCTCACCCGTGCCGTGAGCGAGGCGGTGCGCCTGCCGGTGATCGCGTCGGGCGGCGCCGGCTCGGTCGAGCACATGCGCGCGGCGCTGACCGACGGCGGGGCGGACGCGGCGCTCGCCGCGTCGATCTTTCATTTCGGCGAGCTGTCGATCGGCGAGGTGAAGCGGGGCCTGGCCGCGGCCGGCCTGGAGGTGCGGAGGTGAAGCCCGACTTTTCGAAAGGTCTCGTGCCGGCCGTGGTGCAGAACGCCGAGACCGGCAAGGTGCTGATGCTCGCCTACATGGACGAGGAGGCGTGGCTCAAGACACGCGAGACGGGTCGGGCCTGGTTCCATTCGCGCACGCGCGGGTTGTGGGAGAAAGGCGCGACGTCGGGCAACTCGATGGAAGTCGTGGACGTCCTGCTCGATTGTGATCTCGACTCGGTCCTGCTCAAGGTGCGGCCGGCAGGGCCGGCGTGCCACACCGGCGCCGAGTCGTGCTTCTTCAACACGCCCGAATGATTATGCAGTTCACTGTATACTCATGCACTCTTGGCGAAGAAGCTCCGAGCGGCGGTGGCCGGCGCGAACGGCTACGCGGGCTTGACCGCGGTGAGTCTTCTCGCGCGTCATCCGGGCGTCGAGCTCGCCCAGCTGACCTCTCGCTCCTTCGCCGGTAAGCC
>DASSLL010000119.1:0-60545 GCA_035689485.1 Candidatus Dormiibacterota bacterium | reverse complement strand
GTTGCCGGCCTGGTCGCGGATCTCCTGCGGGAACTCCGCCGGGTCGAGCGCGCCTCCGGTCTTGATCTGGTCCGCGTTCGGGAAGTAGATCTGCTGTGCGGTCAGCTCGTCCTTGATCTGGTTGGTCACGAACGTGCCTTCCGCGTACGCGAAGGCGCCGGCCGCGGCGAGGACGACGACCATGATTGCCTGAAGACTGACGATTCGCCACCGAATTGCCTTGTCCACTTTGGATGCCTCCTGTTGTGCCTCTGTTACCGAGGGTTGGATTTGAAGTTGAGCTCCGGACGGCTCATGCCAAAAGGAAACATCCGCAGGTGCGCCCGGCGTTCGTGCCGGAAGGCCCGCCGCGAGAGGCCGGATCGGCCCCTCGCCGACAGGACCTTTGTCATACCGCAGGGGCCACCGCCGCCATCGCCGGCGCGAACTCCACGGCCGGCCGCTTCACCGGCAGCGGTCCGCGAGTGACCAGGACGCTCGTGTGCGTCAGGTGCATGACCTTGTGGGCCACGCTGCCGAGGAGCATCCCCTCGACGTCAGAAAGGCCGCGGGAGCCCATCACGATGAGGTCGGACTCGAGCGCCATCGCGGTCTCCGCGATGTCCTTGGCGACGTGCCCGACGGCGACGTCGTGCAGCTTTCCGTCGGCCTCGACGCCCGCGTCACGGAACTCCTTTACCGCCTGGGCGACCAGTGCCGTGGCCTGGGCCGGGCTCTCGGTCGTGAAGACGACCGCCCGGCCGCGGTCGTGCTCGGCGACGTGCAGCACGAACACGTTGCTCTGGAACTTACGGGCGATCTCGATGGCGGCCGGCACCACCTGCTTCGAGTAATCGGAAGAGTCGATGGCGACCAGGACCTTCTTGAACATGACAGATCACCTCAATGTCGAAGATGAGTTGAATCTGGCTGCGTCTGGCCGGCGACTCCCAGTGCCGGTCGACCTCCTTCCGCCGGGACGTCAGTAACTGTTCGGGGGCCCGCCGCGCGGCGCATCTTGAGGTGATGAAGGTCAGAGAGGTGATGTCGCGTCCCGTGATCACGGTCGGTCCGGACGCATCCGTGAAGGTGGCGGCGCGCCTTCTCACCGACCATTCGATCTCGGCGTTGCCCGTGGTCGGAGCCGACGGCCGCCTGGTCGGGATCGTCAGCGAGGCGGACCTGCTGCCGATCGAGACGCGTCCCGACCCGCGGAGCCAGGCGAGTCCGCTGCCGCCGTCCGCGGGCACCACCCCTGTGACCGTGGGTGACGTGATGACCAGGACGGTCATCACCGTCGAAGCCGGCAGCGAGGTTTCACATGCGGCGCGCCTCATGCTCGCCTCGGACGTCAAGCGGCTGCCGGTGATGGAAGATGGCGAGCTGGCCGGCATCGTCAGCAGGCGCGACCTGGTCAAGGTCATCGCGCGACCCGACGCCGACGTCCAGGCGGAGGTCGACCGCCGCCTGCACGAGACCGGCATCGAGCTGGCGCGCGGCGATCTGTCGGTGCGGAATGGCGTCGCCGCCATCCGGCTCGCCAACCGAGGTCCGGACCGTCGCCTTGCAGAGTCGGTCGCCCTGTCGGTGGCGGGCGTGCTGGAGGTGCGCTTCACAGGTTGACCACGACCTCAGCGCCGCCGCTTGAGGGCAATTCGTCGCTGATCCCGGTCGCCGTGACGGCCGCGTCCGTGGCTGGCGGAATCCTGTGGCTGACCGGCGCGCGCGGCTTTGCCGACCTCGCGTGGGCGACGGCGATCGTCGTCGCGCTCGTCCCGTTGGGCGTGTCCGTCGTGCGCGACCTCCTGCACCGGGACACCGGAGTCGACCTCATCGCCCTGCTCGCCATGGGCGGCTCCTTGCTCCTCGGCCAGTACCTGGCCGGGGCGGTCATCGGCCTCATGCTCTCCGGCGGCCAGGCGCTGGAACGCTACGCCAGCACACGGGCGCGCCGCGAGCTCACGGCCCTCCTGGCGCGCGCCCCCCAGGCCGTCCACCGATACGTCGACGGTCACCTCGTGACCGCGGCGGTCGACCAGGTCCGCAAGGGCGACCTGCTGCTCGTCAAGCCGGGCGAGGTCGTTCCGGTCGACGGGATCGTGGCCTCGGCGCTGGCCCTGCTGGACGAGTCGGCGTTGACAGGTGAAGCCATGCCGGTCGAACACGCACAAGAGGAAAGGTGCTCGAGCGGCGTCGTCAACGTGGGTGGTCCGTTCGACCTGCAGGCGACCGCGACGGCGACGGACAGCACTTATGCCGGCATCATCAGGCTCGTCCGAGAGGCTCAAGCGTCGAAGGCGCCCTTCGTCCGGCTGGCCGATCGCTACGCGCTGTGGTTCTTGCCCATCACCCTGCTCGTCGCCGGCTTCGCGTGGTTCGTATCGGCCGATCCGGTGCGCGGGCTGGCTGTGCTCGTCGTCGCCACGCCGTGCCCGCTCATCCTCGCCGCGCCGGTCGCGATCGTGGCCGGCATCTCGCGGGCCGCGCATCGCGGCGTCATCGTCAAAGGCGGAGGCGCGATCGAGACGATGGCACGCGCCAGGACGCTCGTCTTCGACAAGACGGGGACGCTGACCTCGGGCCAGCCACGCGTGGCTTCTGTCGAGCCGTTGGACGGCATCCCGCCGGACGAGCTGCTCCGGCTGGCCGCCTCCCTGGATCAGGCCTCACCACATGTCTTCGCGGACGCGATCGTCGAAGCGGCCCGGGACCGCAGCCTGCGCCTGGAGCTGCCGCAAGACGTCCACGAGTACCCCGGGGTCGGGATCGCGGGCACGGTCGGCGACCGGCAGGTGGCGTTGGGCCAGGCCCGCTGGCTGGCCGACGGCAAGGCGCTCTCCGAAGCCCAGGCCGAGCTGCGCACGCGACTTGCCACCCGGGGGACCTCCGCCGTCTTCGTCGCCGTCGACGGCGTCATCGCCGGTGCCCTGACGATGGTCGACCCCGTGCGCAAGGAGACGCCTCATGCGCTCCGCGCCCTACGTGACGTCGGGATCAACAGGATCGTGCTGCTCAGCGGCGACCGGCAAGACGTCGCCGAGTCCGTCGGCAGGCAGCTGGGTGTGGACAGGGTCCTGTACGAGCAGAGTCCGGAGGAAAAGGTCGAGGCCGTGGGTGCGGAGCGACGGCACGCCGTGACAGTGATGGTCGGCGACGGCATCAACGACGCACCCGCGCTCGCGGCGGCGGATGTGGGCGTGGCGATGGGAGCGCGCGGGGCGACGGCGTCGTCGGAGGCGGCCGACGCGGTCATCGTCGTCGATCGGCTCGACCGGGTAGCGGAGGCTGTGCACATCGCGCGTCGCGCGCGCAACATCGCGGTCCAGAGCGTGCTGGCGGGAATGACCCTTTCGATCGTCGGCATGCTGTTCGCCACCGCCGGCCTGCTGCCTCCCGTCGGCGGCGCGCTCTTCCAGGAGGCGATCGACGTGGCCGTCATCCTCAACGCGCTGCGCGCCCTTGGCGGCAGGCTGCCCGTCGCTTAGAGGGGCGTCGCCTGCGACAGGCTTCCCCGCGCCCTACCTGGCACCCAGGGGCCGGCGCGTCATGCCCGCGTCGAGACGGATTCTCGCGTCCACCGCCAGCGCGCCTTCCGGGTGGACGATCACGGGGTTGAGGTCCATCTCCGCGACCTGCGGGTGCGCCTCGACCAGCGCGCTGACACGCAGGAGCACATTCTCCAGCGCCGTGACGTCAGCCTTCGCGGCGCCACGGTACCCGTCGAGGAGGGGAAATGTCTTCAGCGAGCGGACCATGCGCTGGGCGTCGCCTCTTGTGATCGGCGTGATGCGCACCGACACGTCCTTGACCAGCTCGGTGGCCACGCCTCCGGCGCCGCAGGCCAGGACCGGCCCGAAATGCTCGTCCTGGACCACGCCGACGATCATCTCGACCCCGCTTGCCACCATCGGCTGAATCTGGAACCGGTCGATGGGGTGCCCCGCGCCGGCGAATCTCGCCGCCATCTGGGCGGCGGCGCGCTCCACTGCGGACGGGCTCGAGAGGCCGAGCTGCACACCGCCGGCGTCGGTCTTGTGCAGGACGCCGGGCGCGATCGCCTTCAGCACGACGGGGACGCCGAGCTCACGCGCCTTGTGGGCGGCTTCGGCCGGGGTGGCCGCAAATCGCGTCTCGACCAGCGGGATTCCGTAGCACTCGAGGAGCGCGCCCACCGCTTCGGGGCCCATCCAGGCATCGCCTGACGAGAGCGCGGACGCGATCACGCCCACCGCGCGGTCGCGGTCGATCCCATCAGGCGTCGGGGCCGGCTCTTGAGGCGTCGACCTCCAGGTCGCGTAGCGCGCAGCCAGGCCGAGCGCGCGAGCCGCGTCCTCTGGAAACGGGTAATGCGGCAGCGCGACTTCGCCGGCCCGGACGAGCTCGGGCGTCCCTTCCTTGGACATGAAGACGCTGAGCACGGGAATCGGGCGCGGCAGGTCGCGGGCGGCGGTGTGCACAGCTTCGACGACCTCTGACGCCTGGGTGACCAGGGGCGGCGTGAAGATCACGATGATCGCGTCGACCTCGCCGCCCGAGGCGAGCAAACCTATCGCGCGGCGGTAGTCCTGGGCGGTGGCCGACGCCAGCATGTCGACGGGGTTGCCGGTGGAGGCGGCCGGGGCCAGGAAGCCGGCGAGCTCATGCCGGACGCCGGCAGGAAGCGGCGGCACCACCAGCCCACCCGCCTCGCAGGCGTCCGCGCAGAGGATCGCCGGGCCGCCGGCGTTCGTCAGGATGGCGACGCGGTTGCCCGGCGGCAGGGGCTGGCTGCCCAGGAGGAGCGCGGTGTCGAAAAGCTCCGCCAGCGTGTCGACCCGCAGCACGCCTGCCTGCTGAAACAAGGCGTCCACCGTGACGTCCGACGCCGAAAGCAAAGCGCCCGTGTGCGAGGAGGTGGCCCGGCTCCCCGCCTGTGTGCGCCCGCTCTTGACCGCGAGGATCGGCTTCGTGCGGCTGACGCGGCGCGCGATGCGGGCGAACTTCCGCGGGTTCCCGAACGACTCGAGGTACAGCATGATCAGCGAGGTCTCGGGGTCCGACTCCCAGTACTGGATCAGGTCGTTGCCGGAGATGTCGGCCTTGTTGCCGACCGACACGAAGGACGAGACTCCGGAGCCCAGAGCTTGAGCGCGCGCCAGCACCGCGATACCGAGGCCGCCGCTCTGCGACAGGAAGCCGATGCTTCCCCGGACGGGCTGGTCCGGGGCGAACGTCGCGTCCAGGCTCACAGCCGGCGACGTGTTGATCACACCCATGCAGTTGGGACCCACGAGGCGCATGCCGGACTGCCGGCAGACCTCCATCAGCCGCCGCTGCAGCTCCGCGCCCTCAGGCCCTGCCTCGGCGAAACCGGCGGAGATCACGACCATGCCGCGCACGTCTTTCTGCGCGCACTGCCGGGCGACGTCGACCACGGACGCGGCAGGAACCGCGACGACCGCGAGCTCCACGTCGTCGTGAATGTCGAGCACCGACGGATACGCGGTCAGGCCCTCGATCGAGGCGGCGGACGGGTTCACCGGATAGATCGGTCCCTTGAAGCCGTTGGCGACCAGGTTGTGGAACAGCTCCGCGCCGATGCTGCCGCGCGTCCTGGCGGCGCCGATGACGGCCACGGAGCGAGGCATCAGCACGTGCTTCACCGCGGCCACCGCCGCGATGCGATCGCGGTCTTCGAAGTGCTCGAGCGCCTCCGGCGTCAGCTTGGTCGGAAGCTCCGCGTGGATCTCCCCCGGCTCGGAGCGCGACTGCACCGGAAAGCCGCTTTCGCGCAGCACCTCGAGCATCTTGTGGTTCTCGGGGCGCACGACGGCCTCGAGAGCGACGATCCCGGCCTCGGACGCGGCTTCGGCCAGCTGGCCGAGCAGGATGGTGCCAAGGCCGCGGCCCTGATACGCGTCGGCGACCGCCAGGGCCAGCTCAGCCGTGCTCTCGTCGATCGCGACGTACATCGCATGACCGACGATGTCGCCGGCCGGACCGCCCAGAGCCACGATGCCGTAGCGGCTGGAGTAGTCGACGTCGACCATGCGCTTGACCGTGGCGTCGGCGTTGGCGACCGCCGCGAAGAAGCGGAAGACGCGTGACTCGAGCGACAGCTCGGAGAAGAAGCGAGCCAGCGCGGACTCGTCCCCCGCCCTGACGGGGCGCACCGTCAGCGTCGAACCGTCGCGCAGGACGACCGTCGCCTCGCGGTGGGACGGGTAGACCATGGTCATGGCGATGTCAATCTAGCGGCGGCGCTTGGCGGTGTACATCGCCGCATCGGCCTGACGCATCAACGCGTCCGCATCCCGGCCGTCGTCGGGAAAGATGGCGATGCCTGCGGAGATGCCCAGGTCGACCTTGCGCCGGCCCACGAACAGCTGACGTCGCGCGACGGCCAGGCGCTTGCGGACCATCGCCTGGACCGCGGCGCGGCTCGCCACCGTCGGCAGCATCCACGCGAATTCGTCGCCACCCAGACGCGCGGCCGTGTCTGACGCGCGCAGTCCATGACGAAGCCTGATGCCCAGCATCCTCAGGACGTCGTCCCCGAAGGCGTGGCCGTACGCGTCATTGAGCGCTTTGAAATCGTCGAGGTCGAGCATGACCACACCCAGCCGGCCGCCGGTCCGTCGGGCGCTGCTGATCGCCTGGTGCAGGCGATCGAAGAAGAGCGTGCGGTTGGCGAGGTCGGTGAGCGGATCGTGGAGCGCGCGGTGCTCGAGCGCCTCCTCCATCTGCCGGCGTTCGGTGACGTCTCGCACGACGGCCAGCGTGTCCCGACCCGCCGGACCGAGCGAGATGTCGACGGGCACGATGCTTCCGTCCTTGCGCTGCAGGGTGAAGTCGTTCTCCGCATCACCCATGTGGCGGACGACGCCGCGCCGGTAGAAGCGGCGCCTCTGCTGCAGGTGGATGGCGCGCAGTCCACGTGGCACCAGGATCTCGACCTTCTCGCCGAGGAGCTCCGACCGCGAGTAGCCGGTCAGGCTCTCCGCCCTGTGGTTGGCGAAGACGATGACGCCGTCGCGGTCGGTCACCAGCACCGCATCGGGGATCGACTCGAGCACCTCATGTTCGGGCGCCACTTTCCAATCGTGATCCGATGCGTGATCGTGTCCGCCTCCCGAACGGCCCTGCCGCCTCAGGCCGATCGTCTCTTGCAGCCGAGTCGACGCGTCCTCCACGGTGGACGCAGGAGTGAATCAGATGCTTCGAAAATTGGATCGGATCGCAATCGTCGCCGTTTCGGCCGTGGTCGGCTTGATGGCCATCCTGCCCGGCTGGCAGATCATGTCCGACGGGTCGGTTTACGGCTTCAAGCTGCCCCTCAGCTGGCTGCGCGGAACCTGGCCGTTTGGCGATTACTTCGTCGCCGGCCTGGTCCTGCTGGTGGTGATCGGAGGCGGCTGCCTGGCCACGGCCGCGGTCAACGTCTTCAGCCCGCGGGCCGGCGCAGTGACCGCCCTATTGATGGGATTCGTGCTCGTCGGCTGGATCGGCGGCGAGCTGGTCTTCATGACCGAAACGATGATCATGACGTGGTTGATCCTCGGCTCAGGCGTCGTGCTGGTGGCGCTCGCGGCTCCTTACGCGTGGCCAGAGGTCATGTCTGTCACCCGTCGCATGGGGAAGGCGCAAGCGGCCTGAAGAAAGCGGGTCCTCGGCCTCTGGGTCACCGCTGGAAGTTGCCTCATTCTCGGTCCGAGGAGGATCGAAGAATGATCAAGCCGTATGTCAATGACCTGAAGGACGCCGCGAAGGACAACGACTTCTTCCGCAAGGTGGTGTTCACCGGATCTCACCTGCAGCTGGTGCTGATGTCCCTGGAGCCCGGCGAGGAGATCGGTGAGGAGGTCCACGAAGTCGACCAGCTCCTGAGCATCGTCAAGGGCGAAGGCAAGGCCGTGCTCGATGGCCAAGAGCAGAAGTTCGAGAAGGGCATGGCCGTCTGCGTGCCGGCGGGCGTTCGCCACAACGTGATCAACTCCGGCGACAAGCCGATGAAGGTGTTCACCATCTACGCGCCCCCGCAGCACGCGGCGGGCACTGTGCAGGAGAAGAAGCCGGAGCCGGTCGCCGCAGGACGCTGAAGCTCGTTCACGGTCGCGGGCGATAGTCGCGACTATCGCCCGAAGCGGCCCGGGCTCAGGGCACGCGGAACCGTCGGCCTGTCACCTCTGATGGATAGATCGCCATCCAGTGCTCGCGGCTGCCCGGCGCCAGGGGCACGACCGGCAGAGCGTGGAGTGCCGCGCCGAATCGATCCAGCGCGTCGGTCACGTCCTGGGCCACGCCCTTGACCATGACGCTCCAACCGACACCGGCACGCGGATCCCAATCGTCGATCTCGAAGGCGACCCTCCGTTTCGCCGCCTGACGCAGCTTCGTGCCCTCCGCGGTGCGGAAGACGATCGTCGACTCGTCGGCGATGTAATTGACGGGAAAGACCTCAGGCTGGTCGTCGACCGTCAACGCCACCCGCCCGAGGTTTCGCCTCGCCAGCAGGTTCCGGCATTCCTCTTCCGAAAGCACCTCGAGGTCTATGTGTGATCGCTCACCCATTTGCCGAGACAGGATAGAAGCTCACGAACTCCCGGTCGTCGACGTCGAAGACCAGGTGGTTGCGGATCCCGATGACCCCGTCGATGTTCGCGACCGCGCGCAGCGTGGCGTCCATGCGGTTCCGCGATTCGAACCTGCCCGCGAGGTCGACGATCCCGCCGCTCACGGTCGCCCTCAACGCATGTCCACCGAGCCGCTGCTCGGCTTCTTCGAGTATCCGTCCGGCTTCGGCGCCGAGGTCGGCGTCGCTGCGCAGGAAGACCTTCAGCAGGTCGCCTCGACTCACGATGCCGACCAGATTCCCCTGCTCGTCCACCACCGGCAGGCGCCTGAACCCGCGGGCGTGCATCTCACGTGCGGCGCGGGCAACCGGAAACTCGGGCCGGACGCTGGTCACCTCGTGGGTCATCGCGCTCGCGACGTCCAGCGCCGCTGCTCGCGACCGGTCGAGCCGGTGCTTCTTCGACTCGAGGACGTATGCGTCCGGCTCTCGCTTCTCGGCTTTGTTCAAAAGGTCGGCCTCGGTGACTATCCCCACCAGCTTGCCGGCCGAATCGACGACCGGAAGGCCGCTCACCCGCTTGCTCCCGAGGAGCTGTACCGCTTCTTTGAAGCTGGTCTGTGGCGTGACCGTGACGACCTTCTTCGTCATCACCGAGGCGACCGTCAGCATGCGGACAGCG
The DNA here is from genome assembly GCA_035689485.1 of Candidatus Dormiibacterota bacterium. Lineage (GTDB taxonomy): Bacteria > Chloroflexota > Dormibacteria > Dormibacterales > Dormibacteraceae > 40CM-4-65-16. Next base: position 51,333 of record DASSLL010000119.1, on the reverse strand, counting down.
TGTCAGGAACCCCGGCGGTCTCGCGTGGGCCGATGGGCCCGTGATGTTCAGGCCCCATGGCCGCCGCCTCTCGAAGCAGCCCGACGAGGCTGTCCACCTCCGACTTCCAGCCTCCGACGGTGCGCAGCTGCTCGTCGCGCTGCCGCGGGTCCTTGACGTAGCCCTGCGCCAGCCCGCCGAGGTGGCGGTAGAAGCCGCTCAGCCTTTCGAGAAACGCGAGGTCCTGCTCGTCGATGGTCCCGCGGCCGGCGGCGAGGCCGCTCTCCATCTGCGACAGCGACTCGAGGCATCGCTCGACCGGCATGCCCGCGTGCTGCTTGAAGTCGCGCAGCATCCACTGGCGCTCGAAGAAGGACCGCTGCTTCCAGCCGTCGTTCTGCTCGGCCAACGTCTTGCGCACGCGCGCGCAGAGGCCGGCCGCCGCGGCCGCATCGCGGACCGCGACCGGCGCGCCGTTGGCCGCCTCCGACGGGATCTCGACACCCGCGTCGATCAGCGCCTGGCTCGAGCTGATCTCCTGGCCTGCATAGCGCTCGGCGAGCGCGACGGCGGCCGCGAACCCGGCGCCCGCGGCTTCGACCGAGAGCACCGCCCCTTCGTTGACCGTCCAGAAACGCTCCACCGTCATCCCGAGCTTGGGGGCGAGCACCTCCACCGCTCGCGTCGCGGTCTGCGTCGGCACCAATCCCGGCCCGATGGTGAACGCGATCACGCCGGTGCCCGCCAGCTCGGCGTCGAGCGAGTTCGCCAGCGCGACCTGCGCGGCCTTCAGCGTCTCGTACGGCGCGAGGTACGGGCCGCCGGTCGAGGACACGCAGACGAACACGCCGCTCTTGCGCGCGATCATCGCCGGCAGGACCCCGCGCGCCAGGAGCACGGGTCCGCGCAGGTTGACGGCGTAGCTCTTGTCCCACGCATCGACGCCGGCTTCGGCGACGGGCGCGCCGACCGGCGCGAACGTGGCGTTGTTCACGACGACGTCGATCCTCCCGAACAGGGTCATCGTCGAGTCGCACAGATGGCGGACGCTGGCCTCGTCGCCGACATCGGTGGGCACGAACGCGACGCGCGCAGCCGACCATTCGGCCGCCAGGCGCGCCTCCGCCTCTCGCCCCGCTTCGACGTCGATCTCCGCGACGACCACGCGCGCGCCGAGCCAGAGCAGGCTGCGCGACGCCTCGAACCCGATGCCGCCACCGGCCCCGGTGACGATCGCCACGCGGCCGGCCAGCGACTCTCGGTCGAGCTTGCCGGTGGCGATCAGCACGTCTGCTCCGCCAGCCCGGCGATGGCGCGGGCCACCTCGGCCGTCAGGCGCTCGGGATCCCCCACCAGATGCCGGTCGGAAACGGCGCCGACGGTGACCCGACCGGCGTAGCTGAAGATGCTGACTCCGACTCCCAGGCCGCCAGACTCGGGCTCCCAGAACGTCATCTCCTTGATCCGTCTGCCGGCCGTGAACAGCTCGTGCGCCGGCCCGATCACGTTCGTCAGCACGAGGCTCGCCTTGGCCGCATAGAAGTTCGACACGGTGTGCTCGAGCGCGGTGGGCAGAAACCCCAGGCCCTGCACCAGGAGCCATCCCGCGCCAGGCTCGAGCGAAGCCTTGATGCGGTCCATCTCGATCTTGACCCGCATCAACCGCTCCCACGGATCGATCACCCCGACCGGCATCTCGAGGAAGACCAGGCTGAACCTGTTGCCCTGCATGCTCACGTCGTCCGCCTGCCTGAGGTTGACCGGCACCATGGCGCGAATCCGCAGACCCCGCGTGTCCGTGCCGGCGTGGCGCAGGTACGAGCCGAGGCCGCCTGCGATCGCGCTGACGAGCACGTCGTTCACCGTCGTCCCCGACCCGTGGGCGATCCTCTTGACCAGCTCGAGCGGAATGGGCTCGGTCCAGGAGACGGCCTTGAGCAGGCTCAACCGGCCGCGCAGCGGAGTCGGCCGGTCGGGATCCAGCAGCGTGAGCCGGGCCAGCGTCCCCATCCCGGCGACGGCGGTGCGCGCCAGCCGGCCGGCGTAGGGCAGCTCGTCGACCAACCGCGCGACGCTGCTGCGGCCGTCGCGTCGCGCCGCCACGGCTCTGCGTCCCCCGCGCGGCCGTCGCTTCCAGCCCTCGGCCGTCTGGTCGGTCAGCGAAAGCAGCATGCGCACCATGGCCTGTCCGTCACCGAGGGAGTGGTGGAAGCGGCTGACCAGCGCGCCCCCGCCGTGCAAGCCGTCGACCGCATGCAGGCTCCACAGCGGCCGGCCGAAGTCGAGCGGCTGGCCGGCGAGGTCACCGATGAACGCGGCGAGCTCCGACTTGCCCGCCCGCAGCGAGACTCGGTGGATGTGAGCGTCGAGGTCGAAGTCCGGCGCGGCGATCCACCTCGGAGGGGTGAGAGGCGTCGCCGGTTCGGCGACCACCTGGCGCAGGCGTGGATGCAGGGCGATGCGGGCCCGCAGCACCGCCTTGAGACGATCGACGTCCGGCGCGCCGTCGAGGACGGCCAGCGACGTGACGACGAAGTGATTGGTCGGCGCCTCGGCGTGCAGCCACGTGACGTCGGCCCTCGAAAGCGTTTCTGCGCCGGCAGTACCCATCCGTGACGAACATGAGAGTTTCCGCCGGCTCTGGCCAGGGACTTATGGCGTGCGCTCAGCGGGACTTCAGGTTCTAGAGACGCGGTCCGAGGCGCGATAGGTTCGGACCGTGAGCGCCGCCGAGCGGACCACCGCCGTCGAGGCTTCGTTCCTGGCCCTCGAGCGAGAGGGCCTGTCCATGCACGTGGCCGGGGTCGTCCTTCTCGCCGGCGGAAGGCCCGTCACGCTCCGCGACCTCAAGCACCTCGTGGCCACGCGGGTGCGGCGGCTGCCGAGGTTCGGCCAGCGTGCTCACACGCCATTCGGTGGCAGGAGCTCGTCGTGGGTGCAGGTCGCGCGGATCGACTACGGCGCGCACCTGTTTCATCACGAGCTGCCGGCACCCGGCCGCGCCTCGCAGCTGCACGAGCTGTGCGCGCGCATCCACGAGCAGCCGCTCGACCGTGACCGCCCGCTGTGGGAGATGCACTTGATCGACGGGCTTGCCGGTGGCGCGCAGGCGCTGGTCATCAAGACGCACCACGCGATCACGGACGGCCTCGCCGGCATGGAGATCGCCGAGGTCATGTTCGACCCGGCCGCCGGCAAGCCGCGGCCGCACGTTCCCGCGACGCGGTTTGTGGAGCCCTGCCTGCCCTCGCCGCTGACGGTGCTCCAGGGGCTCGTCGGACTCGCCTTCACCGCGGCCGGCGGACCGATCGCCGTCGACGGTCCTTTCAACGGACCGGTCGGGCCGCACCGGACTTTTGCGACCGCAACCCTGCGCATGGACGCCCTTCGCAGGTTGAAGCGCGAGCTCGGAGGCAGCATCGACGACGTGGTCGTGGCCATCGTCGCCGCGGGCATAGGCCGCTATCTGCGCGAGGTGGGATATCCGGAGCTTCCGACCGCCTTGCGCGCGATGCTGCCAGTGTCGACGCGGCCACCCGCTCGTGGCGTTCACCTGGGCAACCACGTGAGCGCCGTGTTCATCGACCTGCCCACGGATGCCGAAGACGTGCCGGCGCTCGTACGCTCGGTCGCCGCGTCAAAGGCGACCCTGCGCACCGCACACGCCGCGGCGGGCGGCGCCATGCTGGTCAGCGCCGCCGGGTTGCTGCCTGCACCGGTGCATCGCGCGATCTTGCGGCTGGTCTCCGACACACAGTTCGCCAACCTCGTGCTTTCCGACGTCCCCGGCCCTGCCGACCAGCTGTATCTCCTCGGCAGGCGTGTGGTCGCGTGCTACCCGATGATGCCGCTCGGCGGCCATGTCGGGCTCGCGGTCGCCGCCGTGAGCATGGGCGGCACGATGGGCATAGGGATCACCGCCGACCCCGGCCTGGTGCCGGAACCGCAGCGACTGGCGAGCGCCATCGAGCGGGTGCTGCCATCCCTCGCCGGCGAGACGTCGAGGCGTGCGGCATGACCGTACTCAAAGGAGGACAAACCGACATGGTTCAGGCAGTTCGGGATCAGCAGGTGACCGCGGACTGGGGCCCATTTGCGTTGAAAGGCCGGAACGCGCTCATCACCGGCGCGGCGATGGGCATCGGCTACGGCATCGCCTCGCGGTTCATGGAGGCCGGCGCCAACGTCATGATCGCGGACATCAGCGAAGCCGTCGCGCCGGCTGCCGCGAAGCTCGACGGCGGGCGTGCGAAGAGCATCGTGCTCGACGTCAGCGACGAAGCGGCCACCTCGGACGCAGTAAGGCGAGTGGTCGACGAATTCGGTTCGCTGGACATCCTGGTCAACAACGCCGGCATCTACCCCACCAGCCCGGTGCTGGAGATGACCCCGGACTTCTTCGATCGCGTCATCAACGTCAACCTGCGCGGATTGGTGTTCATGTCCCAGGCGGCCGCCGCCCAGATGGTGAAGCAGGGACGTGGCGGCAAGATCGTCAACGTCGCCTCCATCGACTCGCTGCACCCGTCGATGCCAGGCCTCGCCGCGTACGACACGTCGAAGGGTGGCGTGCTGATGTTCACCAAGGCGCTGGCCCTCGAGCTTGCCCCATACGGGATCACGGTGAATGCGATCGCACCGGGTGGGATCGCGACCGAGGGCGCATCGAAGCCGATGCAGGGCATGAGCGCGGAGCAGGTCAAGCAGCTGTCCGAGCAGTTCGTCAAGCAGGTTCCGCTCGGCCGGTTCGGCGCGCCAGACGACATCGCCAAGGTGGCGGTGTTTCTCGCCTCCGCCGCGGCCGACTACGTGACCGGCGACCTGGTCGTGGTCGACGGCGGGCGTTTGCTCAGGTAGTCAGACGCGATGAAAGTCCGCCAGGTCTACCGCCCACAGGCCGCGTGTGTCTCGCCGGCCGACTCGCTGCGGGACGCGGCGAGAAAGATGCGGAGCAGCGGTCAGAGCTGCCTGCCCGTCCTCGACGGCTCCTCCCTCACCGGGATCATCACCGAGCGCGCCCTGGTCGAGGCCGCTGCGAGCGGCGTGCCGCCGTCCCAGGTCAGCGTCGCCGACTACTCCCACGACGGGTCGGTGACGGTTTCGCTGGAAGATGACTGCGTCTCCGCCGAGCTGAAGATGCTCGCCATCGGCTGCCGAAATCTCCCTGTCATGGACTGCGGCAGGCTGGTGGGCACGGTCTCGATGCGTGACGTGCGGTTGAAAGCAGCGGCGCTCGCCACCGCCGCCAACCGGCGGGACGGATGGCCGTACGAGCCCGACCCGGGGGTCGACGCCGAGAGCTGATGCGCGCGGGGGCCATCCGGTCCCAACGATCCGGGATCGATGGCCCTGGCGCGGCCCCGGGCGAGATGATCTGATCAGCGCGTGGAACAGACTCTCGTCGAGCGGAAGGTCGCTGCGCCGCCGGGCCACGCGCGCACCATCCCCGGCGTCTTTTTCGAGCGCGCTCGAGCTCTTGGCGGCCGGCCTTATCTGCACTTCTGGCGCGACGGCCGGTGGCAGACGCTGAGCTGGCAGGAGACGGCCGAACGCGCGGTCGGCGTGGCCAATGCGCTCGTGGACGCCGGCCTGCGCCCAGGAGACCACGTCGCCCTCATGTCGCCGAACCGCCCCGAATGGCTGTATTGCGACTTCGGGATCGTGGCGGCAGGCGGGGTGACCGTGCCGATCTACCCGTCGCTCCCCGCGCGAACCGCCAGGTACATCGTCCGCGACAGCGCTGCGCGGTTTGCGATCGCGTCGGACGGCGAGCTGGCAGACCGTCTCCGGACCGGCGACGGATCGGCCGGCGTCTTCACCATCGACGGCGACGTCGCCCGCTGGACGGAGAAGGCACCGGGGCCGCAGGCGTGGTCTCGGGTCGAGGCCCGTATGGCCGGCGTACGACCTGGTGACGTGGCCACCGTCGTCTACACGTCGGGCACGACGGGCGAACCGAAAGGCGTCATGCTCACCCACCGGCATTTCGTCGAGATCGCCGACGCCGCGCTGCAGATGTTTCACATCGGGCCGGACGACGAGCTGCTCTCTTACCTTCCCTACTCCCACGTGCTGGAGAGGGTCGACGGCATCTTCATCGAGACCATGGCCGGCTGCACGTTCTGGCTGGCCCGCAGCCTCGACACCCTGGTCGAGGACATCCAGTCGTCGAAGCCGACCATCATGCTCGGCGTCCCGCGCGTCTTCGAGAAGGTGTATGAGGCGGTCAACGACCAGGCCAAACGGCAAACGATCGTCAAGCGGGCGATCTTCCGGTGGGCGATGGGCATCGGAGCGGCACGTCTGCGAGGCCGGCCGGGCCCGTGGCTTCGACTGCGCGTCCGCGTCGCTGAAAGCCTCGTCCTCGGGCCGCTGCGCCGCCGCTTGACCGGAGGGCGCCTGAGGTTCTTCATCAGCGGCGGCGCACCGCTCAACGAGAAGGTCGAAGAGTTCTTCTGGGCGATCGGGGTCAAGATCCTGCAGGGTTGGGGCCTCACCGAGGCAACATCGGGGGCGACCTCCAACACCGAAGAGGTCCACCGCTACCGGACCGTGGGGGTGCCCCTCCCGGGAACGTCGATCCGGATTGCCGAGGATGGCGAGATACTCGTCCAGGGGCCGGGCGTGATGCTCGGCTACAAGAACAATCCCGAAGGCACCGACGAAGTCCTCGTCGACGGTTGGCTGAAGACCGGTGACATGGGGTTCGTGGACGAGGATGGCTTCCTCACGATCACCGACCGCAAGAAGGACCTGATCAAGACCTCGGGCGGAAAGTACGTGGCGCCGCTGCCGCTGGAGTCGGAGCTCGAGAGCGACCGCTGCGTGAAATCCGCCGTCGTGATCGGAGACCGGCGGCCGTACGTCGTCGCCCTCATCGTCCCGGACTGGACGGCCATCGCCGCCGACCTTGGCACCGATCGAGCCCAGACGGAGATGATCGACGACCCCGGCACGACGGCGCGGTTCGCCGCGCTCGTCGACAGGGTGAATCAGGACCGCGCCAGCTTCGAGTCGATCAAGCACTTTGCGCTGCTGCCGCGCGACTTCACCGAGGCCGACGGGGAGCTCACGCCGACGCTCAAGAAGAAGCGCCGCGTCATCGCGGAGCACTTCGAGTCCGTCATCGAAGACCTGTACTCGTCCAGCAAGCGCCCATAGCGGACCTCTTGACGGACCGATCGGACGGCGAATCTCGGGTCCGTCGCCTCTACGTTTCATCGATCCCGGCCGGAACGATGGGGCCATGAGAAAGACACTTGCGGGGTTGTTCGCGGTCGCTTTGCTCAGCGGGTGCGGAGCGACCGGCACCGGCCTGCGTCCGTCGCCGAGCCCGAGCCAGGCCCCGAGCGGCTCACCAAGCGCGCTTCCGACCCCCAGCTCGAGCTCGAGCCCGACCGTCGCCCCCTCACCCACGCCACCCGCCGGCTTCGGCCTGGCGTCGATCACGGGAGGTGCGGTCAGCGACTCCACCGTGACCGCGGTCCGGGTCGGACAGCAGTCCGGCTACGACCGGTTCGTCATCGAGTTCGGCGGCGGCGTGCCGAACTTTTCGGTGACGCCGCAGGACAACACGACGTTCACGCGTTCGCCCAGAGGCGACCAGGTCACGCTCGAAGGCACGACGGGCGTGCTCGTCATCGTGCACAGCGTGACGAACTGGACGTCGTACTCGGGGCCGACGGCCTTCCAGCCCGGGTATCCATACCTGAGGCAGGCCCTCCAGGTCGAGAACTTCGAGGGCTATCAGCAGTGGGCCCTGGGCGTGAAGGGCACGGTGTATGTGCGGGTCATGACGTTGGGCTCGCCCAACAGGCTCGTCGTCGACGTCTACGGGGCGTAGCGCAAGGTCGATCGGCGGGCCCAAACTCAGCCCTCCGGCCCTACCTATCGATGCCGTCACCGGGCAATCTGGTGACGGAGGTGATTCACATGACGAAGTCCACGATCACCAAGACGTGGATCGGAGGGCTGGCGACATTCGCGGCAGGCATAGTGGCGGCGATGGTCGGGGTGTTCCTGATGCTGGGTTACGGCGGGACGTTCACGCAGATCCCCGGCACGAACAACTTCGACTTCACGCCGAACATCGATGGTTTCTTCTGGACGACCGTGTCCGTGATCGTCGTCGGAGGCGTGATCGCGCTGATCGGCAGCATCGTGCAGCTGGCCGCGTGGATCGGTGCGCTCTACAACGCGTACCAGGCGCCATCCAAGGAATGGTTCCTGATCGTCCTCATCGGCGGGCTGCTCAGCGTGTTCTTCGCCCCGATCGGATTTGCGGCGATGCTGGCGTACGTGATCGCCGCGCCGGACGGCTCTGCCTATGCGCAGGTCCAGCCGCCCGCGCCGGCGCAGCGACCCAGCCCACTCGCGCCGACCGCGTGACCACGTGAAATTCGCAGGGCGGGTCGGAGCGATCCGCCCTGTCGTGGCGGGCCTTTCGTCTCTGTCGCCCGTGGCCTCCGGCACCGATCCTTGGTCGCGGAGGTAGCAATGGACACAAGAAAGGATCACAACTCAGGTGCGTACGTCGGCGCCACGCTGCTCATCGTCATCGGCCTGGCCGCCCTGGTCGCCAACCTCGGCGGCAGCACGTTTGTGTACGAGTCGATTCCGCTCGGCTTCGGCATCGCGTTTCTCGTCGCCTACGCGCTGACGAGGCAGTACGGTTTCCTGGTTCCCGGCGGCATCCTCAGCGGGCTGGGTGGAGGACTCCTGACCTCCTCGCTGCTGAACGCCGCCGATGGCGGGCCTTACATCGTCAGCGGCCTCGGGCTCGGGTTCCTGCTCATATTCGCGGTCGACATCCTCGTTTCAGGAAAGGCGCTGCGATGGTGGCCCGTGATCCCTGGCGGCATACTGCTGCTGGTCGGAACGGAGATCGCAAGCGGCAGTGACAGCTTCCTGCGCACCTTTCAGATCGCGGCGCCGATCGCCCTCATCGTGATCGGAGTGGCGCTGCTGGTGACCAGGGCCAGGCGGCCGGCTGCGTGATGCCGAGGCGATACCGTTGTCTAAGGTGGCGACGGTGAAATTGAACCGCGACATCAGGGCTCTCGGGCTGGCGACACTCGCGTTCTTCACGTGCTTCTACGTCTGGTCCGTCTTCGGGCCCCTCTCCCCCGCCATCCAGCACGACCTGAAGCTGAGCGAGGTCGAGGTCGGCTGGCTGGTGGCCATCCCGGTGGTGCTTGGTTCGGTGATGCGCGTGCCGATGGGCGTGCTCACCGACCGTTACGGGGCGCGCCGGGTCTTTCCGAGCCTCATGGCGTTCGCCGCCATCCCGCTGCTGGCCATCGCGCTGTGGCACTCGTCTTTCACCACGCTCGTGGTCTTCGGCTTTCTGCTCGGGTTCGCAGGGTCTTCGTTCGCCATCGGCGTCCCGTACGTGACGCGCTGGTTCGGCAGAGAGCGCCAGGGGTTTGCGCTCGGCATCTACGGCATGGGCATGGGCGGCACCGTTCTGACCGCGCTCACCTCGCCGACCATCGTCCAGCGCTGGGGCATGGGCGTCATGTTCGTCACCGCCGCGGCGCTTGTCTTGATCGTGGGCGGGATCTTTCTCTGGGCGGCGGAAGAGCCTCCGACGCCGCGGCCCGCGGTCGCGGCAGGCTTTCTTGCGCCCTTCCGCGTCTTCACGACCGAGTGGCGGGCGTGGGCGCTCACCGTCTTCTACTTCCTCGCCTTCGGCGGCTTCGTCGCCCTGTACCTCTACCTGCCCAAGCTGCTGGTCGGCGTCTATGGGTTGACCAAGGCGGACGCCGGCGCGCGGGCGGCAGGCTTTGCGCTGCTTGCGGTGGTGGCCCGCCCTCTCGGCGGCTATCTGTCCGACCGGATCGGTGCGCACCGCGTGCTGCTGGTCTCGTTCGGCGGGACCACGTTGCTCGCGGGCGGTCTTGCCGCCGGCTACGCGAGCATCGTTCCTCTGACGTTCTGCTGCTTGACCCTCGCGGTCATGTTCGGCCTCGGCACCGGCGCCGTGTTCAAGCTCGTGGCGCTGGAGTTTCCGGCTCAGGTGGGTGCGGTCACCGGCGTGGTCGGCGCCGCGGGCGGCCTGGGCGGATTCTTCCCCCCTCTGGTCATGGCCTTCGTCAAGTCGGCGACGGGCAGCTACACGATCGGATTCTTGCTGCTCGGGCTGACCAGCCTGGGCTGTCTCGCGGTGCTTACCTGGATGATGCGGGCGGCCCCGCATTCGGAGCGTCGCGCGCTGGCGAGGTGACGAGGCGCTCGGCCACCCGCGCCAGCAGATCGTTGACCGACGACTGCGCGACATGGTGCATCACGGCCCGATCGACCGTCGCCCCCAATCGCCCGCCCGGCGGCGTGTAGCGACCGTCGAGCCGAAGCATCGATCCGGCCTGCCGTCGAGCTTCGAGGCGGAGATGCCCGTCGAACGCCGGGTAGAGCTCGGGATGACGCGCCGCCTTCCAGCGAACGTGCACGGTCACGCCGTACGCGAAGCGCTGGACCGGACCTGCCTCCAGCTCCACGCGCCGGCTTATGCGCCGGCCGGCCTGCTCGAACCACAGCTCGCACGTGACCTTGCCGGCCTCGACAGAGAAACCCGGCAGCCACGCCTCCGGTCCCGCCCGAAGCCGCCGCTCCAGGGCGTCGTACGCGTCGTCGAGCGACCGTTCGAAGTGCAGCTCAGCGGAGTCCGATGACGCCACCCTCGTCCCCCCGTGGCTGTGCCGTGAGCAAGGCAACGTGGTCGCAGGCACGGCAGGTGACCTCGACGAGCACTCGCTCGCCATCACGCATGCGGAGCGAGATCCTGGCCTCGGTGAGGACCGCTCCGCACGTCGCACATGCCTTTTCGGCCACCTGCTCGGCCACCAGCCGGGCGAGCAGGTCGAGCGCCGCCGGCGTCATCGGCGCGACGCCGCGTAGCGGCTGCGGTAAAGGATGTACGGCCGGCCGAGGTACTGGAAGGGCAGGCTCCAGGCGTGGACGAGCCTGCTGAAAGGCCACAGCGCGAACAAGAGCCAGGCGCTGGCCGCGTGGAGCTGGTAGAGGAGCGGAGCCGAGACCATCAGCTCGGGTCGCGGGTTCAGCAAGAAGATGCCGCGGAACCATTCGGCGACGGTGTGGCGGTAGTCGTATCCGCCCTGGATCGTGTTGAACCAGACGGTGTCGATCAGCCCGAGGGTGATGATCAGGATCAGCAGCACGTAAGTCGCCATGTCGACGTACGTCGTCGTCCGCCAGACGCGTAGAGACGCGAGCCTGCGCCAGACGAGGATCACGAGCCCGGCTGCGCAGACCACACCGGCGGCGGTGCCGGCCGACGCGGACAGGATGTGGTAAGCCGCCTCGTCGACGCCGACCGCGGCCGTGAGGCCGGCCGGGATCAGGATCCCGAGCACGTGGCCGCCGATCGCGGCGAGCGCTCCGAAGTGGAATAGGTTCGAGCCCCACGCGAGCCAGCGGCTCTCGAGGATCTGCGTCGATCTCGACGTCCAGCCGAACTTGTCATGGCGATAGCGCCAGACGTGGCCCGCGACGAAGATCGCGATCGCGATGTACGGCAGCGCGACCCAGACGAGCTCGTTGAGCCCGCTCATCGGGCGTCGACCGGCATCACTTCCGGCGGGGCGAACGGCTGCAGGCCGACCTGCTCAGCCGGAGGGCCCTGGGTCAAAAGACGCCTGACGAAATCCATGTCCGCCGGCGCCAGGCGAGGCAGACCGGCGCAGACGCCTTCGATGAGGTGGCGATACGGGCTCTTGAGCTCCGTCAGATGCAGCCGCAGGAGCTCGAGCGCCGGACGGTGCTCGGCCAGCAGCCGCCTGCCCGCGTCCCCCGGCGCCAGCTCGGCGAATTCGAGCATGACCGGGAGGTAATCGGGCAGTTCCGCGCTTTCCAGCTCGAGGCCCGCACCCCGGTAGAGACGCTTCAGGCGGAGGAGCGCCTGCCCGCGCTTGCGTGTATCGCCCTCGGTGAAGAACGTCATGTACAGGCTCGAGCGCTTCTGCAGGTCGAACGTCTCCACATACTCGGCCTGGACCTGGCGCGCGGGGGTGGCGGAGAACCACGACCAGAATCTCTCGAGAGCCGAGCGCTCGGCCGTCAGGGGCAGCTCCGTGATGGCGGCCTCGAGCTCCGCCTTCGCGCCGAAGACGCCGACGTCCGGATAGACGAGGAGGACCGAGAGCAGCTTGTACGGCGGCCGTCTCAAGAGTCCGTTTCCCCCGGCTGGATGACCGGCAGCATGAACCTGGTGTTGAAGGCCGGCTGATGACCGACGGCGCAGCCGCCGCCCTGCTGCTCGAGCAGGCGGTCCGCGAGCTCCGTGTGCGCTTGCGGGATGACGTAGCGGTCGTCGTACTTGGCGATGGCCAGCAGGCGGTACATGAGCTCGAGGTCGCCGTCCTCCAAGCCGGCCGAAGGCGCAAGCGCCGCGTCGAGCTCGCCCAGCACCTCTTTCTTGCGCATGTAGGCGCGCATCGCCGCGAGCCGGTGCAGCACCTCCCGGACCCGCCCCGCGTCGCCGGCGGTCAGGAGGTTGGCCAGGTACTCGACGGGGATGCGCATCATGTCGATGGCCGGAAACACGTCGTCCGGGTTGGCCTCGTAGCCGTCGCCTTCGAGGGCGTTGACGACCGGAGAGAGCGGAGGCACGTACCAGACCATGGGCAGCGTCCGGTACTCGGGGTGCAGCGGCAGCGCGACCCGGTACTTGATCGCGAGCGCATAAACGGGAGAGCGCTGCGCGAACTGCATCCAGTCGTCGGGGATCCCGTCGCGCCGCGCCTGGGCCTGGACGTCCGGGTCGTGCGGATCGAGAAACAGGCCCAGCTGCGCGTCGAGCAGCTTCTTCTCGTCCGGCGTCGACGCGGCCTCGAGGACGCGGTCCGAGTCATAGAGGACGAGGCCGAGGTAGCGAATGCGGCCGACGCACGTTTCCGAGCAGATGGTCGGCAGCCCCGCCTCGATCCGCGGATAGCACAGCGTGCATTTCTCCGCTTTGCCGGTGCGATGGTTGAAGTACACCTTCTTGTAGGGGCAGCCCGAGACGCAGAAGCGCCAGCCGCGGCACTTGTCCTGATCGACGAGAACGATGCCGTCTTCGTCGCGCTTATACATCGCGCCGGATGGGCACGACGCCACGCACGACGGATTCAAGCAGTGCTCGCAGATCCGCGGCAGGTAGAACATGAAAGCCTGCTCGTACGCGAGCTTCACGTGCTCCTGGATGCCGCGGAGGTCGGGATCATCGCGTGCCGTCTCGGGGGCGCCCGCGAGGTCGTCGTCCCAGTTCGGCCCCCACCGCACGTCCATGCGTTTGCCGGTGATCTGGCTCTGCGGCCGCGCGACGGGGTCACGGTCCGACAGAGGGGCTGTGATCAGGTGCTCGTAGTCGTAGGTCCAGGGCTCGTAGTAGTCGTCTAGCGTCGGCAGGTTCGGGTTCCAGAAGATCTTGACCAGCTTCGACAGCTGGCCGCCGGCCTTCAGCCGGAGCCGGCCGTGGCCGTCGAGCTCCCAGCCGCCACGCCAGCGCTCGTTGTCCTCCCAGCGGCGCGGGTAACCCACTCCAGGCTTCGTCTCGACGTTGTTGAACCAGACGTACTCGGTGCCCGGCCGGTTGGTCCACACCTGCTTGCACGTGACCGAGCACGTGTGGCAGCCGATGCACTTGTCGAGGTTCATCACCATCGCAACCTGCGCTTTCACCCGCATGTCAGAAGACGACCTCGCTCTGCCGTTTGCGAATCACCGTCGTCTCGTCACGTTGCGAGCCGCACGGCCCGTAGTAGTTGAAGCCGTAGGAGAGCTGCGCGTAGCCGCCGATGAGGTGCGTCGGCTTGAAGACGATGCGCGTGAGCGAGTTGTCCATTCCGCCGCGATTGCCGTGGAGCTCGGTCAGCGGGACGTTGAGATGGCGGTCCTTCGCGTGGTACATCAGGCAGGTCCCCTGGGGCAGCCGGTGGGTGACGGTCGCACGGCATGCGATGACGCCGTTGCGGTTGTACGCCTCGATCCAGTCGTTGTCCTTGACCCCGATCGCGTCCGCGTCCTGCGGCGACATCCAGATCACGGGACCGCCGCGAAACAGCGTGAGCATGTGGATGTTGTCCTGGTACTCGGAGTGGATCGACCACTTCGAGTGCGGCGTGAGATACCGCAGGGTCACCTCGGCGCGGCCCTGCTCGTGAACGGCCTGGTCGCCGTAGTGCCGGCGGTAGCTCAGCGGCGGCCTGTACGCGGGCAAGCCATCACCCATCTCGAGCATCCATTGGTGGTCGAGGTAGAAATGCTGCCGGCCGCTAAGCGTGTGCCACGGTTTCTGCCTCTCGACGTTGATGGTGAAAGGCGCGTAACGGCGGTCGTGCGTCTCGATGCCGGACCACTCGGCCGAGGTGATGACGTTGCGCGGCTGAACCTGCGCATCCTGAAAGGTGATCCGGTCGCCGGCACGTGATTCGGCCAGGTCGGTCAGCGTCAGGCCGGTGCGCTCTTCGAGCGAGCGCAGCCCTTCGACCGCGAGCCGCCCGTTCGTGGTGCCGGACAGCGCGAGGATCACCTCGCACGCCTGCTGCGCGGTGGCGATCGCCGGCCTCCCGTTGGCGGCGAGACCGTGCTTGCTGCGTAGGTATTCGACCTCTGGCAGCGGCTTCCAGCCGATGCCCTTGGTCGCGCTGCCCAACGTCTCGAGCAGCGGGCCGAGGGAAGTCATCTTTTCCGCCACCGCCGCGTAGTCCCGCTCGACGACCACGAGCCTGGGCATCGTCTTGCCCGGAACCGGGTCGACGCCGCCGGCCTTCCAGTCCTTGACCTCGCCCATCGGCTGCCCCAGCTCGTCGACGCTGTCGTGGGCCAGCGGCGCCGCGATCAGGTCTTTGCGCTTGCCCAGATGCTTCGCCGCGAGCGTGCCAAACGCCTGCGCGATGAGGTTGAAGGCGTCCCAGTCGGTCTTCGCCTCCCACGGAGGCGGGATGGCCTGGTTGAACGAGTGGATGAAAGCGTGCATGTCGGTCGAGGAGAGGTCGTATTTCTCGTACCAGGTCGCGGCGGGCAGCACGACGTCGGAGAAGAGGCCGTTGCTGGTCATCCGGAAATCGACGGTCGTGAGCAGGTCGACCTTGCCGCGCGGCGCGTCGTCGTGCCACACGACCTCCTTCGGCCTGAGCTCCGGCGGCGACTCCTCGGCGCGGACGGCCGGGTCGCTCGTCCCGAGCAGGTGCTTGAGGAAGTATTCATGCCCTTTGCCCGACGAACCGAGGACGTTGGCCCGCCACACCGTCCAGACCCGCGGCCAGTTCTCCGGCGCGTCCGGATCTTCGGCGGCGAAGCGAAGCTTGCCTGCTTTCAGCTCTCCGACGACCTGGTCCGGGCCGCGCTCTCCCAGGTCCAGGGGGTTGGCGTTGAAGCTCGGAAACGACGGCATCCACCCCAGTCGGGCGGCGAGGGCGTTGCAATCCGCCATGTGACGGCCCCGGAGGAGACCTCGGCCGAGCGGGGTCGCGAACTCCTCCGCCGTGAACGCGTCGTAGCGCCACTGGTCCGTGGCCAGGTACCAGTAAGGCGTGCCGGCCTGCTGCCGTGGCGGTCGCGTCCAGTCGAGCGCGAACGCGAGCGTCTGCCAGCCGGTCAGCGGCCTGACCTTCTCCTGGCCCACGTAGTGCGCCCAGCCGCCGCCGTTCACGCCTTCGCATCCGCACAGGATCAGCATCGACAGAAACGTGCGGTAGATCTGGTCGGAGTGGAACCAGTGGTTCGTGCCGGCGCCCATGCAGATCATCGAGCGACCCCTGGTCAGCTCCGCGTTGCGCGCGAACTCTCGCGCAATCCGCGCCGCGAGCTGCGCGTCCACGGAGGTTATGGCCTCCTGCCATGAGGGCGTGTAGGGCTGCGGGTCGTCGTAGCCCTTCGGCCATTCGCCGGGCAGCCCCGCGCGCGCGACGCCGTACTGCGCGAGCACGAGGTCGAACACCGTCGTCACGACCTGGTCGCCGATCCGCTTTGCCGGCACGCCGCGCCGGTGGATGCCTCCGCCTTCCGTCGCTCCTTCGTCGAAGCGCGGCAGGTCCACCTCGACGAGCTCGTCGTGGCGTCCCAGAAGTGTCAGCGCAGGTTCGATCTCACCGAGGTCGAGGTTCCAGCGACCCAGCGTATCGCCGTGCCGAAAGCCGACCGAGCCGTTCGGCACCGCCGGGCGGCCCGACGCACCGTCGAACACGACCGTCTTCCAGTCCGCGTTCTCGACCCTGTCACCGAGATCGGAGGCACGAAGGAAGCGGTCGGCCACATAGGCATCGTCCCGGCGGCGCAGCGTGACGAGCAGCGGCAGGTCGGTGAACCGCCGGGCATAGCTCTCGAAGTACGGGACCTGGCGGTCGACGTAGAACTCCTTGAGGATGACGTGGCCCATCGCCATGGCCAGGGCCGCGTCCGTCCCCGGCTGTGCGGGCAGCCAGTGGTCGGCGAACTTCGTGTGGTCCGAGTAGTCCGGCGAGACGACGACCACCTTCTGCCCGTGGTAGCGCGCCTCGGCCATGAAATGCGCGTCCGGGGTTCGCGTGATCGGCAGGTTCGTGCCCCAAACGATCAGGTACTTCGCGTTGTACCAGTCCGCCGACTCCGGGACGTCGGTCTGGTCGCCGAACACCTGCGGTGAGGCCGGCGGCAGGTCCGCGTACCAGTCGTAGAAGCTGAGGATGACCCCGCCGATCAGCGAATAGAAGCGAGTGCCTGCGGCGTACGAGACCATCGACATTGCCGGGATCGGCGAGAAGGCGACCACGCGGTCGGGTCCGTAGCGCTTGATGGTGTGCACGTGCGCGGCCGCGATCATCTCGGTCACCTCGTTCCACGAAGCGCGCACGAACCCACCCTTGCCGCGCTGCGACTTGTAGGTCCGTGACCGCTCGGGGTCGTCGACGATCGCCTGCCACGCCTCGACCGCATCTCGCCCACCCGCCCGCTCCTGCCGGTACATCTCCAGCAAGCTGCCGCGGACGTAGGGGTATTTCACGCGCAGAGGCGAGTACGTGTACCAGGAGAAGCTCGCACCGCGGGGGCAGCCGCGAGGCTCGTGGTCGGGCATGTCGGGTCCCGTGGAGGGGTAGTCGACCGCCTGCGACTCCCATGTGATGATGCCGTCTTTGACGTAGACGTTCCACGAGCACGACCCGGTGCAGTTGACGCCGTGCGTGGAGCGCACCACCTTGTCGTGCTGCCAGCGGTCGCGGTAGAACGATTCCCAGTTCCGGTCCTTGGCCACGAGCTCGCTCCAGCCCTCGGCAGACGCTTTGCCCTGGCGGAAGAACTGGTGGACGCCGAGCAGCGGGTTGGCCGGCCGGTCTGAACGGGCGGTCACCCGATCAAGACCACGTCTTCGCGGCGAAGGCCGCGCCCACTCCAGGATTCAATCGCGCCGCACGAAACACGCTACTCCTCTCGCGAAAGCGGCTGCAGCCGTCGCCTATCCCTGGAGGACCTTGCGCAGGCGCTCGAATTCGTCCGAGGTGATCTCGCCCGAGGCGAGACGCCGTCGAAGCGTGGCGAGCGCAGCGTCTGCTCCATCCGTCTTGCGTTGTGGCATCGATCGAAGCAGCACGACGATGAACGCGATGATCGCGCCCCACAGGACCACAGTCATCACGATGCCGGCGAGCCACATGCCGCCATTGCCTGTCCAGTACCACATCATCTGACCGACTCCTTGATCAACACCGATTCCGAAACGTGAGTGCCCGAGGTGCCCGCGATCACCTCATCTGCTTTCAGCAGCGAGCCGATGGCGGCCGCCTTGCCGGTCGCCTCGACGAAGCGGCACGCCGCCTCGACCTTCGGCGCCATCGATCCGGCGGCAAACCTCATGCCGCGAAGCTGCGCCGGAGTCGCGCCCGCGATCGCGTGCGCGTCGCCCGTCCCCCATCCGTCCTGGACGAACTCGACGTCCGTCAGGAGCAACAGGAAATCGGCGCCGACTTCCTGGGCAAGCAGGGCCGCGGAAAGGTCTTTGTCGATCACGGCTTCGGCGCCCACGCGACGTCCCGACCTGCAGTCGAGGACGGTCGGGATGCCGCCACCTCCCGAGCAGATGACGATCGCGCCCGTCTCGACCAGCCGCTTGATCGTGTCGGCCTGGACGATCTCGCCTGGCTCGGGGGACGCGACGACGCGGCGATAACCCGAACCGTCCGACGCGACGCTCCAGCCTCGCTCCGAGGCGAGGGCGCGAGCCGTCGACTCGGCGTAGACGGGACCAACCGGTTTCGTCGGCCTGGCGAAGGCCGGGTCGTCGTTGTCGACGACGACCTCCGTCAGCACGGTCACCACCTCGCGCTCGGGGATCTCGTTCTGCAGCGCCTGCTCGAGCAGGTACCCGATCATGCCTTCGCTCTCGGCGACGAGGACGTCGAGCGGATAGGGATGCACGGCGGTGTACGCCTCGGACTGCAGCGCGAGAAGGCCGACCTGCGGTCCATTGCCGTGGGTCACCACGAGCTCGTGGCGCCGCGCGAGCGGCGCCAGCGCGTGCGCCGCCGCCTGGACCCTCTCGCGCTGGATCGAGGCTTCGAGCGGCTCGCCGCGGCGAAGCAGCGCATTGCCACCGAGGGCGGCCACGATTCTCATCTCCGGCCTTCCCCGGCAAGTCGCAGCGCGGAGAGCGACGAGCCCTCGAGCTCGACCGCGTAGCCCGCCGAGACCAGCCCTCGCAGCCACGCCTGGCCCGACGAATGGCCGAACGCGAGCAATGGTCTTGCGTCACCGGTGGCGAGCAGGATGTGCACGACCTCGGGCACCTCGCCCTGCGCGGCGTGGCGGAGGAGTGTCGCGCTGAGTGAGTTCGTCCGTGCAGCGGCTTGATTCGCGATCTGCTCGGCGCGCTTGCGCTGCCCGTGAAGCAGCACCAGGCCGGCGGCGTAGCCGGCGAGGACGTCGTCACCCGCGGGCGTGAGCCCTGGCCCGAGTCCCGCGAGCGCGAGGACGATCGGCTCCGGCCCGGGCGGCAGCACGTGCGCCTTGTGGAAATCCGGAACGGGGTTCCAACCCGGTCCCGGCTTGACGACGGCGTGGCCGATCACCAGCCGGCCGCCTCCGATCGCGACCCGGTCCCGGAGCCGCGCCTCGGCGGCGCATTCGATGCCGTTGGGCATCCGAGGCTCGCCTGGTCGCGTGAGGCTCACGACGTAGTCGCCGAATTGCAGGTGCGCCCTGCTGAGGACGGAGCCGCGGACCAGCGGCCCGTGCAGCAGGCCTTCGAGCGAACGGCTGGTGGAATGAGAAAGCGCGTTCATTTCGCGGTGCCTCCAAAGACCTCTCGCAGGCCCATGGGGACGGCGAACGCCTTGGGCCGGCCGAAGATGAGCACGACGAGCAGGGTCAGCAGATAGGGCAGCATGTCGAGCAGGAAGGGCGACACCGGCAGCCCACGGACCTGCAGCTGCAGCCCGAGCGCGACCGCGCCGCCGAAGAGCAGCGCGCCCGCGATCGTCCGCAGCGGACGCCACAAGGCGAAGATCACGATCACCACCGCGACGAACCCGCGCCCTGCGGTCATCCCTTCTTGCCAGGTCTTGGTGTACGCCAGCGCCAGCTGCGCCCCGCCGAGTCCGTACAGGGCTCCGGCGATGGCCAGCGCCTGGTACTGAAGGCGCGAAGGGTTCAACCCCGCGGCGAACGCCGCCATCCGGTCCTCACCGACCGCGCGCAGGTGGAGCCCCCAACGCGTCCGCCAGAGCAGCCACGTCACGGCCAGCGCCGCCGGCAGCGCGAGGTAGACGAGCACGTCCTGGTCGATGACGCGCGACCATTCCGCGGGCAGGAGACCGCTGCCCGGAAGCCGCACCTCGCCCAGCCCGTCGATGTGGGTCCCGGTGTACGACAGGCCGATCAACGTGCTCGCCCCGCCGCCGAGAAACCAGAGCGCAAGGCCGCTCGCCAGCTGGTTGGTGCGCCTGGTCACCACGAGCAGGCCCAGGATCAGGTTGAACGCCAATCCGGAGCCTGCCCCGGCAGCCAGTCCCAGCAGCACGTTGCCGGTGACCGCGGTCACGGCGAAGGACGTGGCCGCGCCGACCAGCATCACTCCTTCGATGCCGAGGTTGACGATCCCGGCCCTCTGACCGACCACCTCGCCGAGGGCGGCGTAGAAGACCGAGACGCCTGAGGCCAGCGCGCCCGCCACGACTCCGAGCGCGATCACCGTCGTCATTGCGATTTCGCTCCCTTCCGCGCCCGGGCGGCGAGCACGACGAAAAGGATCAACGCCATCAGCAGCGTGACCGCGGCGTACGGGAGGCCCTGGGTGATCTGGAGGATGTCACCGCCCGAGGCCAGCACGGCCATGACGAACGCCATGACCGGGATCAGCGCCGCGCGATGGCCGGCAAGCCAGCTGACGAGAAAGCCCGTGTAGCCGTAATAGGAGGACACGCCGGGGTTCAGCCGGTGATGCAGGCCGGCGACCTCGCCCATGCCGGCGAGGCCGGCGAGGCCCCCGCCGATGATCATCAGGATCACCAGGTAGCGCGTGATCGAGACGCCGTTGCGCCGGGCCGCCTCGGGATTGCCGCCGATCGCCCTGATCTCGAGGCCCCACCGCGTGTAGGCGATGACCAGCGCGAAGGCGGCGACGCAGGCCACCGCCACGAAGAGGAACACCGTGACGCGCGTGCCCGCGAGCGTGGGCAGCCAGCCGGCGGCCGGGAACAGGCGGCTCTGTGGATAGTTGGAGCTGGTCGGATCTCGCCAGGGCCCGAATATCAGGTAGTCGACGACGAGCACGGCGAGATAGTTGAGGAGCATCGTCGAGAAGACCTCGTTCAGCCACCCGCGCGCCCGGAGCAGGCCGCACACCCCTGCCCATGCGCCGGCGGCGACGAACCCCGACGCGGCGGAGAGTGGCAGCAGGATCCAGCCCGGAAGCGACGGGAATGCCAGGGTCGCCCACGTGGCGCCCAGGGCGCCGACGAACAGCTGCCCCTCGGCGCCGACGTTGACGAGGCCGACCCGCGCCGGGATCGCCACCGCCAGGGCGCACAGCACGATCGGGATCATCTTCACCAGCACCTCGGAGATCCCATACGTGCTGCCGAGCGTGCTCGACAGGATGTCCGAGTAGGCCTGCACGGGGTCTCGGCCGTAGGCGAGGAGGAGCAGCGTGTAGAGGCCCAGGGCGACCGCAAGCCACCCGATCCACCGCAGCGTCTCGCGCACAAAAGGCGGAAGCCGCCTGTAGCCTCCGGCCCACGGCGCGCGAAAGACCGCTGCTGCCTGCGCCATCAACCGCCTCCGGTCATCAGCCGGCCGACTTCGATCTGGGTCGTCTCCTGCGGCCGTGAGCGGCCCACGATCCGGCCCGACCGGAGGACCACCAGCCGGTCGCTCAGGGAGAAGAGCTCATCCAGGTCCTGCGACATCAGCAGGACGGCCGCCCCCTCCGACCGCGCCGCGAGCAGCAGGTTCTCGGCGTGGTTCGCGGTCCGCGCGTCGAGCCCTCGGGTCGGATAGACCGCGACGATCACGCGCGGCTTGCGGCCCAGCTCCCGCGCGAGGCTGAAGCGCTGCAGGTTGCCTCCGGAAAGCGCCCCGGCGCGGAGCCCGGGATCCGGAGCCTCGATCTCGAGCGCTCCGTACGCGCGCCTCATGTCAGCCGAGACCCGAGCCCAATCGACGCGGAGTCCACCGGCCAGCTGATAGGCCCGAGGCGACGTGACGGCGAAGTTCTCCGCGAGGGTCAAGCCCGGCGCGACCGCCATGTAGCCGGGGTTCTCGGCCACGTAGGCCACGCCGGCCTGACGAAGCCTGGCCACGCTCCAGCCGGTCACGTCCTCCCCGAAAAGCCACTTCCGCCCGGCCGTGATCGGCAGCAGGCCAAGGACCACGTCGCCGAGCTCTCGCTGGCCGTTGCCTGACACGCCGGCGACGCCGACTATCTCCCCACGCCGCACCTCGAGGTTGATCTCCCGCAGAGGCAGGCCGGCTCCGCCGCTGCTCAGTTCCTCCAGATTCAGGGCCGGCGCGGGTTCGGCGGCGACCGGAGGCTGAGCGCGGCGCGCCTCGACAGCGCCACCGCCGAACATCATCTTCAGCAGTGCGTCTTCGGTCGCCTCCCGACCGGAGATGGAGCCGGTGACGGCGCCCCGACGCATGACCGTGATGCGGTCGGCGCACTCGAGCACCTCGTGCAGCTTGTGGGTGATGAAGACGACCGCAAAGCCGGCCTGCTTCAATCGCCGGAAGACGGCGAACAGATTCTCGATCTCGTGCGGCGGAAGGACGCTGGTCGGCTCGTCGAAGATGAGCACCCTCGCGCCCGCGAGCAGCAGCTTCAGGATCTCGACCTTCTGCTGCTGGCCGGCGGCCATCATGCCGACGACCGCGCGAGGATCGACCTCCAGGCCGAACGCGACCGCACGGTCCCGGATCTCCTTCTCGATGACCTCGACGTTGGGCATCAGGTCGAGGTGCGGAAGATAGAGGGCGATGTTCTCGGCAGCCGTGAAGGCGGGGATCAGGGTGAAGCTCTGAAAGACCATCCCGATGCCGGCGCGCCGGGCGTCGGCAGGACTTTTCAGGTCGAGCTCTCGGCCGTCCAGCCAGACCTCGCCGCCGTCCTTCGGGTAGTAGCCGTAGGCGACCTTCATCAACGTGCTCTTGCCCGCCCCGTTCTCGCCCAGCAGGGCGTGGATCTCGCCGCCGTACGCGTCGAAGTCGACGCGGTCGTTGGCGAGCACGCCCGGAAATCGCTTCGTGACCTGGCGAAGCGAGAGAAGCGGCCCGCTCACAGCAGCTTCTCCAGCAGCCGCTTCATCTCCTCGTCCTCGGGCCGAGGCGGACGCCAGTCGAGCTGAACCACCTCGACCTGCTGGTCTTCGAGGTCGCGCGCGAAATTCCGCAGGCCGACGTTGACGACCTTCGGCGGTTTCTGCAAGAGATCGTCGACGTTCATCGCAGCGCCTCCGCCACGTAAGCGGCCGCCCTGGCGCTGCTGGACAGGACCACCACCCCGGCCTGGCGCAGCGCGGTTCGCTGCCGTTCGAGGCCCTGCGGATCGCGGTCGCTGCCGACCACCGAAGCGACGACCACCGATCCGCGCCTTCGGGCCTCCCCGATGGCTGGGATCAGGTCGCCCACCGGATCCATCGCGGCGCCTCGTCCGAGCACGAAGTCCAGGAGCAGCAGGCCGACGCTCGAGTCGCGCGCGCTCTCGAGAATCCGTTGCGCACGGAGGCGTGGGTCGATCATCGGATGGGCCCGACCGCGCGTGATCTCCTCAGAGCCCATGTCGAGCAGCTCGAATCGGTCCGCGGAGACGCCCGCCCTCTGGAGAATTCGCTCGGCCTCGTACCGCAGGCTTCCGCCCGCGAACAGCCCGCGCGCGCGTCCTCTTATGTGGGCCGGCGGCGCCGGCGTTTCTCCATTCGCCGCCACGCCCACCCCGACGAGTCGAAGGGCCTGGGCGACGGCGTCGTCGAAGGTTGCCGCCGACCCCGCGTCCGGCCCGCCCAGGAAGCACGTGACGATGGGTTTCGGCGAAGCTGCGGTCAGCTCGGCGAGTCGCGCGCGCGTCTTCGGCCCGGGCGTCTTCGAGACGACGACGATCGCCTTCGTCTCCGGGTCGCCGGCGAGCGCGCGCAGACCCGCGAACGTCGTGATGCCGCCGATCTCGTCCAGCAGGTCGCGGCTCCCGCAGCCGATGGCGTGCGAGATCCCGGAGCCGGCGGCGTCGATCAGGCAGCTGACGGCCTGGATGCCGGTGCCCGATCCGCCGACGATGCCGATCGGTCCGCGCCTCACGGCGTTCGAAAAGCCGATGCCCTTGCCGGCGATGATGGCGGTGCCGCAGTCAGGCCCCATGAGGAGCAGGCCACGCGACGAGGCGAGCTGCTTCAGGCGGGCCTCGTCGCCGAGCGAGACGTTCGAGCTGAAGCAGAACACGTGCAGCCCGCGCGAGAGGGCGTGCTCGATCTCCGGCGCCGCGTAGTCGCCGGGCACGGAGATCACCGCAAGGTTCGCGCCGGGAAGCACCGCCAGCGCTTCGTCCCAACTGCGCGCGACATGCGACGCGTCCTGCATCGGTGCAGCGAGCAGTCGATCGAGACCGGACAGGGCGGCTTCGGCTTCGGGTTCCGAACGCGCGGTGATGCCCACGACCAGGTCGTCGGCGCCGGCCGACTCGACCTCAGGCCCGGAGAACCCCGCCTCGAAGAGCAGCTGCTTGTTCGCAGGCGTGGCCATCAGCGCGGCCACGTCGGTGACCCCGGATCCGGCCTGCAAGCCCTGGGCGACCCGCATCAGGAAGACCGAGTCGAGGTACGTGTGCCGCCGGACCGAATAGGCGGTTGCGCCCATCAGACACCGTGGCGCCGCCCGAACTCGGCGAGGGCGCTCCGGAAGCACGCCATGGGAGCCCGGACCAGACCGCCACCGATCTTGGGATGACCCGGGTCTCGATGGGCGATCGCGGTGTCGATGAGGGGCTCGATCCCGGTCGCGACGACCTTGCGGACGTCGATGCCGACGGCGGCACCGGCGAACCCCAGCGCGGGCATCCGGTAGTCCGGGCTCGCGCCGGCGGTTATCTGTCGCATGTCACGGCTGATCTGCAGCGCCTGCTCCGGCGTCCCTCCGGTCAGCGCGAGGATGCCGGGGGCGCCGCCGAGCACGAAACCTCCCCATCCCACCGTCTCGGTGATGGCCGAGTCACCCATGTCAAGCCCGGCGTCCTCCGGCTTGAAGCCCGGCAGCATGAGGCCCTCGACCTGCGGAGCCGGCGCGACAAACCATTCGCCGGGCATGCCGGCGACGCGGATCCCGAACTCGACGCCGTTCCGCGCCATCGCCGTCACGAGCGTGCCGTCCGCCACGCCTTCGACCGGCTCGGCGGCACTCTTCGCCGCGGCCATCGATATGCCGAGGAAGAGAAACTCGTTGCCGGCCAGATAGCCCATGGTCTCGAGGAGCGCCGGCTTGGCCACGTCGGCGTCGACCATGGCCTGGCCGATGACGTTGGCGAACAGGCTGGAGGCGGCGTTGGGCCGGTTGTGAAGCTCATCACCCATCACGAGGGCGCGGGCGATGATCGACTTGAGCGAGATCGGTCCTCGCCTGCGCAGCCCCGCGCGTATCGACGGCGCCCAGACGTCCCGCCATCGCGTCAGCCCGCCCAGGGCCTCCGCGTCGAACTGCCCGAACTGCTGATAGCTCTCCGCCAGCCGGCAGAAGGCGCGGTTGCCGAACGTCCGGTTCTCGACCACCCACACCGGCAGCGACGGAGAGGTCGTGCCCGCCATCGGACCGACCCCATGGTGGTGATGGTTCGGCTCGAGCCGGACGCCACCTTCGGCGATCAGCCGCTCGGCCTCCTCCGCCGATCCGGCCCAACCCTCCCACAACACCAGGCCGATCACGGACCCGCGCATCGCTCCGCACATCCGCTGCCACGCAATAGGCGGGCCGGCGTGAAGGATCATCCGGCCCTCCAGGCCATCGACGACCTCGCGAGCCGGCGCGACGTCGACCAGGACCGGGTCGGCCGAGATCAGTCGGGTCAAGGCCACCTCGTTGGCGGCCTCGACCCTGCTCTTCAAATCAACTGCCGTCGCGCTCATGAGGTCTGCCCGACGATCCCCTGCGCGAACCAGTCGACCGTGTTGACGAAGTTCCAGTCAGGCACCTCGCCCGGCTTGATGCGGAGTGTTCCCTTCTGGTCGTACACCGGTCCGACGAACGGGCTCTTGAGCGTGCCGTCCTTGAAGGACTGCAGCACCGCCAGGGTCTTGGTCTGCACGCCGGCGGGCACCTTCTTGCCGAACGGCGCGAGCTGGACCATGCCGGAGTTCACGTCGCCGATGTAGTTGTTGGCGGTCCACTTGTCGTCGATGGTGTCCTGCGCGCACTTCGTGAAGTACGCGCCGAACTGGAAGTCGATGCCGCTGATGAAACCGTTGGGTGCGAACTTCGCCACCGAGGCGGAGTGGTAGCCGATCGACATGATGCCTCGCTTTTCGGCCGTCTCGACGAAGCTGATCGGCGAGTCGACGATGCCGGTCACGACGTCGACCCCCTGGTCGGCCAGCGCGTTGGTCGCTGTGGCCTCCTTGGCCGGGTCAGACCAGGTGCCGTTGAAGATGGCGTACGTCGTCACGCTCGGGTTGACCGAACGCGCGCCGAGGTGGAAGGCGTTGATGGAGTCGATGATCTGGGGGATCGGAAAGCCGCCGAGGAAGGCGATCTTGTTCGTCTTCGTCATCAGACCGGCCGCCGCGCCCAGCGAGTAGCTGTACATGTCGCTGGCGCCCCAGTAGGTCCCGAAGTTCGCCGCCTTCTTGTAGCCGGCCGGGTGCTCGAAGTAAACGCCGGGGTGAAGGGCGGCGACGTTGAGCGCGAAGTCCTGGTAGCCGTAGCTCATCGGAAAGATGAGCGTGGCGCCCTGCCGGATCATGTTCTCCATAACGGTCTCGACACCGGGCCCCTCAGGAACGTTCTCGGCCTCGAGAAGCTTGATGCCGGGGATGGCTTTGGTCATCGCGACCAGGCCGTCATGCTCGGCCTCGTTGTAGCCGGCGTCGTGGATCGACCCGACGTGAATGGCGCCCACGATGAGCTTCGGCGGGGTCGTCGAGCCGCCCCCACCAGCACCGCATGCTCCTAAGACGATGGCCGCCGCAGTCACGACCGCGGCGGACGAGAATGCTTTCAGCCAGCTCCGTCTGGACGGAGCCAAGTCAACCATCTGTTTGACCCTCCTCGGGATTCGCGAACGGCCGAGGTTTCCTCGAGATGCGAATCCACCTCATGGTCCGAAGGCTATTGACGAAACGCCAAAGGACCCAGAGCCGAAGGACCTCAGTTCAGGGGGCCGAGTGCAGTTCCGTCCGTGCCCGCGCCCGCCTACGCTCACCACCATGGTGGTCGCGGCGCCGCCGGGATTGACACGGGAGGAGGTGCTGCGGCGCGTCGAGCGCGGTCAGTCCAACCGGACCGGCGACCAGGCCAGCCGCAGCGTGCGCGACATCCTCAAAGCCAACCTCCTGACGCGCTTCAACGCGCTGCTGGGGTCGATGCTCGTGGTCATCCTCATCGTCGGACCGATCCAGGACTCCGTGTTCGGATTGATCCTCGTCTTCAACGCGCTCATCGGCATCGCCCAGGAGCTGCGAGCCAAGATGACGCTCGACCGCCTCGCCATCGTGGCCGCGCCACGGGCGACCGTGATTCGGGACGGAAACACCCTGCGCATACCGGTCGGCGAAGTGGTGCAGGACGACCTGCTTCGCCTCGATGTGGGCGACGAGGTCGTCGTCGACGGCAGCCTCGAGAGTCACGGTCCGATCGAGGTCAACGAGGCCCTCCTGACCGGGGAAGCCGATGCCGTGGCGAAGAGGTCCGGCGACCCGCTGCTGGCCGGCAGCTTCGTGACGGCGGGCGGCGGCTTGTATCGGGCCACCCAGGTGGGCGAGGCCACGTATGCGCGCCGGCTCACCATCGAGGCCCGGCGGTTTCAGCTCGTCCGCTCGGGCCTCATGCGAGGCATCAACCAGATCCTCAGATTGGTCACGTGGATCATCGTCCCCACCGCTCTGCTGCTCGTCGTGTCGCAGCTTCGGGCGAACCCCTCGCTGGCGGACGCCGCCCGCGCGTCGGTCGCGGGCGTGATCACGCTCGTCCCCGAAGGCCTGGTCCTGCTCACGAGCGCGAGCCTCGCCCTCGCGGTCATCCGCCTCGGCCGGCGCAAGGTGCTGGTCCAGCAGCTGGCGGCGGTGGAGATGCTGGCCCGGGCGAACGTGGTGTGCTTCGACAAGACGGGGACGCTGACCGAGGCCGAGATTCGTGTCGCGGACGTCCAGGCCCTCGACCGGGAAGCCGACTGGGAGGGCGCCCTGGGCGCGATCGCGCATCTCGATCCACATCCCAACGCGTCGATGCTCGCGCTGCGCCAGGCGTACGCGGCTCCGCTGGGCTGGGAAGCGGAATCGAGCGTGCCCTTCTCCTCCGACCGGAAGTGGGCCGCCGTTCGGTTTGCCGGCCGCGGCTGGTGGGTCGTCGGAGCGCCGGACGTCGTCGCCCCGGACCAGGACGGCTACGTCCAGGGGCAGCGGGCGATGCTCCTGGCTCAGGCTCGTCAGGTCGACCCGGCTGCCGGGATCACAGACCCCAGGCCCGCCGCGCTCGTCACGCTGACCGAATCCGTGAAGCCCAGCGCCGGCGCGACCCTCAGACAGCTGGAGGACGCGGGCGTCGCGATCAAGATCATCTCGGGCGATCACCCGACGGTCGTGGCGCGCATCGCCGGTCAGGTCGGGCTGAAGTCGGTCGAGGCGCTGGACGGCCGCACCCTGCCGGCGTCCGACGCCGCGCTGGCTGAGATCGTCACGCGGGCCTCGATCTTCGGGCGCGTGAAGCCCGAGCAGAAGCGGGCGCTGGTGCGTGCGCTGCGCCTGGCCGGTTACACGGTCGCCATGGCCGGCGACGGCGTCAACGACGTCCTGGCCCTGAAGGAGGCCGACATCGGCATCGCGCTGGGCGGCGGGAGCACGGCCGCCCGCGCGGTCGCGGCCTGCGTCCTCACCGACGGGTCGTTCGACGGTGTGCCGGCCGTGCTGGCCGAAGGCAGGCGTGTGATCGCCAACGTGGAGCGGCTGGCCAGCCTGTTCTTCACCAAGACCGTGTACGCGTTTCTGCTCGCCCTGGCCGTCGGCGTCGCCGTCTTTCCGTTTCCCTTCCTGCCTCGGCAGCTGACGCTGGTCAGCGCCTTGACCATCGGCATCCCGTCGGCCGTCTTCACCCTCGCGTCGCGTTTCACGCCGTCGCCTGTGCCGTTCCTGCGACGCGTTTTGATCTTCGCCATTCCAACGGGATTCGTCGCCGCGGCGGCGACCTTCACCGCTTACGCGCTGGCGGTCAACGAGCCGGACATTCCGATCAACGAGGAACGCACCGTGGCCACGCTGGTCATGGCGTCGATCGGCCTGTGGGTGCTCGCCAGGCTGTCTTCACCGTTGACCGCGACGCGAAGAGCTCTGGTCGCCGCGATGGCCGTCGGACTCGTCCTCGCCATGCTGATTCCGCAGGTGCGCGCTTTCTTCGAGCTCGACTGGCCACGGCCGATGGTCGTCTTCGCGGCCCTCGGCATCATCGCCCTGGCGCTTGGAGTGCTGGAGGTCGGTGACCGGCTCATCCGCGGGGCACGCTTGGTGCGCCCGCCGACATAAAAAAACTGCCCCGAGGAACCTTTCCGCTCACCCTCAGGTTCCCTATCCCCTTTCAGCTTCCAACCCCTTTCAGGTCTTTCACTTACTCAGCGTTCGGGGACCCACCGGTTCACCGTACTCGGTCCCTCGAGGACGCATCCAGCGTATGGCGGCCAGGTCGACGGGACGAGGGTCTTTCGACCTGGCCGGTTCGGGACCTCGTTCTCACGCAGCGTGACGCGCGTTTCTCGGCTTCCTGATGCTCGTTGCGGGCTCCACCACGAGCACCGGGACCTTCG
This sequence comes from Candidatus Dormiibacterota bacterium, assembly GCA_035689485.1. Taxonomy (GTDB): domain Bacteria; phylum Chloroflexota; class Dormibacteria; order Dormibacterales; family Dormibacteraceae; genus 40CM-4-65-16. Next base: position 21,902 of record DASSLL010000119.1, on the reverse strand, counting down.
AGCGCAAGACGAGCTCATGGGTGGTGCTGCCCAGGAGAAATTCCGCGATCCCGCCTCGGCCTCGCCGGCCGACGACGATGACGTCGGCGCCTTCGGCTTCGGCCACGCGAGAGATCACCGATGCGGCGCGTCCGTCCTCCATCACCGCGCGGTACTCCACACCGGCGTCGCGCAGCGCCTTGCACCACGTGTTCTCGACCTCCGCCCGCATCGTCTTGCGCCATTCGTCGTCGAACTGCTGCGTCATGACGTACGACTCGGGGTAGAACGGCGGGGGCAGGTCGATCGCGTAGACCGCGGTCACGTGCGCGTGCATGCCCTGCGCCATCTCGACTGCCCACTCGAGGGCGGCCTGCGATTGAGGCGAGCCGTCGAGCCCGACCACGATCTTCTTGATCGCCGTTGGTGTGGCCATGTCAGCCCTCCTTCGTCGTGGTCACGGCGAGCGCGTCTTCCGAGTCGACGTCGGGAGGCGGTTCTTCCGGCCAGCGTTCTGCGACCGCGGCTCGGGGTCTGACCCCCAGCGCGACGGCCTTGTTGGGCGCAGGGGTGCCCGGCAGGTGGAGGAAGCTCTTCACCCGGCCGACGCCCGCGACGCTGCGTACGGCCGCGATCACGGTGTCGATCTGCTCCTGCGAATCAAGCTGACCGCGGAGGACCACGGTCGTGCCCGCGACGTCGAACGTGAGCTTGCCGTGTGGGACGGCAGGGTTCGTGAAGACCTCACTGTGCACGCGATCGAGAAGCGTCGGTCCCTCGACCGGCGCCGGCTGCCGGCCGGCGAACCGGTGCCCGAGCCAGGACTTCGACATGTAGCGCAGCCGTCGGGCGGTGTTTCGCGCGACGTGTCTCAGGACGTGGGCCGTCTGTTGCGACATGCGAATTCGTCGGCCGCGTCCTTCCTCCGGATCGAAGAGGTACGCCATGCCCGCCGCGAGGCTCGCGATGACCCCGAGCGAGGCCCACCACCGGAAGTCGCGACGGCGAGCCGATCGAGTCGTGGATCGCGTGCTCATTCCGCCAGCACCTCCTCGAGCTCCGCGAAGGCGGCTTCTTCACCGTCTTGCTTGCGCTGCGCCACGACGGCCGAGTGCTGAGGCGGCGCGTAGATCGTGAACAGCTTCATGGAGTCCCCATTCGTGTTCACGATGTTGTGTCTCACGCCCGCAGGCACGAAGACGATGCTGCCCTTCTCGATTTCGTTTCTCGCATCGTCGAGGAGTGCGACGCCCTCCCCGGCGACGACGTAGACGACCTGGTCGCCGTCGTGGACCTCCATGCCGATGTCCTCGCCTGGTCGCAGCGACATCAGCACCAGCTGGCTCTTCGCGCCTGTGAAGACGACGTTTCGGAAACGGTCGTTTTCTTTGGCCGCCTTCTTGATGTCGGCCACGTATCCAGCGGTCATTGCAGACCTCCTTTGCGACCAATGTCGCCCCCCGATCGCGCATCGCCAAGAGACGAAAGGCCCTTGATTCACCTGTCGCTCGGAGGGGTGGAGTGCCGTCACCCGAGCCGCAGGCCGATCGGCACATGACTCGCTGGAGGCCCGCCCGCAGACTGCACGCCGGAGGTGATACACCGTGATCGCATCGAGACGCTGGCAGGACTGGATTACGACGTTGATCGGGGCCGCCGTTGCTCTGTCCCCACTGGTCTTCACGAAGACCTGGACTGAGAACGAGGCCTGGACCGCCTACATCGTCGGTGGCCTGATCTTCGTGGTCGGCATCGCCAAGCTGTTGTTCGAGGAAGCGGGATTGCTCGAGGGGGCGCAGTTCGTGCTGGCCCTCGCGCTCTTCCTGTCGCCGTGGGTGATCGGGTTCACCGCGGTGGCCGGGATGGCCTGGGTCGCATGGATCGGCGCCGTCGCGCTGGTCCTCGTGCTGGCGACCCTGGTGCTGACCGAGCAGCCGCGGGTGGCTCGGGCAGCCTGACGTTTTCTTCGGCTGGGCCGGTCCCGGACGGGCCGGCCCATCCGACTTCATGAGGCAAGCGGACATGGCCGGCCGGCCGCCCGTGCACCCTCTGCGCGTCGCCGCGCTGGCGCTGATGCTCATCGGAACGCTGCCCGCGTGCGGAGCGGCGCCCATCGCGACCACGACTCCGAGCCCGTCCGCATCCCCCACCCCCACGCCGTCGCCGGCAAGCTCCCCATCGCCGGCCGTCGTGACCGCGGGCTCCCCGGCATGGGTCGATGTGAGCGTCGCCTCGGGCTGGCGGTCGCGCTCGGCGCCGCGACCCGTCGACACGCCTGCGCTCCAGAACCCGGCTGCGGTCCGGGCCTGGTTGACGGGGATGACCGCGGCTGACAAGGTCGGCCTGATCGACCGCCTGGACACGCAGCTGCTCCTCGGCGAGCGGGTCGAGGTGCTCGAGGTCGACGGGGACTGGACCAGGATCGCCGTCCCGGACCAGCCGGCGCCGGCGGATCCACGCGGCTACCCCGTCTGGGTTCCGCTGCGTCAGCTCACAGCGCTGCCGCCGCCAGACACCGGCGAGCTGGTCACGGTCGTCACGCCGACCGCGGTCCTACGCTCGGCAGACGGCACGATCGAGGTCAGCTTCGGCACCACGCTGCCGCTCGTGGGCGGCGCGGGTGCGATCGACATCGTCGGCCTGCCGGGCGGCCACGGCTCCATGACCGTCGCCGCGACGGCCGTGACGGCGGCCGGCCTGACGCCAACTGGAGCTTCCATCGTGGCGACCGCGCGGCGCTTCCTCGGACTTCCATATCTGTGGGGCGGGACGTCAGGCTTCGGATTCGACTGCTCCGGGCTGGTCCATCTCATCTACAGGGCGCACGGCGTGGTGCTGCCGCGCGATTCCGACCCGCAGTCGAAGGCCGCTGTCGCTGTGTCTCGGTCGGACCTGCAGCCGGGCGATCTGGTCTTCTTCTCCAGCGGCGGCGTCGCTTATCACGTCGCCCTGTACGCAGGGTCGGGCATGATCATCGACTCCCCGTCGCCCGGTTACGCGGTGGAGGAGATCCCGCTCGCATCCATGCCGATCGCCGGCGACTACTCAGGGGCGCGGCGGCCTCAGGCGATGGCGCGGGCGAGCAGGAACGCGGCGGAAGCTGCGATGCCGCCGATGATCACCGTCTGAGCGGCGCTCACGATCGGCCGCGCGCCGCTGAAGCGCCCCTTGACGTAGCCGAAGATGCCCAGCGCGACGACCGTCACGGCCGCAGAGACGAACAGCGCCGACCGCGCGTCGGCCACCAGAAAGTAAGGCGCGAGCGGGATGATCCCGCCGACTGCGTAGGAGCCTCCGATGGTGACCGCGCTGATCATCGCGCGGCGTGGATCGGGCTTTTCGAGCCCGAGCTCGAACCGCATCATGAAATCGACCCAGGCGGCCGGCCGCTGCTTGAGGCCCTCGACGACCGGAGCGCTGACCTCGGCGCTGAGGCCGTAGGCCTCGAAGATCTGCTCGACCTCGCGCGATTCGACCTCCGGCACCGACTCGACCTCGGCTTGCTCCCGGCGCCGCTCGCTGGCATAGTGCTCGCTCTCGCTGCGACCGGCGAGATATCCACCGAGGCCCATGGCGATCGAGCCGGCGGCGATCTCGGCGAGGCCCGCGGTGACCACGAGGTGGCTCACGGCGATCGCGCCGGAGATGCCGGCGGCGAGAGCGAACGGGACGGTCAGGCCGTCTGACATGCCGACCACGACGTCGCGGACGGTGTCGCTGGCGGTGAAATGCCTCTCGGAGTGCTCGGGGTGCAGGTGCATGGACGGCCTGAGCTTAGAGCGCCTTGTGGCCTCAACAACGCAGGCCGGTCGACTCGCGCTCAACCTCTGGTCGAACCCTAACCTCGACTCGAGATGGATTCCGGGCTCGTCACGCCCGCGTCTTCGAGATCGCGCGCCGAGCAGGTCGGTGAACCGATCCGCCTCGCCATCCGCAGGGCTCGCGGACCGATCGTCGCCTCGGGCGTCACCTACCTGGCCTTCGTGATTCTCGGCATCGCCCTCGCCACCGCCGGCTGGCCACCAGCGGTCGAGCAGCGAGACTCCATCGTCAACGGCGCCCAGTCGAATCCGATCACTCAGGCGTACCACCAGGGCGATCGATGGCGGGCGGCGTGGCTCGACTTCGGGGCGAATATCGGCCTGGGGGCGATCCCGACCTCGATCGCGGGCCTGTCCGTGGTCGGACCTTTCCCGATCGCGGCCTACCGTGGCTGGGTCGGCGGGATCGTCTCCATCGATGGGCGGCATCAAAGCCGTCTGTCGACGCCTGGCGAAGCCGCGTACTACCTGGTCACGCTCGTGCTGCAGCTCGTCGGGTTCGTCCTCACGATGGGCGCTGGCGTACACGTCGGACTGAGCGTCTGGAGAGCCAGGAACGACAGCCGGATTCGCTCGGTCCTGGGGCTCCGCATCCCGGCGGTGGCGCTGCGTGACGCCGGCTGGATTTACGTTGCGGCGATTCCATTCTTCTTTGTCGGCTCCCTCTGGGAGTTCCTGGCCCAGGCATGACGCCGTCTTCGCACGTCCGGGTGGCGCTCCTGGCGTGGCTGGCGATGCTGGGCGTGGATTTCCTGCTCAACGCGGCAGTCTTCGCCGGCATGTACCAGGGCGGGGACACGTTCATGCTTGCGCCCGTCGAAGCGTTCAGGAGAATCCCGCTCGGCTACCTCGCCTTTCTCATCGTCGCGTTCGGCGTCGTCGAGATCGCGCACCGGCTCGGAGTCGCGCAGCTGAAGGGAGGCATCCGTCTCGGCCTGTTGCTGGGCGGAGTCGTCGGCTCGGTATGGGGTCTCAGCCTGTATTCGATCGCCACCCTCCGACCTGCCGCAGCACTGGCCTTCGCGATCATCTGGCTCGCCATTCTCCTGGTCGGATGCGCTGTTGCCGCTGCGGGCCTGGCGCGGACGTCATTGCGAGGCCTCGCCGTGGAGGTGGCGGGCTTTGACGCGGCATGCGTCGTGACCGTCATCGCGCTGCAGAGCTTCGGCGCCGTCCCGACGATCACTCTCTGAACAGGGTTTCACTCCCCGGAGCGATCGTCCGAGTCCTCGGGCGGTTGACGGCCGATGAGGATCAGGAACCGGTGGCGCAGGCGATTCCAGGTGGTCGACTCATCGAGAAACCTCTCACGGCTCTCATCGATCCACCGTCGCAGCAGGCGGGACTTTGCCGCCGTCCGGCGTAGGGCGCGGCGGGTGCGCCTGGTCCGATCCCTGCCCATTTGGGGCTTTCCTGCGCGCGGTTTTAGCTCGTTTGGGGCGGGCGGTCAAGGCCCCAACGCTCAACCCCTGGAGAGCTCTCGGGTCAAGGCGGCCGCCAGCCGTTCGACGAAATCCGCCATCGTCATGTCGGCAAGCCGGTGCATCAGCGCGCGGTCCAGCAGCGCGCCAAGACTGCCGAGCGGTGGGTCGTACATGGCGTTGAGGGTCAGGCGGGTCAAGTCGGGACCTGCCGGCTCGACGTGCACGGTGCCTTCCATCTTGGGAAAGATCGGCGGCCCGCCCGTGGTCTCCCAGCTGACCGGCAGCATCACGCGTCCGGCGCGGGCCCCGTAAGGCATCGAGCCCACCTTGAGGCGGACGTGCTTGTAGACGGGAATGCCCACGACCTTGACCCCGACCGCAGCCATGAGGCGGCGGCCGTCACCGTCGAGTCCGACGGACCACGGATGGTCGGGCGACGCCAGCGCCGCCGCCACCCGCTCCGACGTGTAAGGGAGAGTCGCCGTTCCTTGCGCGAGCATGCGCTGAAGGGTCGTTCGGCGGGCACCCATATAGTGAGGGCCGATCGACCCTATTTGAACGGACCATGGTCACTCTCAGCGATTAGACTGCGGCGCTATGCGGCGAGAGCTTCTCGACCAGGAGCTGTCGCCGGCCAAGCAGCTTCTGCTCCGCAGCACGTACCGCTTGATCAGCGAGCGAGGCGTCCATCGCGTTTCGCTGGAGGACATCGCCCAGCTGGCCGGCGTCAGCAAGGGCCTTGTCCTCTACCACTTCAAGACCAAGGAGCGGCTCGTGCTCGCCACCATGCGTTGGGCCCTGGCGGCGACAGCGGACCGAATTCGGAGCGCGATGGCCGCCGCGCACAGCCCCGAGGCGAAGGTGGTGGCCATGATCGACGCCATCTGGGTCGGCCCGGACACCAACCGGGCGTTCTACCTGACGTACGTGGACCTGGCCGCCCAGGCCGCGCGCAACGCGACCTTCACCGAGCTGTCGGAGACGTTTCACACGATCGTCGACGCGCTGTATGCGGACGCCGTCCGCGAGGGCGTCGACGCCGGCGCCTTCGCGGTGGATGGCATAGACGAGGCCGCGATGGTGGTCAGGGCGATCATCGACGGCCTGTTCATCCAGTGGATGCAGGACCGAACCTGGAAGCGCCGCCACGCCACCTACCGCGAGGTGTGCAAGAGGGCCGTGCTCGCTTACCTGGCGCGGCCGGCCGGTACGCCCGCGTAGGCGGGCGAAGGTCCCGAGATCGGCGGGCCGAAAGACCCTGCTGGCTGACTGACTGGTCAGTCTACCCTCGCAGCCATGGCGGTCGAGGCGACGGACCGGATGGACGAGATCTTCGAGTCCTGCTCCGAGCTCTGCGCCGACTTCACGTTCCCCGCGGTCAGGCGGTGGATGGGCGAACACCCCGCCGGGAAGGTGGTCGGCCACTTCCAGGTCTACTTCCCGGAGGAGATCGTCCACGCCGCCGGGATGCTGCCGCTGAAGGTCATGGGCGCGGGCGACCAGCTGGAGTCCCGGCGCGCGGATTCCCACATCGGATCGTTCATCTGCTCCATCTGCCGCAGCTCGCTCGAGCTGGGGCTCTCGCAGCGGCTCGGCATGCTGAGCGCTTTCTACTCGCAGCCGATATGTGACGTGGCGCGCAACCTGACCGGCATCTGGGGTCGCAATTTTCCGCAGCAGCCGGCCGAGATCCTGTACCTGCCGCAGAACGTGAACTCGCGTCACGCCCCGCGCTACCTGGCCGACGAGTACGACCGCCTGGTCGCCAACCTCGAGCGGACCGGAGGACGGCCGGTCACCGTCGAGTCGCTCAACCGCAGCATCGCGCTGTTCAACGAAAACCGCCGCCTGCTGCGAGAGCTGTACGCGGTCAAGCGATCGACGCCATGGCTGCTTTCGGCGCGCGAGGCTTACGTGCTGGTCCGCGCCGGCTCCGTGATGCCGCGGGAGGAGCACAACGCACTGCTGACGAGCGCGCTCGACGCGCTCCAGGCCCGGCAGGGGCGCAAGCAGGACCGCGTTCGTGTCGTGTTCGAAGGCGGATTCTGCGAGCAGCCCCCGCTCGACATGCTGCAGCTGATCGAAGAGGCGTGCTACGTCGTCGACGACGACCTCCTGGTCGGCATGCGGTGGCTGACCGAGGACGTGCCGGACGACACCACCGACCCGCTGCTCGCGCTGGCCACCGCCTACGTCGAAACCTCGACGTACAGCCCGGTCCAGCACGACGAGCGCAAGCCCAAAGAGGAGATGCTGCTCGCTCGCATCGAGGCGTCGCAGGCGCAGGCGGCGATCCTGGCCGCGGCGAAGATGTGCGAGCCCGGCCTCGACGAGCAGGTCGCGTACAGCCACGCGCTCGAGGCGCGTGGGATCCCCTTCCTCGTGCTCGAGTTCGAAGAGAAGATGTCCGGCCTGGAGCGGATGCGGATGGAGGTCGAGACCTTCGTGGAATCGATCCTTTTCGACTGATGCAGCAGGAAGAGCTCATCGGCCGCGGCCGGCGCGAAGGCAACCGCCTGTTCAAGGAATGGTTCCTCGAGCTCGACGCGGCGGCCGGCACGGAGGAGCCCGTCGCCTACACGTTTGTCATGGGGTCCATGGCCGAGGTGCTGCGGGCCCTCGACTTCCACGTCGTGTTTCCCGAGATCAACTCACTGCAGGCGGCGGTGAAGAAGCAGTCGCTCGAGTATCTGAACAAGGCCGAGGACTACGGGTACTCAACCGACGTGTGCGGCTACGTCAAGGCGGACGTCGGCACTCAACTCCAGGGCGGGCACCACCCCAACGGCCGGATTCCCAGGCCGAGCCTGGTGGTCGCCAGCAACATGTGCAACACCTACGTCAAGTGGGTCGAGATCTGGCAGCGCCTGCACGGCTGCCAGGTGGCGGTGTTCGACCTTCCCGGGCAGCGGTCCATGGCGTGGGACGCCAAACCGGGCGACCCGGCGTTCGAGACCGACCGGCGCTACGTCCTGGGCCAGCTGGAAGAGCTGATCGCGACGGGCGAGCGCATCACGGGACGCGCGTTCGACATCGAGCGGCTGCGTACGGTGCTCGGGCACGTCAACTCGATGGCCGCCGACTGGGAGGCGGTCCTCCGCCTCAACCAGAGCTCGCCCGCGCCCTTCAACGTGCTGGCCGACGGGCTCACCTACATGGGCATGCTGAGCGCCTATCGAGGCACCGCGCAGGGCGAGCACTACATGCGCGAGCTGCGCGAGGAGATGGAGTTCCGGGTCGCCCACCGGATCGGCACCGTGCCGGAGGAACGGTTCCGGCTCCACGGCGTCGGACCGGCGTGCTACCCGTTCTTCCGCCGCTTTCTGGAGCTCTTCCAGGAATGGGGCGCGGTGTTCGTCAGCTCTGAGTATCTCGCGTACGCCGGCGGCGGGCTGGACCGGGGCATCCATTACGACCTCGACCGCCCGCTCGAAAGCCTCGCCGAGCAACTGGTGCTGACCGCGCAGCGCTCGATGTCGAGCATGTTCTTCTCGCAGGACCGCCTGCACCAGGCGGTGCGGGACTGGAACGCGGACGGGATCGTGTACCACTCGGTCAAGAGCTGCCGGACGGTGTCGACGGGCATGGCCGACAGCCGCGAGTACGTCACCCGCGTCTACGACGTGCCGGCGCTGTTCCTCGAGTCCGACCTCGTCGACCCGCGGGCGTGGTCGGAGGCGCAGATCAAGAACCGCGTCGACGCGTATTTCGAAGCGCTCGCCGCGCGCAAGCTGGCCACTGCGGCCGGGAGGAGATAGACATGCTCGTCGGTGGCGTCGACGTCGGTTCCACGCAGACCAAAGCGGTGATCATCGACGACCGGCGGCAGATCCGTGGCCGGGCGCTCATCGACACCGGCGGCATCATCACGAAGGCGGCCGAGAGCGCGTTCGCGACAGCTGTGGCGGACGCGGGCGTCGCCGCGAGCGACGTGGCGTTCGTGATCGGCACGGGGTATGGGCGCTACAAGGTCACGTTCGGCCACGCCCAGGTGACCGAGATCAGCTGCCACGCGCGCGGTGCTCAGTACTTCTTTCCCGCCACCCACACCGTGCTCGACATCGGCGGCCAGGACACCAAGGCGATCCGGGTCGGCGCCAACGGCCAGGTGATGGACTTCTCGATGAACGACAAGTGCGCCGCCGGCACCGGGCGCTTCCTCGGCGCCGCCGCCTACGCGCTCGACATTCCTCTCGGCGAGCTCGGACCGCTGGCCCTCGGCGCGCGCAACCCGGTGAAGATCACGACCACCTGCACCGTCTTCGCCGAGTCCGAGATCATCAGCTGGCTTGCGCGCGGCAAGAAGACCGAGGACGTATTGATGGGCGTCCACCAGGCGATCGCGGCCCGCAGCGTGTCGCTCATCCGGCGCGTCGGCGTGGAGCCCGAGGTCACGTTCACCGGCGGCGTGACGCGCAACGTCGCCATGGTCCGGCTGCTGCAGGAGCTGCTCGAGACCGACCTCAACGTCAGCGCCGAGGCGCATTTCATGGGCGCGATCGGGGCTTCGCTCTTCGCCCTCGACCGCGCGATGTCGGGCGCGGCGGGAGCCGTGGAGGCGCTGTCGGTGGAGACTTCGCTCGAGCAGCACCGCCATGCGCCGGGAGAGTCGTGCGAGGCGTGCATCGCGGCGGGGCGGCCGGTCCTGCCGGCGCGCAAGGTGGCGGCGCGATGACGATGGTGCTCGGGCTCGACGTCGGCGCGTCCTACACGAAGGGCGTGGTCATGGACGAAGAGCGCCGCGTCGTCGCGCGCTCGCTCGTCAAGACCGGTTTCAACCTCGCCGCGGCGGCCGAGAAGGCATACCGCGAGGTGCTCGCGGACGGGGGACTGCGGCCGGAGCAGGTCGAGTACGTCGCCAGCACCGGCTACGGGCGTTACCTCGTGCCGATGCGCGACATCCAGATCACGGAGCTGACCTGTCACGCGCGCGGCGCGGCGTACCTCTTTCCCGGGACGCGCACGGTGCTGGACGCCGGCGGTCAGACCGTCAAGGCGATCAAGATCGACGAGCGCGGCAAGGTGCGCGCGTTCCGGCTCAACGACAAGTGCGCCGCCGGCACCGGCGCTTTCCTCGACAAGACCGCGCGCTACATGGGCTTCGAGGCCGACGGCGTCGGGTCGCTCGCCCTCGGCTCGCAGGCGCCGGTGACGATCTCGAGCGTCTGCGCCGTGTTTGCGGAGTCCGAGGTGATCAATCACCTGACCGCCGGGGCTCGGCCCGAAGACATCATGTACGGCGCGGTGCTGTCGCTCGCCGGACGTGCGGTGCAGCTGATGAAGCGCGTGGGCATGGAGCCGGAGGTCACGTTTGTCGGCGGCATGAGCCGGAACGAGGCGTTCGTCAAGGCGCTGACCGCCGCTCTCGGCGGCGGCGTCAACGTCCCCGGCGGCGGGGGCGGTCAGTTCAACGGCGGCGTGGGCGCGTGCCTGCTCGCGCTGGACCGCGTGCAGAAGTTGAGAAAACAGACGGAAGGAGCAGTCGCATGAAGGAGCTCGAAGCGCGTCCCGCGGAGTCGTTTCAATTCGAAGAGATCCTCTACCGCAAGGCGGATTGGGTGGCGACCGTCACCATCAACCGGCCCGAGGTCTACAACGCCTACAGCACCAGGACCCTGGCCGAGATGGTCGAGGCGCTGAAAGACGCGTCGCGCGACGACGCGGTCGCCGTGGTCGTGCTCACCGGCGCGGGCGACAAGGCGTTCTGCACCGGCGGCGACGTCAAGGAGTACCAGTCGGTGTTCCTGCGCCGGCCGCACGACTACTGGAAGTGGATGGCCTACTTCATGGAGGCGGTCGACATGCTGCGCAACGTCGGCAAGCCGGCCATCGCCCGGTTGAACGGGATCGTCGCCGGCGGCGGCAACGAGCTCAACCTCGCCTGCGACCTCGCCGTGGCCGCCGACCACGTCACGATCCGGCAGGTCGGCACGCGCGTGGGCAGCGTCGCCTGCGGCGGCGCCACCCAGTGGCTGCCGATCACGATCGGTGACCGCCGCGCACGCGAGATGCTGTACACCTGCGAGCCGATCTCCGCCCAGCAGGCGCTCGAGTGGGGCCTGGTCAACCGCGTGGTGCCGTATGCGCAGCTCGACGCGGCGGTGGCCGAGCTCGTCAAGAAGATCGTCGACAAGTTCCCTGAGTGCACCCGCTACACCAAGCAGCAGGTGAACTTCTGGAAGGACTTCTCCTGGTACCAGACCGCGGGGCACGGCCGCGACTGGCTCGCGCTGCACTATGCGTCGCTCGAGCCGTGGGAAGGCATGACCGCGTTCGTGGAGAAGCGCCCGGCGGACTACGTCGGCGTACGCGAGCGGGCCAGCGACGGGCACTCGTCCGAGTTCGTGTGGGGCCCCTACACGCAGACCTGCCCCAGCTGCGGCGCCAAGGGCATCCCGGCGGCGTTCAAGTTCTGCGGGTCGTGTGGGACGCAGCTGGAGGTGGCGGTGGCGGCGCGGTGAGCAGCAAAGTCGTCTCGACCCACGACGCAGTCGCCGCGCTGAGCTTCAAGACGCTCGCCGCCGGCGGCATGCACATGCACAACAACCCGATGGCCGTGGTGTTCGAGATCGTCCGCCAGGAGCGGCGGATCGAGCGGCTGATCACCAGCCCGTCGGCCGCGCTCGCGGCGGACGTCCTGATCGGCGCCGGCCTGGTCGACGAGGTCGCGACGAGCTACATAGGGTTCGAGCACCTGGGCCTGGCGCCGTGCTTCCGGCGCGCCGCCGAAGCCGGCGCGGTGCGCGTGCTCAACCTCGACGAGGCGAGCATCACCCACGGCCTCTACGCCGGCGCGAGCGGGCTGCCTTTCGCGGTCCTGCCTCCGGCGCTCGAGCTGTCGGACGTGTGGCGGAGCAACCCCACGGGCTACCGGAAGGTGATCGATCCGTTCACGGGAGTCGCGGTGCTCGCGACAGAGGCGATCCGGCCGGACGTGGCGGTGATCCACGCCGCCGAGGCGGACGAGCGCGGCACGGCGTGGCTCGCCGGCGCCTCGTTCACGGACCGCTTGATGGCGATGGCGTCGAAGCGTGTGGTCGTGCAGGCCGAGCGCGTCGTCTCGAGCCAGACCATGAAGGAGCACCCGGCCGGCTCGACGATTCCCGGCTTCCTCGTCACCGCCGTCGTCGAAGCGCCGGGCGGTTGTCGCCCGACGGCGTCGCACGGCAACTATGCGTACGACGAGGCCGCGCTGCAGGAGTACCTGCGCATGGCGCGGACCGCCGAAGGATTTGCGGAATGGATGCCCCGCGCGGTCCCGGCGGCACGATGAACGGCTGGACCACGTCCGAGCTGATGGCGGCGGAGATGAGCCGGCACATCGCCGACGGCGAGGTGGCGATCATGGGCGCCGTGAGCGCGCTGCCGATGGCGGCCTGCCGGCTCGCGCAGGCGACTCACGCGCCGGCGTCGTGGTTCGTCGCCGGCGGAAGCGGCGCCGTCAACCCGCACGCGACCCCCCTGCCGCAGTCCTCCTGCGACGACCGGCTCCTCGACGCTGCCTGCGTGCTTCCGCTCCCCGAGGTGGTGATGCTCGAGGGGCGCGGCGACGTCTTCGACGTCTTCTTCGCGGGCGGCCTGCAGATCGACGCGTTCGGCAACACCAACCTCGAGCGGATCGGACGCGCCGAGCATCCACGCCTCAAGGGCCCCGGCGGCGTGGGGCTGTCGTTCCTGCCGCTCGCGGGCCGCGTCGTGATCTACACCATGACGCACGACCCTCGCACGCTCGTGGAGCAGGTCGATTTCGTCAGCGGTCCCGCAAAATCGCTCACGGGCCGCGGACCGGTGCTGATCGTCACGCCGCTGTGCACGATGGACTTCGACCCCGACACGGGGCGTGCGCGGCTTCGGACGGTCCACCCCGGTGTTACCGCTGACCAGGTGCGTGCGGCGACCGGCTTCGCGCTGGCGGTGCAGGATTCGGTCCCCGAGACGGAGCCGCCCTCGCGGCGCGACCTCGAAGTCCTCCGCAGGCTCGCATGACTCGATTTGCCGACCGAATCGCCATCGTGACGGGAGCCGCGAGCGGCATCGGCCGTGCGACGGCGTTGGGCCTCGCGCGCGAAGGGGCGACGGTCGTGGTCGCCGACATCGACGAGGCCGGCGCCGGCCGCGTGGCGAACGAGATCGGCAACGCCCACGCCCGACGCGTCGACGTCACCGACGCGGAGCAGGCTCGAACGCTCGCCGGCACGGTCGTGCGGGAGCTCGGGCGCATCGACATCCTCGTGTCCAACGCGGGCTGGGACCGGGCGATGCCGTTCGTCGAGACCGACGAGGCGTTCTGGGACCGGGTGATCGCGATCAACTACCGCGGGCACCTGGCGATGACGCACGCGGTCGTGCCCCACATGATCGAGCGGGGCTGGGGCCGGATCGTGACCGTCGCCTCCGACGCCGGCCGCGTCGGCTCCACGGGCGAGGTCGTGTACTCCGGCGCGAAGGGCGCCGTCATCGCCTTCACCAAAGGACTCGCGCGCGAGGTCGCGCGCCATGGCGTCAACGTCAACTGCGTGGCGCCCGGCCTGACCGACACGCCGCTGCTCGCCGGGATGACGGAGGGTGCCGAGAAGCTGATGGCCGCGATCGTCCGGTCGATCCCGCTCGGTCGCGTCGGCCGGCCGGAGGAGGTCGCGCGCGCGATCCTCTTCTTCGCCTCCCCGGACGCCGATTACATCACTGGCCAGACGCTCTCGGTGAACGGCGGCCTGACAATGGTGTGACCGATGCGCGGGCCATCCGAGATCAAAGAGCAGCGCAAGGCGGTCATCCGGCGAACCCGGGAGCTGATCGCCCGGTCGAACACGCGTGTCGAGCTGACGAAGGCCATGATGCACCGCACGCGTCAGCTGCTCGCCGCCGGCCGGCATCCGGACACGCCGCGCACACCTGCGTGAAGACGGCGATCTCCGGCGTCCACGTGATCATCGGCAGCGCCGACGTCGAGGCGGACCGCGAAGTGTTCCGCGACGCTCTTGGCCTACGCTCGGTCGACTCCGGTGGAGGCTGGCTGATCTTCGCCCTCCCTCCCGCTGAGGCGGCGTTCCACCCGGGGAAGGATGGCGCGCACCACCTGTACCTGATGTGCGACGACCTCGACGCAGCCCTTCGCGAGCTTGAAGCCAATGGGGTCACCGTCAAGCACCCGCCCGATGACCAGGCCTGGGGCCGCGTGGCGTCGTTCGTGCTGCCCGGCGGCAGCGAGGTCGGGATCTACGAGCCCAGGCACGCACGACCGCCGCGGTAAGCCGCGCGGAGGCGCCGTCAGTCCCAGGGAATCGGATCGCGCCTGGCGTAGAAGTGGCGAGGATCGGGCGACGCGACGGTGAAGTCGACCAGGCTGCGGATGTAGTTCGCCCGCTCGAACGCTCCGGGGTCGGGAGATGCGGCCTGGCTCATGCTGCCCTTCATCTCGACGACCGACGCGTATTCGTGCTCCTCGAGCCACGCGCCGAGGCCGGTGAGGACATGGCGGAGGTGAGCGGTGCCCCGCCGGAGCAAGGCCGAGGCGAGCATCGTCACGTCCGCGCCCGCGAGCAGCAGCTTCACGACGTCCTGGGCGGTGTGCACGCCGCTGCTCGCGGCCAGCGAGATCGGAACCTGCCCGCTCAGGATCGCGATCCACCGCAGCGGCATGAGCGACTCGTCGGAGGAGCTGAGGTGAAGCGTCGGCACCACCCGCATCTTGTGCAGCGATATGTCGGGATAGAGGAAGCGGTTGAACAGCACGCATCCCCTGGCGCCGGCGGCCGCCAGGCGCAGCACCATGTTGGCGGTCGACGAGAAGTAGGGCCCGATCTTCACCGCCAGCGGTATCGATATCGATCCGGCCACGTCCCCGACCAGGTCGACGTAGCGCTTCTCGATCTCACCACTCGTGGTTCGAGCATCGGCGGCGACGAAGTAGACGTTCAGCTCGAGCGCGTCGGCGCCGGCCTCCTCGAGCAAACGCGCATACCGCGTCCAACCGCCGCGTGAGGTGCCGTTCAGGCTCGCGATGACGGGGACCTCGAGGCTCTCCTTCGCCTGCTCGACCAGGCGCACGTAGGACTCCGGTCCGGTGTTGTAGCTGTCGAGCGCCGGGAAGAAATCGCGCGCCTCGGCGAAGCTGTCGGTGAACGAGCCAAGGATCGAATCGATGTTCAGCTCGTGGTGCTTGATCTGTTCCTCGAACAGCGACTGCAGCACCACCGCGGAAACGCCTGCGTCCTGCAGCGCGAGGAGACCGTCGATGGTCCCGGTGAGCGGCGACGCCGCGGCGACCAGGGGATTCTCGAGATGCAATCCCATGTACGTGGTCCTCAGGTCGGCGCTCATGAGATCTCCTCCTCCACGGCGACGGCGCCGTTCGCGTCAGACGCCTCCTTCACGATCGAGTCATCCGGAGCGTGGCGGTCCACGCCCGCCATCTGCTCGTAGACGTGCCAGCGCTCGTCGACATCGGCCTGCGCCAGGCTCATCAACCGCTCCGCCAGCTCGGGCTTCGAACGTGCCAGCAGCGTGTAGCGACCCTCGGTGGCGGCAAATTCGCTGAGCGGGATGGACGGCGCCTTCGAATCGAGCACGAACGGGTGCTCACCAGCAGGCTCCCGTCGTGGGTCGAAGCGGTAGAGCGGCCAGTAGCCGCTGTCGACGGCTTCCTTCATGTGCGACATCGCGGTCTTCATCTCGATCCCGTGGGCGATGCACGTGGAGTAGGCGATGAGCAGCGAAGGTCCGTCGTGGGCCTCGGCCTCGGCGAAGGCCTTGACCGTCTGCGCGTTGTCCGCGCCCATCGCGATCTGCGCGACGTACACGTTCCCGTACGCGCTGGCGATCAGCCCCAGGTCCTTCTTCCCCGTCCGTTTGCCGGCGGCGGCGAACTTGGCGATCGCCGCGCGCGGAGTTGCCTTCGACGCCTGGCCGCCGGTGTTCGAATACACCTCGGTGTCGAGGACGAGGACGCGGACCCTGCGACCCGAGGCGAGGACGTGGTCGAGACCGCCGAAGCCGATGTCGTACGCCCATCCGTCGCCGCCGACTATCCAAACGCTCTTGTCGGCCAGGTGATCGGCCAGCTCGCGCAGCCGCGATCCCGGCGCACTCTTCGACCCGGCGAGCCTCTCGCGCAGGACCGCTATGCGCTCCCGCTGCGCCTTCAGCCCCGTCTCCGAGTCCTGCTCCGCGTTGAGAATCGAGGCGACGAGGTCTGCGCCGACCTCGGGCTCGAGCTCGGTGAGCAGCCGCCGCGCGGTCGCCGCCAGGTTGTCGAGCGCCAGCCTCATGCCGAGGCCGAACTCCGCGTTGTCCTCGAAGAGGGAGTTGGCCCAGGCCGGGCCGCGACCCTCGGCGTTGGCCGCCCACGGCGTGGTCGGCAGGTTGCCACCGTAGATCGACGAGCAGCCGGTCGCGTTGGCGACCAGGATGCGGTCGCCGAACATCTGGGTCAGGAGCTTGAGGTACGGCGTCTCGCCGCAACCGGCGCAGGCGCCGGAGAACTCGAACAGCGGCTCGAGCATCTGCGAACCCTTGATGCTGGCGACCTTGACCTGCGTGCGATCGAACTCAGGGATCGATTTGAAGAACTCCCAGTTCGCCCGCTCGTCCTCGAAGAAGCCGTTCTTCTGCTCCATCTCGAGCGACTTGTGCTTGACGGCCTGTTTGCTGTGCGCCGGGCAGTAGTCGGCGCAGGTGCCGCAGCCGTTGCAGTCGTCGGGCGCCACCTGGATCGTCATCAACATCCCGGGCTGCTCTTTGGACTTCCACTCCTTGTGCAGGAAGCCCGCGGGGGCATTGGCGAGCAGGTCGGGGGCGTAAACCTTCATCCGGATGGCCGCGTGCGGGCACACGAGCGTGCACTTGGCACAGTCGATGCAGATGGAAGGGTCCCAGCGCGGCAGCTCCGGCGCGATGTCGCGCCGCTCCCACCTCGCCGTCCCGACCGGGAACGCGCCGTCGACGGGCAGCGCGGACACGGGCAGCAGGTCTCCGCGCCCGGCGATCATCTCGGCGGTCACACGCTGGACGAAGTCGGGCGCCTCGACCGGCACGGCGCGGCGCACGTGGAGCTCGCCCTGCACCTCACCGGGGACGCTGACCTCGTGCAGCTCGGCGAGGGCGAGGTCGACGGCGGCGAAATTGCGCTCCAGCACCTCGACCCCGCGCTTGGCGTACGTCCGCTGGATGGCGCCCTTGATCGCCGCGATCGCCTCGTCCTGCGGCAGCACGCCGGCGAGCGCGAAGAAGCATGCCTGGAGCACCGTGTTGACGCGGCCGGGGAGGCCGGCATCCCGTGCCACCCGAGACGCGTCGATGACGAAGAACTTCAACCGCTTGTCCAGAATGTGGCGCTGCACCTCGAGCGGCAGGTGCTCCCACACGAATGCGGGCCGGTACGGCGTGTTGAGCAGGAATGTCGCCCCGTCCGCGGCGTGCTCGAGGACGTCGAACTTCTCCAGGAAGCCAAACTGATGGCAGCCGACGAAGTTTGCCCTGTCGATCAGGTAGGTCGAGCGGATCGGTCGCGGGCCGAAACGCAGGTGCGACACGGTCATCGACCCGGACTTCTTCGAGTCGAGCACGAAGTAACCCTGGGCGTACAGGTCGGTGTGCTCGCCGATGATCTTGACCGTGTTGCGCGTGGCGCCGACGGTGCCATCCGACCCGAGGCCGTAGAACACTGCGCGCACGACGTCGTCCGGCTCTGAGGCGAAGCCGCGGTCGACGTCGACGCTCAGATGCGTGACGTCGTCGTTTATGCCGACGGTGAAATGCGGCCGCGGCGACTCGCGCGCCAGCTCGGCGAAGACCGCTCCCGCCATCGCGGGCGTGAACTCCTTGGAGGCGAGCCCGTAGCGGCCGCCGACGATCAGTGGCGGCGCCGGGCGCTGCGCCAGAGCGACCACGACGTCCTGATACAGCGGCTCCCCGGTCGCCCCCGGCTCTTTCGTCCGGTCCAGGACCGCGACGCGGCGCACGCTGGGCGGGATGGCCGCGATCAACGCCGCCGAATCGAACGGCCGGTAGAGCCGGATCTTGATCAGCCCGACCTGGCCACCGCGCGCGTTCAGCGTGTCCACCGCCTCTTCGACCGCGCCGGCCGCCGAGCCCATGACGACGACGACGCGATCCGGTGCCGGATGGCCCACGTACTCGAAGGCCTGGTAGCTGCGTCCCGTGACCTCGGCCAAGCGCCGCATCGCCGAGCCGACGATGTGCGGCACCGCTTCGTAGTAGACGTTCGAGGCCTCGCGGGCCTGAAAGAACACGTCCGGGTTCTGTGCCGAGCCTCGCAGCACCGGCCGGTCAGGCGAAAGGCTCCGTGCACGGTGCGCTGTGACCAGCGAATCGGGAATCATCTCCCGGAGCTCTTCGTCGCCGAGCGGGACGATCTTGTTGACCTCGTGCGAGGTGCGGAAACCGTCGAAGAAATGGACGAACGGCACCCGCGACTCGAGAGTCGCGCGGTGCGCGATGGCGGCGAAGTCCTGCGCCTCCTGGACCGATGACGCGCACAGCATCGCGAAGCCCGACGCCCGCACCGCCATCACGTCGCTGTGGTCGCCGAAGATCGACAGCGCGTGAGTGGCCACGGTCCGGGCCGCGACGTGGAACACCGTGGGTGTCAGCTCGCCTGCGATCTTGAACATGTTGGGCAGCATCAGGAGCAACCCCTGCGAGGCGGTGAACGTCGTGCACATCGCGCCGGCGATGAGCGCTCCATGCAGCGCGCCGGCGGCGCCCGCCTCGCTCTGCATCTCGATCACCTCGGGCACGGTCCCCCAGAGGTTGGCCTGACCCGTGGCCGACCACGCGTCGGCCAGCTCGCCCATCGCCGACGACGGCGTGATGGGATAGATCGCGATCACCTCGCTCAGCCGATGGGCGACTCGCGCCGCGGCCTCGTTGCCGTCGACGGTGATGAAGCCCGCCATTGCGCTGAGCCCACGGTGTCACCCGGAGGGCGTCAGCTACACGGCCGAACGGCCCGGGCGGGTGGAGGCTTACGGCCTGAGCGCGTGACTCGGGACGTGGCCCTGGCGCGCCGACCTGCTCGCCGGCGGAGAGGTGCGCGTCGGGGACAGCATCCAGCCGTCCGTCTGGGGCCCGACCGCCTCTGCTGGCATAGGGCTGACGGCCCTTCAGCCCTCGCGGGCTCGGGCCTTAGCCTCGGGCCATGGCGAACGAAGGGTTGGCCGCGATCGAGTGCCGCGGGGCGACCAAGGGCTACGGACCGGGGCGTGGCGTTTTCGACCTCGACCTCGAGGTGCGGCGTGGGGAGGTATTCGGCTTCATCGGCCCGAACGGGGCAGGCAAGACGACGACCATCCGGCTGCTCATGGACCTCGTCAGGCCCGATCGCGGCTCGATTCGAGTCCTCGGCCTTGACGCCCATCGCGACAGCCTGGCCATCAAGCGCCGAGTCGGGTACCTCCCCGGCGAGCTCGCGCAGTTTCCCGGGGTTCGGGCTTCCTACATCATCGGGTTGCTCGCCGGCCTTCGCGGTGGCGTGAAAGCGGAAACGATCGCCGCCCTGGCGAGTCGCTTCGACCTCGACCTGCGGCGCAAGTACGACGAGCTGTCACATGGGAACAAGCAGAAGGTCGGCCTGATCCAGGCGTTCATGCACCAGCCGGAGGTGCTGATCCTGGACGAGCCGACGCTCGGCCTCGATCCGCTCATGCAGCGCGAGTTCCGGACCCTGGTTCGCGAGCGCGCGGCCGCCGGGAGCACGGTCTTCCTCTCGTCCCATGTCCTCTCCGAAGTCGAGCAGATCTGCGACCGGGTGGCTCTCATCAGCGCGGGGCGCCTGGTGGAGATGGGGTCGTTGAACGACCTGAGGGCCGTCCGCGCCCACCGCGTCGAGGCGCGCTTCGCAGGCGAGCTTCGCGCCGACGATGTCGCGTCCCTGCCGGGCGTATCCGACGCCGCCGTCGACGACCACCACTTCACCTGCACGGTGCAGGGCCCTATCGCACCACTTCTCCACCGGCTGGAGGAAGCCGGCGTCGTCGAGCTGGACAGCCATGAGATGACGCTGGAGGAGGTGTTCTTTGCCAACATCGGCGAGCCCGAGCCGGCTGCGGCTGGTCGCTGACACCCTCAGGGCGCACCGGACCGGAATCATCCTCTGGGTGGCCGTCGGTGCGGTCACGCAGATCGCCACCGCCGGCATGCTCGCCCAGACATTCAAATCCACGGCGGGCGGTGGAGCGGCGATAGCGCCCGGAGTCGAAGCCGCGGCCCAGGCGCTGCGCATCCTTCGGTGGCCCGCCGAGCGCCTCGACACGCTGGGTGGATATCTGACCTACCACAACATCCTGCTCCTGCCGCTCATCCTCGGCCTCTACGCGGCGATCGCCGGCGCCCAGGCGATCCGCGGAGCAGAGGCGGGGGGATCGCTCGAAGAGCTCCTGGCCACCGGCTGGCGGCGGGTGGCGGTGCTCCGGGACCGCGCCTTCGGCTTCCTGATCGGCAGCGTGCTCATCGCGCTTGGGCTGGGTGCCGGCACCGCGATCGGCCTGGCGGCGGGCGGAGAGCCGGACACGATCGGATCGTTCGTCACCGTCGCCGAGGCCACGCTGTGCGCGTTTGCCTTCTTCGCGCTCGCCGTCCTGGTCGCGCAGCTGACGCGAACAGCGCGCACCGCCGCCGGGATCACCGCGCTTGTGATGACGGCGCTGTACGTCTTCACCAACGTATGGGACAAGGCGGGACCGTTCGCCGTGGCGCGGTTCATCTCGCCCTTCTTCTACTTCCAGCAGTCACGGGCGCTGCTGCCAGGGCACCCCTTCGACCTTGCGGCCACCCTGGCGCTGATGGTCATGCCGGTCGTCATCCTCGGGGTCGCAGCCTGGGCATTCGAGCGCCGCGATTACGGGTCGGTCCTGGGCGTTCGGCCGCGGACCGAGAGCGCACGCCGGCCGGTGACCGTGGCCAGGCCCTGGCTTGCCGCTTTCTGGTGCTCGTCGCTGGTGCGGCAGCGGTATGGCCTTCTCGCCTGGGCGGTAGGCACGGCGGCGATGGCGGGCCTGGTCTCCTACCTCGAGCCGGAGGTCCGGAAGCTCTGGACGGACATCGAGTACATTCGTCGATTCATCGCCACCTCCGGCGGGGCGTCGCTGACCGACCAGTACCTCTCGTTCGCCGCAGCGCTGCTCGCACCGGTCGCGGCGGCATACGTGACGACGCAGGTTGCGAGCTGGATCTCGGACTTGAGACAGGGACGCGTCGAGCTGCTGCTGTCCTCGCCCGTGGCATGGACCCGGCTGGTCGTCGAGCGGCTCATCGCGCTGGCGGCAGGGATTGCCGTGATCACCGGTGCGGCGATCATCGGCCTGGTCGTGGGAGCGATCGCGGCCGGCGTCCCGCTGCGTTCCGATGGGCTGGTGCGCCTGACCGGCGACTCAGTCCTTTTCGGGCTCGCCCTCGGTGGGGTCGGCGCCATGCTCGCCGCGCTTCTCAGAACGAGCCTGGCCACTGCGCTTCTGGCGGTCTTTCTGATCGTCACGTATCTGGTCGACTTGCTCGCGCCGGTGTACGAGTGGCCGTCGTGGATCGGGAACCTGTCCGTGTTCGACGCCTTCGGCCAGCCCTACGTGGGAGTCCCTCCCCTATTCGGTCTGGCCCTCCTCGCCGCTCTGGCGCTTCTCGGAGCCGGCGCCGCGGCGTGGCTCAGCGAACGATCCCCGAAGGT
>DASSLL010000118.1:0-14005 GCA_035689485.1 Candidatus Dormiibacterota bacterium | reverse complement strand
TGACGCACGCGCCGTTCGTCGCCATTTTCGACGCCGACTTCGTCCCGCCGCACGACTTCTTGCGCCGCACCGTCGGCGCGTTCGACGATCCCGCGGTCGGCTTCGTCCAGGCGCGCTGGGGTCATCTCGACGAGGACTACTCGCTCTTCACGCGCCTGCAGGCGATGGCCATCGACTTCCACTTCCTGGTCGAGCAGGCTGTGCGCTCGGCGAGCGGTTACTTCACGAACTTCACGGGCACCGCGGGCGTATGGCGCCGCGCCGCCATCGACGACGCGGGCGGGTGGAGCGCGCGCACCCTGACCGAGGACCTGGACCTCAGCTACCGCGCCCAACTACGCGGCTGGAAGGCCGCGTACATCGAAGACCTCGTGGTGCCCGAGGAGCTGCCGGTGTCTATCGACGCGTACCGCCGCCAGCAGTCGCGCTGGGCGACCGGAAGCTTTCAGTCCGCCTTCAGGCTGCTCGCACCGGTCATGCGGAGCCGCACGCGGGCCGCCGTGAAGTTCCAGGCGGCCGCCCATCTCCTCGCCTACGGCGTGGGGCCGGTGATGCTCGTGCAGCTCGCGTGCTACCCGCTGCTCCTGGTCGCCTTCGGTCGCCACGGCATCGCCCTTCCCTGGTACCTCGCCGATTCGTCCGCCATCGCGATGCTGGTCGGCGTCACGCCGTTCATCGGTTTCGTCGCCGCGCAGACGCGTCGAGGCAGGCGGTGGTGGAGCGGGCTTCCCTCGCTGCTGTGCCAGGTCGTGGGGGCCGGAATGTCGCTCAACACTCTCCTGGCGCTCGGCCGGGCGGTACGTCCAGGCGGAGTGTTCGTGCGCACGCCGAAGCACCGCATCGTCGAGCCGGGGCAGGAATGGCGGAACCAGGCATACGTCAAAGTCGGCGACCTGCGCGCGGTCGTGGAGGGCGTCGTCGGCCTGGGCGCGCTCGCGCTGGTGCCGGTCGCCTTCGCGGTCGGCCAGGACCTGATCGCCGTCTACGCCGGCATGTTCGCGGTCGGGTTCATCGTCGTCGCGCTGCTGAGCCTCACCGACTTCCTGGAGGTGGTCGTGCGCGGACGGGTCCGCCTCACGCCGGGAATCGTGGCGCTCGGGCTTGCCGGAGTCCTCCTGCTCGCCGCGGCGCTGATGCCGGAGCCGTTCGAGGACGGCTACGGCCACTGGCTCATCGCCGCCAACCTCGCTTCGACCGGCACTCTTCACGACCCGCTGTTCGGCATGGAGGACACGTGGCTTCCGGGCTATCACGTGCTGGCCGCGGCGGTGCTGCGGATCGCGGGTCTGTGGCAGCTCGGCGCGCTGAAGGCGATGAGCGCGGTGCTCGGTCTGGCGACGGCCGCCGCCACCTACCGGCTCGCGCCGAACCCGCGCCAGGCGCGCATGGCGGTTCCGCTGCTGGTGCTCAACCCGGTGTTTCTCTTCACGTCGGGCTCCGCGGTCGTCGAGCCTCTGGTCACCGCCCTGCTGGTCGCGGCGGCACTGGGGGCGGTGCGGGGGCGGATGAAGCTGGCGGCGCTGCTGGCCGCGCTCGCGTGCGTGACCTCGACCAAGGCGTGGATCTGGCTGGTCGCCGCCGCAGCCTTCGCGCTGCTCGAGATCGTCCGTCAGAGGCAGCGCCGGACCGCGGTGGCGTGGGCCGTGCCCGGGATCGCGGTGCTCGTGTTCATGCAGCTCGGCTTTGCCCCGGCCGCGCACTCCGTGGCCCGCGGTTCGGTCGAGGTCGTGTCCGCATCGGCCAGGGGCAGCCTGCCCACGGGTGGGTTCGGCAGGCTGTGGGAGCTCGCCACGACCTACGGCCTCGCCTCCCTGCCGCTGTTCGTCTTCGGCGCCGCCGGTGCGGTCACCGCGGTGCGCCGGCGGCTGGTGACGCCGCTCGCGCGCTACCTCTATGTCCCGGCGGTCGCCTATCTGGCGGCCGTGTTCGGGCTGGTGGCGGTGGGCGCCTACAGCGGCAGCCACCGCTACCTGTACCCGGCGCTGCCGGCGCTGGCGCTGCTCGCGGCGGCCGCGCTCGACCGGTACGGCGGCGCCGTTCGTGTGCTCTCCGTCGGCGCGAGCGCCCTCCTCGCGATCGCCTTCGTGCCGGTCTTCACCGGCTTCGCGGACGCGAACGCCGGCCTGGTCGCGGCCGGGCGCGCTGCGGCGCCTCGCGCGGGCATGCTCGTCACTGATTCGCCGGCGGTCGCCTTCTACAGCGGCAAGGCGCCGTCGGAGATCACCGGCTCGCAGGCCCTGCCGGGCGACCGCGACTCGGCGGTGGCGTGGATGCGCGCGCACGGCGTGACCACGCTCGTCCTGGAGGACATCAGCTACTACCGGTCGACCGTCCTCTTCCCAGACCTTGCGACCGGGCAAGAGTCGGCGCCGTTCACGTCTCTCGGCGACCAGCGGACCTACCAGGCCGGCTTCGGCAAGCCCGTGTACGCGTACCGTCTGCCGCCCGAGCTGGCCCTCGACGGCGTCTCGCTCGGCAAGTCCGCAGGCCTCGCCAAGGGAGTGACGATGGGCCCGGCGGCCACCGGCGAGGGGATGGGATTCGGCGTGCCGATCGTGCAGTACCCCGACGGCTGGGTCTACTCACGCACGGCGACCACCGTCCAGCTCGGCCCGGCGACGTGGCAGCGGACGTTCGAGCTCGACGAGATGGGCGGCGACCTCGCCCATGGCTACGCGTTCGTGCCCGTCGCGTCGCGCGGCGAGGTGCAGGTGACGTACGCGATCGACGCCGGTGGCGTCGACGTGACGGTGAAGCCGCTGTGGCTCGCCGCCGGCGTGGTCCAGGTGGGGATCTTGAACGAGCAGTCGGCGGCCTTCGACGACCTGGCGTCGGACGTCCCGGCCACGTTGACGAGCTGGACGCCGGTGACCGGCAGCTGGGCGCGGTTGCGCTCCGCGTCGCTGGGCATCGAGTGGTCGGCCCCGTCCCTGCCGGGCGCCGACCTCTACGCCGGCCGCGAGCACGTCGCGCCGGACTTCGACTGGGCAGGGCTCGACTACATGTTTCCCGCGTCGTTCGCGGGCACGAGCTACAGGATCACCGTGCAGGAGGCCCGATGATGGAACGCGCCGACGTCGTCCTCGTGTATCCGCAGCGGGCGCCGAAGCAGGGCCGCCACTGGATCATGCCCTCGCTCGGCCTCATGTACCTGAGTGCCTCGCTACGCAACGCCGGCTGCGCCGTGCGCCACATCGACCATACGTTTCTCGAGCGCGATGAAGTCCTCGCGGAGATCGAGCGGCTGAAGCCGTCGGTCATCGGCATCTACTGCATGATCACGATGCAGGACGAGGCGCTGTCACTCGCGCGCCAGGTGCGCGGCCAAGCGCTCACGGTCGTCGGCGGCCCGTATCCGTCGGGTGAGCCCGAGACGTTCGTCGACGAGTTCGACCTGGTGGCCGTCGGCGAGGGCGAGGAGACGATCGTCTCGATCCTGGAGCACCTCGGCGACCGGCGATGGGACGAGATCCCAGGGCTTGTGTTCCGCCGCGAAGGCGAAGTCGTCAGGAGCACCGCACGTCACCGCAGCAAGGACATGACGAACCTTCCACTGCCTTATCGCGGCGACGTGCCGAACGACGAGTACATCGCCTACTGGCGCAAGCACTGGAAGGATGCGACCACGCCGCTGATGTCCACACGCGGCTGTCCATTCCGGTGCGACTTCTGCCACAAGTCCGTGTTCGGCGACCTGTTCAGCGCGCGCCCCGTCGAGTCGGTCGTGGCGGAGATGCGCGAGATCGCCGGCCTCGGTTACGACCACATCTGGATGTCGGACGACCTCTTCACGCTGAACTACAAGCGCACTTTCGAGCTGGCCAAAGCGATCGAGGACGCGCACCTGCCGCTGACGTGGGAGTGCCTCAGCCGCGTGACCCATGTCGACCAGGCGCTGTTCGAGCAGATGCACCGCGCGGGGTGCAAGCGCATCTTCTTCGGCATCGAGTCCGGCGACGAGCGCGTGCTCAAGGAGATGAAGAAGGGCATCACCCCCGACCAGGCGCGCGCCGCGGTGGAGGCCTGCGTCGCCGCCGGCATCAAGGCCGCCGGCTTCTTCATGGTCGGCTACATCGGCGAAACCACCGACTCGCTCATCCGCAGCATCAACTTCTCGAGCAGCCTGCCCCTCGACTACGTGAGCTACACCATCGCCTATCCGCTTCCCGGCACCGGGTTCTACGAGCGTGTGCGCGAGCGCCGGCTGCACGGCGAATGGCACAAGGTCCGCCACAACCGGCTGCTGTTCAACACCGACTTCTCGGAGAACAAGCTGCGCGCGGCGATCCTCAAGGGCGCGATCCAGCACAGGCTCAACCGCATGCGCATGCGGCCGGCGGCGCGTGCGTTCCAGCTCGCGTCCGACCGCGTGATCCGCGTCATGAAGTAGCTACGGTTAGCGCCGTGGCGGAGGTCTGGCCGAGTCTGTTTCGGATCGTCGTCGGCCTCTACTGGCTGTACTTCGCGAGCCAGAAGTGGCAGGGGATCGGCTGGATGAAGCCGGTGCTCGACTCCGCGGCGCGCGCCAATCCCATCCCGGGTCTGCACGAGTTTCTCGTCTCCGTGGTGGTGCCCAACTGGGTGCCGTTCGCGCTCGCGCAGACGGTCGCGGAAAACGTGGTCGCCGCGCTGCTGATCCTCGGCCTCGCCACACGTTGGGCCGGCGTGCTGGGGTTTCTGCTCGCCGTCAATCTCGCGCTGACCGTCGGCTTCGCGGTCGGCGACGACGGTTTCCGCTGGATGTACTACCTTGCGGTGCTCGCCAACGCCCAGGTCATCGTCTCCGGCGCCGGTCCGATCGCCCTGGGGCGGTTAGGGTGGGTGCCGGAGTGGCTGCGCTAGCGCCGCCAAACCTCCGGATTTGCGCGCACATCCGGGAGCGTGCCGCTCGAGACCGCCGGATTGGCGCGCATATCCGGCATCGCGGCCGCTGATAGCCTTAGACCTCGTGAGCGTCGACGCGGAGGGCTACGGGTTTCCCGAGCACCAGAAAACCGTCGGCCGCCTGATCGACGACCTCCGGGTCCTGTCGCCGGCGGGCGTCGAGCGCGCCGCCGAGGGCTGGGACAAGCACGCGCGCCTGGGAGGCCTCGAAGCGATCCACAAGGCGGAGAAGGCCGCGGTGCACGCGATCGAGCAGTCGGGACGAGGCGCGGCCTGGGACGAGCTCCGGCGCACGGTGTTCGGCCTGACGGAGTCGGGCTCGTCGCTGGTCAGCTGGAAGGCCGAGCATGGCGAGGTCGGCCACAAGGCGGAGGACGCCGCGTTCATGGCCGCGCTCGCTCTGGTAGCCGGCGGTCAGATCGGCAAGGACCAGCAGGCGATCTTGTTGCGGCCGATGGCGGAAGCGCTGCCCTGGCTGCTGCCCGAGGAGAATCAGCCCGCCTGAGCACGCACGGCGCGTCTTAGAAACTCGAGGACGCGCGGGACGACGAACTCGCTGTACAGAAAGGCGTTGATGTGCTCGCGATCCGGGACGCGCACCCGTTTCGCATTCGGCATCAGCCGCGCCGCCTCGCCGACCAGGTCGTCAGGATCCTCCATCTCGCCGGCAAGGAGAAGGGATGGGGCCCTGATGTTTGGCATTGCGTCCCACGGACTCCAGTTCCAGTCGGGCCGCGCCATCGACCAGGCGATGAAAGGCTCGATGTCAGTGGCCAGCACGCGGTCGATGAACCACTGCGGCACCGGCAGCTTCTCCGCCGGGATCATGTCGCCGATGACCTCCCACCACCCCTTGTCGCGGAGTGCCGCGATGCGGCCGGGTATGCCGGCCGCCACCTCTTCGCGGGTGCGGCGCGGGGGAATCGCTCCCGAGAGGACCAGGGCGTCGAACGCATCGGGATGCTGGCTGGCGGCCTTCAGGCCGACCTGGACCCCGTTCGACCAGCCGAAGTAGGTGACGCGCGAATGGCCGAGATGCTCGACCAGCGCTATGACGTCGTCGGCGTATCGGTCGAGATGATTCGCCTCGACGCTGGTCGGATGATCGCTCAGGCCGTGGCCGCGGTGGTCGAAGAGAACGCAGGTGAAGGTCCTGGACAGCGGCTCGACGTAGCCGGCGGCGCGCCAGAGGTCGGCATCGCAGCCTGCGCCGAGGTGCAGGACGAGCGGTGGGCCGGCGCCCTCCACCTCGTAGTGGAGCCTGACCCCGTCGCGGGCCTGGAACGACGGCACAGTCTAGGCGGTGGAGGCGGGCACCAGCATCGAGAGGTCGCCTTCTCGCAGCTCTGACGGATCGATCCTGCGCCGGCTCTCGATCAGCTTGCCCCCGAGCTCGTTCGTCTTCGAGTCGTTCATCGACAGCACGCCCTCGACCACCCCGTCGCGCAGATAGAAGACGCTGAACTTCAGGCCCTCGCGGTCGCCACGCCACACCGCCGCGTCCTCGCCCGACGCGTTGCCCCGGTACTCGAGGTTGACGTCGTACTGATCCGACCAGAAGTAAGGCAGCTTGGTGTACGGCGCGTCGCCGCCGGCGATGTTGGCCGCGATCCCGCGGCCGTGGCCCTTCGCCACCTCCCCGTGCTCGACGCGGACGGCCCGGTCCAGCACCGGATGATGGTGGTACGCGACGTCTCCGCCGACGTAGACGTTCGCCGCCGCACGCAGCGATGGGTCCACCCGCACGCCGCCGCCGTCGAGCGGCAGGCCGAGGGCCCGGGGCAGCTCGAGGTTCGGTTCGATCCCAGCCGCGACGAGCGCGAGGTCCACGGCCTCGTCCTTGCCATCGGACAGGACGACTCCTTCGACGCGGCCGCCCTTCGTGTGCCAGCGCTCGACGGTCGTGCCGGTGCGCACGTCGACGCCGTGGCTGTGGTGGATCGACGCGTAGATCTCTCCCACCTCGCGGCCGAGCGCGCGCTGCAGCGGCACGGGCGCGGCCTCGACGAGCAGCACGTCCTTGCCCAGCTGTCGCGCCGACGCGGCGACCTCGGCGCCGATGAACCCCGCCCCGATCAGCAGCACTCGATTCGCCCCGCGGAGCGCCTCGCGCAGCGAGCGGCTGTCCCGCAGCGAGCGCAGTGTGTGGACGTTCTCGGCGTCGGGGACGCCGGGCAGCATCCGCGGCGTGCCGCCCAGGCCGAGGACCAGGACGTCGAAGTCGACGTGACCGCCGTCCGCGAGCTCGAGCCGGCGTTCTCCCACCGAGCCGCCTGAAATCCTGGCGTCCAGCCTCAGCTCGACGCGCTGCGCCTCGAAGTCCTGCTCGGAATGGAGGAAGACCTTGGGCACGTCGACCTCGCCGCGGAGGAACTCCTTGGAGAGGTACGGGCGGTCGTACGGCCGGTCCTGGTCGGCGCTGACGATCAGGATGTCGCCGTCGAAGCCCCGCTTGCGCAGCGTGAACGCGGCCGCGTCACCGACCCCGCCCCCGCCGACGATCACCACCCGCGACATCTATCTCGAGGACGATACGCGGATTGGGTACAGCCACTCGTGCGGGTCCGGAGCGCTTCCGCGCTGGATGTCGACGAGGGCTTTGCGCAGCCGCATGCTCACCGGCCCGGGCTCGCCGTCGCCCACGATCCACTCCCCGTGCGCCGACTTCACCGCGCCGACGGGTGTGATCACGGCCGCC
Organism: Candidatus Dormiibacterota bacterium; assembly: GCA_035689485.1. Classification (GTDB taxonomy): domain Bacteria; phylum Chloroflexota; class Dormibacteria; order Dormibacterales; family Dormibacteraceae; genus 40CM-4-65-16. The sequence continues at coordinate 6,423 of DASSLL010000118.1, read as the reverse complement.
GTCCCGCATGCGAACACCTCGGTCAGAGAACCCTCCGCGCATCCGTGGCGCCAGTCCTCGACGCTGAGCCTGCCTTCCTCCGTCTCGTAGCCGAGGTCGCGGCCCAGCACCAGCAGCGAGTCGCGCGTGACGCCTGGCAGCAGGGTGCCGGTGAGGGCGGGCGTCAAGAGCCGGGCGCCGGCGCCTTCACCGAAGACGAAGAACAGGTTCATGCCGCCCATCTCCTCGACCCAGCGGTGCTCGTTCGAGTCGAGCCACACGACCTGGTCGCAGCCGTGCTCCGCCGCCTGCGCCTGGGCGAGAAGGCTGCCGGCGTAGTTTCCGCCGGTCTTGGCGGCGCCGGTGCCGCCGGGGGCGGCGCGGCTGAAGTCCTCCGACAGCCACACCGTCACGGGGGTGACGCCCCGCGGGAAGTACGACCCCGAAGGCGAGGCGATGAGGAGAAATTCGACCTCGACCGAGGGGTGGACGAGGAGCGTGACCTCCGAGGCGTACATGAGCGGCCGCAGGTACAGGCTGTGGTCGGGCGCGGACGGCACCCACTCGTGGTCGGCCTCCAGCAGCATGTCGATCGCCTGCAGGAAGACCTGCTCCGGGAGCTCGGGCAGGGCGAGCCTTGCCGCCGAGCGACGGAACCGCCGCGCGTGCGCGTCCGGCCGGAACGCGGCCACCCCGCCGTCCGCCTGCCGAAACGCCTTCAGGCCTTCGAAGACGGCCTGCGAGTAGTGCAGCACCGACGTCCCGGGGTCCAGCGAGAGAGGCGCGTAGCGGGTTAGCTCGAGGTCGGTCCAGCCGCCGGCCGCCGTCCACCTTGCCCGCACCATGTGCTGCGTGAACACGCGCCCGAAGCCGGGGTTGGACAGCAGGCGCTCGCGGTCGGCGGAGCTCAACGCGAGAAAGTATGAAGAGGCCGAGTCTTGCGACCCGGCCTCGCGAGAGGAAGGAAGGGGTTCCGGTTTAGAGCGAGCGCGCCTGGGCGACCGGGAAGGCCACCACGACCTGCTCGACGACCGGGACCGGCTCGGGGACGAGCGTCTCCACCACGATCGGCGGGACGCCGGCCCTGTCGGACCGCCCTCTACGCGTGGGCGGCCGCCGGTCCACCACGGGGTCCAGCAGCTCCTGCAGCTCGATCTCCAGGAAGCGGTCGAAGTCGTTCATCTGTAGCAGGAACGTCTCCCACAAGCGGACTACCCGCGTGGCGAGAAAAATTTCCGGAGGAGGCTCCTACCGGTCGCCGAAAGGCCCCGACGAGGAGCCTACGCCGCGCGCCTGGTGGGCTGAACAGCCTGCTGCGGGAGCTCAGCGAGACGCCCCTCCTCGGGCACCACGACGGCGACGCCGTGGTCGAGCTGGTGCGCCAGCTTGACCAGCCGCAGACGCGTCGGCCCCGGACCGAGCACCCTGGCCGCCATGACGATCAGGGGCTTGACCAGAACCACGGTCGCCGTGCCGTTGACCTTGCGAATCGCGCGGCTTGCAACCATGGCGATTAGAGAACGCCGGCGCGCTGTTGAGTACCGCTGAACACCCTTCCTACCGACCCTCTCCACGACCATCTCCAAGGACCCCCAAATGAGAGGAGCGGACCTGAAGCAGCCAGGCTCGCGCTCCCTCTTGCCTCGAAAACGCGACCCCCTCTTGCAGTACTCGTGCGTACACGTGAAGATATTCTGCTTGCGCTAAGACGAGGGAAGTAAAATCCTGTTTAGGTGCCAAGAGGCGCAGAAAGGGGGGTCCGTCATTTGGAGACCGTCGGCCTAGTGGACGCCGGCCACGGCGGTGACGTGCTGGAGTCGGTGGAGTCCGCCTCCGCCGTCCTGGGATTGCAGAAGACCCTGCCCGAGGTCGCCGACGCTTCCCTCGACCTTGCGCTCGGCCTGACCTGCTCCTCGGTCGCATTTCTGGCGCTCCACGAGGAGGAAGGCGGGGCAAGGCGTGTCTTCTCGCGTTCCGCCGATCCGATGGATGCCCGCACGCCGATAGAGATCGAGGACCTGTTCGTGGCCGGGATCACCGGCCCACCCGGAATCCGTTCGACCGTGTACCGAGACCTCGAGGTGGCGGGCTTGCAGATCGGCACCATCGGGGTGGCGAGCGCGACCGGATACACGGCGCTCCAGCAGCGCGTGTTCTCGCTGTTCGCGAGCCAGGTCGCCCTGGCAGTCGGCCTGGCGCAGCAGAACGAACGCCGGCAGAGGATGGTCGACACGCTGATCAACCTTCGCGCCGACCTCGACCGGAGCGAACGCCAGCGCCTGATCAACGAGGAGCGTGCGCGGAGCGCCGAACGGGTCGAGCACGCGCACGAGGCTTCGGTCGACGCCCTGCTTGCGGTCTCGCGGCACGCACGCTCGGGTCACGGACTGGCGGACTTCTACCGGCGGCTGACCCGAAGCATCGCCGAGCTGGTGGCCGCCCGCAAGGTGCTGTTCTGGCAGGTCAACGACGAAAACATGCTCAACCCGATCGCCGGCGCCTACGGCATCGATGACCCGTTCCTCGCCAGGCTGCGAGCGGTTCCCTGCGCTCCGGACCGGGACGACCTGGCGAGCCGCGTCGTCTATCGCGACCTCATGTTCAGGGCGTCGCGCGGGGGCGAGGCGGGCGATTTCGATTACGTGCTCGACACGCTCGGGGTCGCCAACGCGATCTGCGTGCCGTGGCGCGCGGGCGACCAGAGGCTCGGGCTCGTCGCCGCCTACGACTCCCGGCGGGCTGAGGGATTCTCGCGCGAGGACTCGTGGGTGCTGCAGAAGGCGGGCCTCGCCGCCGGCCTGGTGTGGCAGCTGCGCTACGCGGACAGCGACTTGAAGAAGACCGTCGAGCGCCTGCAGAAGGTCGACGCGGCGCGGCAGCTGCTGCTCAAGAACGTGTCCACCGCGGTCGACAAGGCGCGGCGCCGTTTCGCCGGCGAGCTGCACGACGACGCGCTGCAGAAGCTCACGGCGGCCGAGCTCCAGCTGCAGCGGCTCCGCGACCCGAACGGCGACGAGGCCGCGCTCCTCGACGAGGCCCAGGACCTCCTGGTGCAGACGGAGGAGGCGCTGCGGCGGCTGCTCTTCGAGGTGCGGCCGCCGACGCTCGAGGTCCCGGGAGGCTTCGCGGAGACGCTCCGCGAGCGCATCGCGATGCTGAAGTCGATCACCGGCGCGGAAGTCGAGGCGCAGCTGGAGCTCCCGGACGACCTGTCGTTCGAGTTTCGCTCGACGCTCTACCGTCAGCTGACGGAGGCGATCGCGAACATCGAGAAGCACGCGGCGGCGACGCGGGTCAGGATCGCCCTCGAGGTCCGCGACGGCGGGGTGCACGGGGTAGTCCAGGACAATGGACGCGGTTTTGTGGTCGCCGAGCGCGAACGCCTGCCCGGCCACCTCGGCCTCCTCGCGCTCAACGAGCGCGCGCTCCTCGCCGGCGGCTGGAACAAAACGACCAGCGAGCCCGGGCTGGGCACTACGATCGAGTTCTGGCTGCCGTTCACGGAGGAGAGGGTTTAGCTTCAATGGCCGACCGCACCACGGTCCTGATCATCGAAGACCACCAGGTGGTCGCCGAAGGCCTGGCCGCGCTCATCAACGATCAGCAGGACATGACCGTCGTCGGCCACTCAGGCTCGGTGGCGGAGTCGATCGCGCGCGCGGCCGAGCTCAAGCCCGACCTCGTGCTCATCGATTTCCGGCTCACGGACGGCACGGGCGCAGACGCGGCGGCGGGCATCCGTCAGATGCGGCCCGACACCAAAGTCATCTTTCTCACGCGGGAGGACAGCGACGCCGCGCGCTTCGCCGCGCTCGAGGCCGGCGCGAGCGCGTTCATCCACAAGTCCCGCGCCGCGCAGGAGGTGGTGGATGCGATCCGCACCGTGGCGGACGGGGGATCGCTGTTCACGCCGCGCTCCATCGCCCAGCTCCTGAACAGCCGGCGAGAGGTCGAAGCGCAGCTCGAGCGCCTCACCCCGCGCGAGAAGGAGGTGCTCAGGATGATGGCCGAGGGCACGTCCAGCCGCGAGATCGCCAACCGCCTCGGCATCAGCTACACGACGGTGCGCACGCACATCCGCAGCCTCGGCAGCAAGCTCGGAGTGCACTCCAAGCTCGAGGCGATCGTCAAAGCGCGCGAGCTGGCGCTGGTCGAGTAGCGCCCCTCTGGCCCTTCGGGCCGCCTCCCCACCGAGTGGGGAGGAGGAGCTAGGCCCCCGAGACCCTCCGCCTTCCGCCCGGCCGTCCGAGCAACCTGATCTGCGCCGGCGCCTGGTCCTCCTGCTGCCAGCGGCGCACGGTCTTCCGCCGGCGCTTGTCCTCGTAGAGGTCGAGATCCGCCGCCTGGTAGACCGTCTGCCAGTCCTGGGCCTTGCGCCACGCCGCGATGCCGACGCTGACCTCCACGTGCTCCGGCGCCTTCATCCCGAGACCCGCGTGATCGACGGCGCGCCTCAGCCGCACCGCCACGTCGCGCGCGCGGTCGAGGTCGGTCTCTGGCATGGCGACGGCGAACTCGTCTCCGCCGACGCGGGCGCAAAGGTCCGACGCGCGCACAACGCGCAGCAGCTGCTGCGCGACGAGCTTGAGGGCGGAGTCGCCCGCGGCGTGGCCGAGCCGGTCGTTGATGCGTTTGAGGTTGTCGAGGTCGATCATCATCAGCGACAGCCGGCGCCCGTGCCGCTCGGCGAGCGCCACCTCTCGCTCCATCACGCGCTCGAACTCGCGCCGGTTGGCCAGGCCGGTGAGATGGTCGGTCCTCGCCTCGCTCGCGAACTGCCGCGCGCGGTCGATGGCGATCGCGACCTGGTCCGCCACGGCGGCCATGAAGAGCAGGTCGGAAGCATTGAACAGGCGGTCGACGATGGTTCCCGCCGTCATCATGCCGACGGTCCGTCCTCGGACGCGCAGCTGCGCGCGCAGAGCATTCCATTCGACGCCGCTGACGCGGTCGACCTGCGACTCCGAGCGCCCCATCGCGGACGCCGACGCCTTCACGTGTGGTCCGACCTGGCGCGCGAAGTCGTCGACCTGGTCGCGCTCGAGGCCCACGGTGTGCACGAGCTTGTACGTCGAGCGCTCGCGCAGCCACAACGCGCCGGTGCTGAGGCGCAGCGCAGCGAGCGTCTCCACGAGCGCGACCTCGGAGGTCTCCCCGAGGTCGAGGGACCGGCCCATCGCGCTCACGATCGCGGCGAGGCCGTACATCTCGTTCTCGCGCGTGCGGTGCTCCTCGTCGATGTGGTCGAGGTAGCCGCGAGCGATCGCGGTCGTGAGGCGCTCGGTCACGTCTTCGAGCCGGCTCTGCGCAAGGGCGATGATCTCGTCGTATCGGGCCTTGCCCTGAATCGGCCTCGAGAGCAGCTCGATGGTCGCGCGGCGATAGACCGCGAGCACGTCGATCAGCGATTCGAGAGGCAGTCCCTGCGCGGCGCGCAGCCTTCCGTAGTCGCGAGACCGTTGCTCGAACTCGGGCCACGGAAGCTCGACGTCGCTTCGCAAAGCGGCGAGAAGCATCTCGATGAACCCGGCCGATGTCGACACCAGGTCCTCGCCCGTTTCTTCACTGAGGGTGATGAGCTCCGGCGAGCGCGCGCGCACGACCTCGAGGGCCTTGCGTCCGCTCTCTCTGGAGTCGACGCCGAGGCCGCTCGCGAGCGTGCCGAGCACGTCGATCGCGTAGCTTCCGCCCTCTGCCCCAGGATTCATCCACCTTAGAAACGTCGCCGGGCGGGCCCTCACCTGCTACTTCAACTGTGCGACTCAAAATCCGCCCATACGTACGGTGACCGGCACCCCCCTCGTGGCCGAGAGTAATGGCCTAGGTGAGGCGACTCACCAACTCACGGGGGGTGAAGGAACACAATATGGCTGAGCCGATCTCTGCGACGGCGGCCGAGCAACCTCGAGAAGTCACCACGACGTACGAGGCCGGCAACGAAGCGGACTTCGAGCGACTGTATCAGGCCTCGTACGGCAAGATCCTCGGCACGCTGACGGCGATGCTCGGCGATCGCGCCGCCGCGGAGGACTGCGCGCAGGACGCGTTCGAACGCGCTTACAAGAAGTGGGCGACCTGGCAGCCGATCGCACCCGCGGAGGCGTGGGTGCACCGCATCGCGATCAACGCCGCGGTCTCGTACCAGCGCAAGATGCGGCTGCGCGAGGTCGGCGAGGTGATCCGGCGGTTGGGCCGCCCGGGACTCGCGCCCGACCCACAGGAGGTCGTCGAGCACCGCGACCTGGCGATAGCGCTCGCCAAGCTGCCGCCCAAGCAGGCGGCGGCCATCGTGCTGCGCCACTACCACGGCTACACGAACCGCGCGATCGCCCAGGCGCTGGGCATCCCGGAGCGGACCGTGGCCTCGCGGCTCGCGGTCGCCAAAGAGCGGCTGCGGGCGATGCTCAAGCACTCGTACGGTCCGCAGGCCATGCTCGAAGAGAG
>DASSLL010000117.1:0-22862 GCA_035689485.1 Candidatus Dormiibacterota bacterium | reverse complement strand
TGATGTGACCGCGTGTCCTTGCCGCGAGTCAGGCCCATGATGACGACCCCGTCCTCCAGCGCCTTGACCACGATGTAGCGGCTACTGGCCTCTTCGTCCTCTGTCACCGTTCCCCCGTCCGTTGCCGTTGGCCTGCGCCTTGGGTCGCACCGTCTCGAGCCGCGTCGCCGCGGTGCCCACCAGCTCCTCGATCTCGGTCACGAGCGCCTGGCCGGCCTGCACATGATAACGGTCGGAATTCACCACCACCTCGCGGCTGCCGACCAGCACGTGCAGCACCACCTCGTCGGTGCCGGGGTGCCTTGCGAGAACCGCCTCGAGCCGCTCGGCCAGGCCGGCGTCACTGTTGTGGATGCGCACGTGGACGAGCTGCCGGCGGGTCACGGGGAGGCATTCCGGGTCGTCCCAGAGCCACGCCATGTCGGCCACGACCGAGGCCGTCTCGACCTCTGCCTCCATCTCGGGATCGACCGGCGCCGGCACCGTGCCGCTCGCTCGCGTGCTGCCTGCCCGCGCATCGACCTTGCCCTGGACGACGACGACCTTGTCGGGCTCGAAGAGCAGGCGGGTCTGCTCGAACACGCGGGGAAACAGCACGACGTCGACCGCACCCGTGAGGTCTTCCAGGGTGGCGTAGGCCATGATCTGGCCCTTGCGCGTCACCACACGCCGCACCTCGCGCACAAGCCCGGCCACGCGCACCTCCGTGTCCTGCAGGGCGCTCGTCACCTCGACGGCCTGCGTGTCCGACAGTCGCGCGAGCTCGGTGGAGATGCGCCGCAGCGGGTGGTCGCTCAGGTACAGGCCGAGCAGCTCCTTCTCCAGCCGCAGCTTCTCGTCGCCGGGCATGGGCGCGACGTCGATCGTCAGGCCGTAGTCGTCCGCCTGCGCTTCGGGCGAGCCGACCATGTCGAGAAGCGACGTCTGGCCCGATTCGCGGTCACGCCGCGCCCGCTCCGCGCGGCTCACCGCATGGTCGAGCGCCGCGAGGAGACGGGCCCGCTCGCCGAGCGTGTCGCACGCGCCGGACTGCACGAGCGCCTCGAGCACCCGGCGGTTCACGTCCTGGATCGCCGACGTCCGCTCGCACAGGTCTTCCAGCGACTTGAACGGACCGTCCGTGTCGCGCAGCGAGACGATGCTCTCGACGGCGTGGCGGCCGACGTTCTTGATGGCGGCCAGTCCGAACAGGATGCGACCGTCCGTCATCGTGAAGTCGGCGCGCGAATGGTTGACGTCCGGCGCCAGCACGTCGATGCCGCGAAGCCGGCAGTCGACTATCGCCGTCGCGACCCTGTCGGCGTTGCCTTCCATGTGAATCAGCAGCGAGGTCATGTACTCGAGCGGGTAGTTGGCCTTCAAGTACGCGGTCTGGTAGCTGATCACGGCGTATGCCGCGGAATGGCTCTTGTTGAACCCGTAGGACGCGAACGCGGCGATGCGGTCGAAGAGCAGCTCCGCCTGCGCCTCGGCGATGCCTTTCGCCACCGCGCCCTGGACGAACTTCTGGCGCTGCTGCGCCATCTTCACCTTGTCTTTCTTGCCCATGGCCGAGCGCAGGATGTCCGCCTCGGAGAGCTTGAAGCCGGCCAGCACCCGAGCCGCCTCCATGACCTGCTCCTGATACGTGAAGACGCCGTACGTCGGCTCGAGGATCGGTTTCAGCCACTCGTGCGGGTACTCGATCTGCTCCCGCCCGTGCTTGCGTGAGACATAGGCGGGGATGTCCTGCATCGGCCCCGGCCGGAACAGCGCGATGGCGACGATGATGTCCTCGAAACGCGTCGGCCGCATGTCCATGAGCATCCGGCGCATGCCCGCACCCTCGAGCTGGAACGTGCCGTGCGTGTCGCCGTTGGCGATCAGTTCGTATGTCTTCGCGTCGTCGATGGGCAGGTGCTCGAGGTCGATGACGACGCCCTGCCGCTCCTTCACGAGCTTCATGCACGTGGCGATGATGTCGAGGTTTTGAAGGCCCAGGAAGTCGATCTTCAAAAGGCCGATGTCGCCGACGGCCTTCATGTCGTACTGCGTGATCACCGCCTCGCGGCCGGGGCCGAACTGCAGCGGCGTGTAGCGGACGAGTGGCTCGGGCGCGATCACGACCCCCGCCGCGTGCGTGCTGACGTTGCGCGACACGCCCTCGAGCGTTTTGGCCACGTCGACCAGGCGTTTGGCCTCTTCACTCGACTCATAGGCCTCGCGAAACTCCGGCACCTCCTTGATCGCGTCCTCGAGGGACTTCGAGCGGCCCTGCCAGACGGGCACGAGCTTGGCCAGGCGGTCGGTGTCGCGCAGCGGCACTTCGAGGACGCGTCCGACGTCGCGGATGGCCGCCTTCGAAGCCATCGTCGTGAAGGTGATGATCTGCGCGACGCGATCGGCGCCGTATTTCTCCGAGACGTAGCGGATGACCTTCTCGCGGCCTTCCACGGAGAAGTCGCAATCGATGTCGGGCATCGACACCCGGTCGATGTTCAGGAAGCGCTCGAAGATCAGCCCGTGCTGGATGGGGTCGAGGTTGGTGATGCCGAGGCAGTAGGACACGAGGCTGCCCGCGGCGCTGCCTCGGCCCGGTCCGACGACGATGCCGCTCTGCCGCGCGTAGTTGTAGAAGTCCCACACGATGAGGAAGTAGGACGCGTAGCCCGTCTGCTTGATGACGGAGAGCTCCTGCTCCGCGCGTTCCTTCATCTCCGCGGTCGGCTCTCCGTAGCGCCACTCCAGGCCTTTCAGGACGAGCCGGCGCAGGTATTCGTCGGGCTTCAGACCGTCGGGCACGTCGAACGGCGGCAGCAGCGTTTCGCCGAGCTTCAGCTTGAGGTCGACCATGTCCGCGACCTCGACCGTGCTCGCCAGCGCCTCGGGCAGGTCGGCGAACCTCTCCAGCATCTCGGCCGGCGTCTTCAGATAGTTCTCCTGCGTGGAGAAGCGCCAGCGGTTGGGGTCGTTGAAGCGGGCGCCGGTCTGGAGGCACAGCAGGACGTCGTGCGCCTCGGAGTCGTGGCGGTCGACGTAATGCAGGTCGTTGGTGGCGCACAGCCGCAGCCCGAACTCCTTGCCGAAGCCGGCGAGCACGACGTTGACCTCGTCCTGCTTGTCGATGCCGTGACGCTGCACCTCGAGCAGGAAGCGGTCGCGGCCGAACATGTCTCGATAGGCGGCCACCGCCTCCCGCGCGCCGGTGACGTCGCCGTCGACGACGCGGCTCGCCGCCTCGCCCTGGAGGCAGCCCGAAAGCGCGATCACGCCTTTGGAGTGCTCGGCCAGCACCTCCTTGTCGATGCGGGGCCGGTAGTACATCCCCTCCATCTGGCCGATCGTGCAGAGGCGCATGAGGTTGACGTAGCCCTCGTGATTGGCGGCGAGCAACGTCAGGTGGTTGGGATCACGGTCGACTCGGCCTTCGCGCAGCAGCCGCGACCGCGGGGCGACGTAGACCTCGCAGCCGATGATCGGCTTGATCCCGGCGTCCTTGCAGGCCTTGTAGAAGTGGATGGCGCCGTACATCACGCCGTGGTCGGTGATGCCGAGCGCCGGCATCTCGAGCTCGGCGGCCCGCTTGACCAGAGCATGGATGCGGCTGGCGCCGTCGAGCAGCGAGTACTCGGTGTGGTTGTGTAGGTGGACGAAGGTCTTGGGGGCGTGCGGCATCGTTTGGAGTGGGTTGGCGGAATCCCCTCGCTAGTTTAAGTTGTCTCCGGCCTGTCCATTCCGTGCCCATAACCTTTAATACCGGTGTGGCGCGTCTAGCCCTGCCTTCGCTTTCGGACGGACCGGCCGAGATGGCGCACTCGGGGATTCGGGAGATCTCGAACGAAGCCTTGCGCACGCCCGGCGCCATCCGCCTCGACGTCGGGCAGCCGAACTTCCCCACTCCCCAGCACGTCAAAGATGCGGGCAAGCGGGCGATCGACGAAAACCAGACGTTCTACACGCACACGCAGGGCATCCTGTCGCTGCGCGAGAGGCTGGCCGACAAGCTCGAGCGTGTGAACGGCATCAAGACCACGCCGCCGCAGATCGCGTGCGCCGCGGGCGGCGTGGGCGCGATCGCGGCGATGCTGGCCGCCGTCGTCGAGCCGGGCGACGAGGTCCTGCTTCCCGACCCGGGCTGGCCGAACTACCGGATGATGCCGCCGTGGCTCGGTGCCCGCGCGGTGTTCTATCCGTGCCCCGCGGTCGCCGGTTTTCAGCCCGACCTCGAGGCGCTCGAATCGTTGATCGGTCCGCGCACGAAAGTCCTGGTCGTGAACAGCCCCAACAACCCGACCGGCGCGGTTTATCCGGTGTCGACGCTCGAAGCCATGATCGACCTGGCGCAGCGGCATAACCTCTGGCTGCTCAGCGACGAGTGCTACGACCAGGTGATCCTCGACGGCTCGTGGACGAGCCCGGCGAGCATCGCCCCGGACGACCCTCGCATCGCGACGGTGTTCACGTTCTCGAAGACGTACGCGATGACCGGCTGGCGCCTCGGCTATCTCGTCGGCTCGAACGAGCTCGTCGACACGGCCACCAAGGTGCTCGAGTCGAACTCGTCGTGCGTGTCGACGATCAGCCAGGTGGCGGCCGAGGCGGCGCTGACGGGGCCGCAGGACTGCGTGAAGGAGATGGTCGCGGCGTACCGCCGCCGGCGTGACCTCGTAGTCGACATCCTGAAGGACGCGGAGTTGTTCATCGCCGAGCCGACCGGCGCCTTCTACATCATGGCCGACATCTCTCCGCGCGGCCTGCCGTCGCGAGACTTCGCGTTCGCGCTGCTCCGGGAGCGCGGGGTGAGCGTCGCGCCGGGGACGGCCTTCGGCCAGGTGGCGCGAGACGCCGTCCGGATCAGCCTCGCCAGCTCGGACGCCGACCTTCGGGAAGGCGTCGGCCGCCTGGCCAAGTTCGTACACGGGAGTACGTAAACCCGGCCCTTTCGTTTATCCTGCGCGCGTTGATCTCGGGCGTAACCGTTCCCGCCTACGCTCCGTTGGGCCCGACATGCAGCTGCTGAGGCCGCTCCTGTCGATCGTGGTGCGCAGCCTCGGCCCCGGCCGGCTGCGACTCTCGGTCGTCAAGATCGTCCAGCGCCTGGACCGAGGCTAACCCGCCGGCCCAGAGGCTCGACAAAACGGGCGATGGTCGCGACTATCTTCCTGTCTGGGGACCAAAGCCGGGCGTTAGTCGCGACTATCGACCAAGGTCAAGCCCGCTCCAGAAGCGCCACCGACTCGATGTGGTACGTCTGCGGAAACATGTCCACGATCGCGGCGCGCCGGACGCGGTAGCCGCCCCTGACCAGCGCGACCAGGTCGCGAGCGTGCGTCGACGGCTCGCACGACACGTAGACGAGCCGCCCCACGCCCAGCCGGATGAGCTCCGCGAGCGCCTCCGGCTCGCAGCCCGCGCGCGGCGGGTCGAGGATCACCCCCTCGTGCTGCCCCAGCCGGACGTCGCGAAGGACCCGCTCCGCCTTGCCGGGTAGGTATTCGACGCGCGCGGCGTTGATGCGCGCGGCCAGCCGGCCGAGCTGGACCGCATGCGGGTTCTCCTCCACCGCCGTCACCGCGGCAGCGCCGCGGGCCACGGCCACCGAGATGGTCCCGATGCCGGCGTAAAGGTCGAGGACGCGCTCCTCCGGTCGAACCGCCAGCATCTCGAGCGCGGTGCGATACAGCACCAGCATCTGCCGATAGTTCGTCTGCACGAACGTGTCGCTCCGCACACGGAACGTCAGGCCCCAGAACTCGAGCGTCATCGCGTCCTCGAGCAGCGCTGTCTCGGGCAGGAGCTCGGCCGCGCGCCGGGCGAACTCGGTGCGCGGCCATGCAGGCTCGCGGCCGTGGAACCGCAACCGCCACAAGAGGCCGGGGCCGTTCGGCTCGACCGTAAGGAGCAGATTCTGGAGGCCCTCCAGATTCAGCTCGTTCGCGGCCCGCGCGAACGCGGGCAGCGCCCGCTCGATGCGCTCGTCGTGGATGACGCAGCTCTCGACCGGCAGCACCGAATGCGAGCGCAGCCGGTGAAAGCCGAACCGCCAGCCGTCGGCGGTCCGGACGGCCTCGAACTCGCCACGGATGCGGTAGCGCCAGGCGTCATCCATGCCGAGGACCGCGGTGTCCGGCGGGAGACGAAGACCCGCTCGCGACCACGCCTCCTCCACCACCTGCCGCTTCCACTCCAGCTGACGCGCGTACGCCGCGTGCTGGAGCTGACACCCGCCGCAGGCGCCGAAATAGGGGCATGGCGCATCGACGCGGTGAGGCGATGCCTCCAGCACACGCGTGGTGGCGGCGACGGCCACCCCTCCCTGCCGTCCCCGAGGCTCGGCCTCCACGACCTCGCCCGGAAGCGCGTAGTTGACCAGCCACACCTTTCCGTCCTCCCTGGCCACGGCGGCGCCCCCGTGGGCCGGAGACGTGGGCCTGAGGATCAGCGGCGCCACAGCGAGACCGGGTCCCGTGCCGGCTTGAAGCCCGCCGACTCGACCATCTGCGTCGCCACCTTGAAGCCCTCGGCAACCTTGTCCGGCTGGTGCGCGTCGCTGCCGTACTGCACGGCCTGGCCGCCAAGCTCGCGCCACCACCGCACGACCGTGATGTCCGGGCACAGCACGTCGCCGCGCGTGGTGTTCACCTCGAGCACGCGACCCGTCCGCGCCGCGGCCCGCAGCACGGCGCGGATCTCTTCCGAATAGTCCTGCTCGCGGTACGGCGCCAGGCCTTCGAGCCAGTAGCGCTTGGGATAGTCGATGTGCGCCAGCGTCTCGAAGGGCTGGCCGCTCTCGACCATGGCCAGCACCTCGGCGAAGTAGGCGCGGACGGCCGCCGGAAAGTCGATGCCCTCGCGCCGGCTGAACTGACTCGCGTCCAGCATGCCGCCCGGCCAGTGGATGCTGTGAATCGAGCCCAGGACCTGGTCGAGCGGCCCGGCGGCCAGCACCTGGGCCGTCTCCGCCGGGAACCAGTGCGGCTCGCCCAGCTCGACGCCGCTGAGGATACGCAGGTCTGAGAACTGCTGCCGGCACCGGTCGACGGCGTCGAGGTAGCCGGCGATGTTCACCGCGTACTGGCCCTGGTGGACGATCGCCCAGTCGGCGTGCTCGGTGAAGGCGATGGCGGGCAGGCCGAGCTCCATGGCGCGGAGGCAGCTCTTCTCCATGGAGCCGCGCGGCGCGTCCCACGACCATTCGGTGTGCACGTGGAGGTCTGCGGGGAGGGGCACCCGACAAGGCTACAATCCGGCTCCGTGGGGTACGGGCTCGAAGCGCTCGCGTACGTGTGCGGGACCGCGCTGATCGCTGCCGGCGTCTACCTCGTCATGCGCGGGTCGTTTCCCGCCTGGTGGGGCCGCCGGCTGCTCTGGCCCCTGGCCGAGGTGACGCCGCGCGTGGCGCGCCTCCAGGGGTGGGCGGCCATCGGCCTGGGCGCGTCCGTGCTGACCATCGTCTTCTCGACCGCGGCCGGCGACGTCGCGGCGGGGGTGCTGGTGGTCGTCGGGCTCGCCGCCTACCTGGTCGCCGCCGGGCTGTTCGCGTTGAGCACCTGGCTCTCGCGACGGGCCGCCTAGCTGAGGAGCTTCGTCAGCAGCTCGTTTGCGACCTTCGGATTGGCCTGCGGTGCTCGAGCGCGAAAGTCCTTCACCAGCACGTAGATCGCCTGCGTCTTGCCGGCGCGGTAGTCCGATGCCGCCTTCGGATTGGCGTCGATCACCGCCTCGGCGATGACAAGCAGCTCTGAGGGGTCGCTCGTCTGGCGAAAGCCGTGCTCGGCGACGATCTCCGCCGGGGTGCGACCGGTCTCGACCGACTCCGCGAGCACTTCGCGGCCCTGGTCGCGCGTGATCGCTCCGTCCTCGAGGAAGCGCACGAGCTCGGCCAGGTTGTCGGGGGATGGGATCTTGCCGCTCGGCGCGACCTCGTTGACGATCCAGTTCGCGGTCGCCGTCGACGATGCGCCTCTGGCGATCGTCTGGCGGTAGAGCTCCGTCAGGTCACGCGATTCACCGATCAGCGCGGCCACCGCCGCGGGCAGCTCCTTTTCCAGGGCCGCGCGCGTGACCGCCGGGAGCTCGGGCAGGTTGCGCCGCAGCTCCTCGATCCACGCCCGGTCGAGCTCGAGCGGCGGAAGGTCCGGCTCCGGGAAGTAGCGGTAGTCCTCGGCGAACTCCTTGCTGCGCTGCGAGAACGTGCGCTGCTCGTCCTCGGACCAGCCGCGCGTCTCCTGCACGACCGCGCCTCCCGATTGAAGGACCTCGACGTGGCGCGCGACCTCGTAGCTGATGGCCCGATGCAGCGCGCGGAAGGAGTTGATGTTCTTCAGCTCGGTCTTCACGCCGAGCCCGCTCGAGCCCACCTTGCGCACCGAGATGTTCGGCTCGACCCGCATCTGGCCTTTCTCCATGTCGGCCTCAGACGCGCCGATGTTGCGCAGCACCGTGCGCAGCTCCATCGCGTAGTCGCGCGCCTCGTCGGCAGAGCGCAGGTCGGGCTCGCTCACGATCTCCATCAAGGGCACGCCGGCGCGATTGAGGTCGACGTAGGACTCCCACGCGCGATGCAGCTTGTCGCCTGCATGGACGAGCTTGCCCGTGTCCTCCTCGAGGTGCACGCGCCGGATGCGCACCGTCCTCCCGCCCACCTCGATGTGACCGTTCACGCTCATGGGCAGGTCGTACTGGCTGATCTGATAGCCCTTCGGCAGGTCGGGATACATGTAGTTCTTGCGGTCGAACTTCGTGTGCCGCGGGATCTCGCAGCTCAGCGCCAGCGCGGTCTTCAGGCAAGCCTCGACCGCGGCGATGTTGATCGCGGGCAGCACGCCCGGCATGCCGAGGCACACCTCGCACGTGTAGGTGTTCGGCGGCGCGTTGAGCGGAGCCACCGCGCAGCCGCAGAACATCTTCGAGCGCGTCTTCGGCTGGACATGGACCTCCATGCCGATCACGACTTCCCAGGCTCCTTCCCGCTCGGCGGGGAGGTGGCGCGGAGCGCCGGAGGTGCTAGGCGACATCCGCCACCTCTGGCTTGATCTCGCTCGCTTCTTCGTAAGCCCGGGCGACGCGCAAGACGACGTTCTCGCCCCACTGCGGCCCGAGCACCTGCAGACCGACCGGCAGGCCGTCCGACGTCCCGCACGGCACGCTGATGCCCGGCAGGCCCGCGAGGTTGCCGCCGAGCGTGAGCACGTCGTTGAGGTACATGGCGAGAGGATCCTGCGTCTTGGCGCCGAGGGGAAACGCGACCGTCGGCGAGGTCGCGCTGACGATCGCGTCGCACTTCTGAAAGGCCTCGTCGAAATCGCGCTTGATGAGCGTGCGCACCTTCTGCGCCTTGAGGTAGTACGCGTCGTAGTAGCCGCTGGAAAGCGCATACGTGCCGAGCATCACGCGGCGCCGGACCTCGGCGCCGAACCCCTTACGCCTGGTGTGCATGTAGAGGTCGGTGATGTTGCGAGCGTCGACCTCGGAGAGGCCGTACTTCACGCCGTCGAACCGCGCCAGGTTGGACGAGCACTCGGCGGGCGCGATGATGTAGTAAGCGGCGAGCCCGTAGTCGGAGTGTGGGAGCGAGACGTCGACGATCTCGGCCCCTTCCTTCTGGAGCACGACGAGCGCCGCGTCGATCGCCGCCTTGACGCCCGGCTCGACGCCCTCGACCTCGTAGTACTCGCGCGGCAGGCCCAGGCGCATGCCCTTGACGCCGCGGTCGAAGCTGTTGAGCACCTCCATCGGCGCGCGGTCGGCGGAAGTCGAGTCCAGGGCATCGAGGCCGCTCATGACGGACAGCACGACCGCCGCGTCGTCCACGCTGCGCGCGAACGGGCCGATCTGATCGAGGCTCGAGGCGAAGGCGATCAGGCCGTACCGGCTCACCCGGCCGTATGTCGGCTTCATGCCGACGACGCCGCACAGCGCCGCGGGCTGCCGGATCGAACCGCCGGTGTCCGTGCCGAGGGCGATCATCGCTTCGCCTGCCGCCACCGCGGCGGCGCTGCCGCCGGAGCTTCCGCCCGGCACTCGTGCCAGGTCCCACGGGTTGCGCGTCGGAAAGTAGCTCGAGTTCTCGGTCGAGCTCCCCATGGCGAACTCGTCGCAGTTCGTCACTCCGATCATCACCGCGCCGGCTTCGAACAGACGCTGGACGGCGGTCGCCGTGTAAGGCGGCCTGTAGCCCTTGAGGATCTGCGAGCCTGCGGTCGTCTCCACGCCCTGGACGCAGAGCACGTCTTTGACCGCCATGGGGATGCCGGCAAGCGGCCCGCCGGCGCCAGCTCGGAGCTTGCGGTCGGCCTCGGCCGCCTGCTTCTCCCACAGCTCCGGCGTGAAGCGCAGGTATGCCTTGACCTTCGAGTCGAGACGCTCAATGCGCTCGACGTGCGCGGTCACGAGGTCGGCGGATGAGATCGTGCCCAGGCGGAGCAGCCGCAGCGCCTCCTTGACTGTGATCCGCGTCAGGTCGTCGGAGGTCACGCCTCTTCCTGGATCGACGGGACGCGGAAGAAGCCGTCGTGCTGCGCCGGCGCGTTGGCGAGCGCCTCCGCCTGGGACAGCGAAGCCCGCGGCTCATCGTCGCGGAGGCGGCTGGCGACCTCGACGACCTGTGCCGTGGGGGCGATGTCGTCCGTGTTGAGCTTCTGCAGCCGGTCGATGTGGCCGAGGATGCCGCTCAGCTGCTCGGCATAGAGCTCTTCCTCGCCAGGTTCGAGACCGAGGCGGGCGAGCAGTGCGACGTGACGAACTTCATCTTTAGAGAGGGGCATCGAAGTCGATATTAATTCCGCACGTTTCCGCCATTTCGTGCGGAGTCACGCGCCGATGACGCACGTTTCCGCCATTTCGTGCGAAATTTCGCTAGGTTCGGCGGCGCAGCAGCATCCACGCCCCTACCGCCGCGCCGGCGACACCGAGGACGATCGACCCGACTCCGATGCCGATCAGCGCGGCGCGCATCCGGCCGATCGCGGAAGGCTCGTCGAGAAAACCGAGCACGAACGCGCCCCACAGCAGAAAGACGACCGCCACGACGAGGACCGTCCACCACGCCGAGCGCGGAATGCGATTCACCTGGGCAAAAGGTCTCTGAACTGCTGCTCGTCGAGAATCGTCACCTTCAGCTTCTGCGCCTTCTCGAGCTTGGAGCCCGCGCCCGGGCCCGCCACGACGTAGTCGGTCTTCGCGCTCACGCTCCCGGCGGCCTTGCCACCGAGCCTCCGGACCATCTCCTCGGCGTCGGGACGGCTCATCGACTCGAGAGTGCCGGTGAAGACGAACGTCTTGCCGGTGAATGGGCCGTCCGTCACCGCCTCGACCGACTGGGGCTCGACGCCCGCGGCCAGGAGCTTCCTCACCAGCTCGGCGCCGTGACCCTGGAAGTAGCGATGGATCTCGGCGGCCATGTTCGGGCCGACGCCCTCGACCTTCTGGAGGTCTTCCTCGGTCGCAACGATGAGCTTGTCGATGCTGCCGAAGTCACCGGCCAGCAGCCTCGCCGTCGCGTCGCCCACCTGCGGGACGCCCAGCGCGCACAGCAGCCGCCACAGCTCCGGCCGCCGGCTGGCGGCGATGTGGTCGACAAGGTTCTGCGCCGACCTCTCGGCGAAGCCCTCCAGCTCCTTCACCTGGTCGACGCTCAAGCGGTAGAGATCGCTCGGGTCTTCGACCACTCCGCGGTCGAGGACCTGCGTCAGCGTGGCGGGGCCAAGGCCTTCGATGTCCATGGTCCACGCGAAGTGTTGAAGATGCTGAAGGCGCTGCGCGGCGCAGAACGGGTTGATGCAGCGATGCGCGATGTACGGCTCTTCGCGGACGACCTCTCCCCCGCACACCGGGCATTTCGCAGGCATCTTCCAGCCCGGCTTCGGGTCCTTGACGCTGACGATCTCGGGGATCACGTCACCCGCGCGGTGGATCATCACCCGGGCCCCGACGTAGACGCCTTTCTCGTTGACCTGCGCCTCGTTGTGCATGGTCACGTTGCGGATGGTCACGCCCCCGACGATCACGGGTTTGACGTGCGCCACCGGCGTGATCACGCCCGTGCGGCCCACGTAGCACGCGATCTCCTCGACCTCCGTCTCGGCCTGCTCCGGCGCGTACTTGAAGGCGATGGCCCAGCGCGGCGAGTGCGCGACGAAACCGAGCTCGAGCTGCTGCGCGAAGCCGTCCACCTTCACCACCATGCCGTCGATCTCGTACTCGAGCTCATGCCGTCGCCGCTGCCACTCCGCGTGGTAGTCGATGACCTCGTCGATGGACCGCAGCCGCCGGCGGTTCTTGTTGACGCGGAAGCCCATGGACTCGAGCGTGTCGAGGACTTCCCACTGGGACTTCGCCGGCCCGGCCGGGTCCAGCGTGTACATGAAGGTCTGCAGGTCGCGGCTCGCGGTGACGTTGGGGTCGATCTGGCGGACGCTGCCGGCCGCGGTGTTGCGCGGGTTGACGAACCGCGGCTTCCCCGCCGCCTCCATCTCCCGATTGAGCTTTTCGAAGCCGGCGATCGGGAAATAGACCTCGCCCCGCACCTCGAAGACGTCGGGCAGGCCCTTGACGGGGTTGATCGCCAGTGGGACGCTGCGGATGGTGCGCACGTTGGCGGTGACGTCTTCACCGACGGAGCCGTCGCCGCGCGTTGCGGCGCGCCTGAGCCGGCCACCCTCGTAGGTCAGGCTCATCGCGAGCCCGTCGATCTTGAGCTCGCCGCAGTAGACGACGCCGTCGCCGACGGCGGCGCGAACACGCTTGTCGAAGGCGCGGATCTCGCTTTCGTCGAACGCGTTCTGGAGGCTGAGCATCGGCGAACGGTGGCGGACTTTGGCGAACTGGTCCGACGCCTCGCCGCCGACGCGCTGGGTCGGCGAATCGGCGGTCACCAGGTCGGGACGCTCGTCCTCCAGCTGACGCAGCTCCTTGAAGAGCGCGTCGTACTCGGCGTCCGAGACCTCCGGTTGGTCGAGCACGTAGTACGCGTGCTCGAAGCGCCGCAGTTGCTCGCGCAACTCGTCGACCCTGACCGCCGGGTCGACCGCTCGTTTGCGCTTGGTCACTTCGTCAGCGGAGCCAGCATGCCGCTCAGGATCTTGAGCCCCGCGGTGTCGAACTTTATGACCAGCTCCTCGTCGGTCCGCGTGAGCGTGCTCTTGACCACGGTGCCCACGCCAAACGCCGGGTGCTGGACGCGGTCGCCCGTGGCAAAACGCTGCACGGGCGGGGAGGCGGGCGCCGCCTCCACCTGACGCTCCAGGTACCGCTCCTTGTAGCCCTGCCGCGGCGGCGCGACCGGCGCACTGCCCTTCGGCGCCGCCAGCAGCGACTGCGGAATGTCGGTCAGAAACCGGCTCGGAAACGCCGGCTGGGAGCGGCCGTACAGATGGCGGCGGAACGCGCAGCTCAGATACAGGCGATCCTTCGCACGCGTCATCCCGACGTATGCCAGCCGCCGCTCCTCGGCCATCTCGGTCGCCGCGCCGGCAAGGCGAGGGTTTTCCTCGCGCTCGTCCAGCGCCCGCTGATGCGGGAGCAGCCCTTCCTCCATCCCGACCATGAAGACGACCGGGAACTCCAGGCCCTTGACCATGTGCAGCGTGATGAGCGTGACCCCCTCGCCGTTCTCGTCGTAGGCGTCGACGTCGGACACGAGCGCGACCTCGGCGAGCAGGTCCTCGAGGCCCTGCGCCGGGTCGCGGTCGTCGAACTGCTCTGCCAGCCCGCGCAGCTCATTGAGGTTCTCCATCCGCGCCTCACCCTGCGGCGTCCCGTCGAGGTAGTGCCGGCGCAGGTCCATGACCTCTATGACGTGGTCGATGAGCTCGCTCGGGCGCAGCACGCCCATGGTCGAGCGCACCGACTCGATCTGGGCCCGAAAGCCCTCCAGGGGACCGGCCGCCGCCCTGGGGACGCCGGGCACGCGCGCCGGGTTCTTCAAGATCTCGAGAATGTCCGCCTCGGCGCCACGCGCGTAGGAGTTGACGGCCTCGACCGTGACGTTGCCGATCTTGCGCGGCGGCACCGAGACGATCCGGCCGAAGCTCAGGGCGTCACGCGGGTTGAAGCAGAACCGCAGGTAGGCGACCAGGTCCTTGACCTCGCGCCTCTCCCAGAACCGGATGCCGCCGACGAGCCGGTACGGGATCCTCCGGCGGGCGAGCACGTCCTCGAACGCGCGAGACTGCGCGTTGGTGCGGTAGAGGACGGCGAAATCGGAGTAGCCGCGCTTCTCGGTCTTGCGCAGCCGCTCGATCTCGTCGGCCACGAATTCAGCCTCCTCGACCTCGTTGTACGCCTGCGTGGCCATCACCTTCTCGCCGCCTGCGCGGTCTGTCCACAGCCGCTTCTCGGCGCGCTCCGGGTTGCTCCGGATGACGGCGTAGGCGGCGTCGAGGATGGCCTGGCTGGAGCGGTAGTTCTGCTCGAGATGCACCACCTGCGCGTCGGGATAGTCCTTGCGAAAGTCGAGGATGTTGCGGATGTCCGCGCCACGGAACCGGTAGATCGACTGGTCGTCGTCGCCCACCACCGCGACGTTGCGGTGCTCCTGGGCGAGCAGGTTGACGAGAACGTACTGGGCATGGTTCGTGTCCTGGTACTCGTCGACCAGGACGTGGCGGAAGCGGTCGCGCCACTTGGCCAGCGCCTCCGCGTCGGTGCTGTAAAGCTCGACGAGCCTCATGATCAGGTCGTCGAAGTCGAGACCGCCCGAGCGCCGCAGCACCTCCTGGTACGTGTCGTAGACGCGCCGCAGCACCTCGTCGGCGTAGCTGCGGTTCGGGATGTCCTCAGGGCGCCTGAGCTCGCCTTTGGCCTGCGAGATCTGCTGGCTCAAGGCGCCGATCGGGTAGCGCTTGGGATCCAACCGGAGCTCGTCGAGGACGCGCTTGAGAGCCGCGCGCGTGTCGTCCTCGTCGAAGATGACGAAGCTCGAGGGGATGCCGAGACGGTCGGCCTCGCGGCGCAGGATGCGCACCGCGGTCGAGTGGAACGTGCCCACCCACATGCGCTCCGCGCCTTCGCCGACCAGCGTCTCGACCCGGCCGCGCATCTCCCTGGCCGCCTTGTTGGTGAAGGTCACCGCCAGCATGCGGTCGGGCCAGACGCGACGCGAGGCGATGAGGTAGGCGATGCGCGCGGTCAGCACGCGGGTCTTGCCGCTGCCCGCCCCCGCGAAGATGAGCAGCGGGCCGTCGCCGTGCGTCACGGCCTCCTGCTGGGGCGGGTTCAGCGTCGCGAGCAAGGCGTCGATTCGAGCCTGGGGGGAGTCCGCAACCACGGGGAAATGAAGTTTACCCAGCGCCCATTTGGGTCATTCAGCCCCGCACCCTGACCCTGTCCCCATAGGGAGAGGGAAATCGGGGCGGCCGCCGTTAAGCTCCCTATGGCTTTGGCACACGAAGTCGATCTCGGCATGCGCGACCACCTGCTGTACCAGCTCGCGCGCGACCTGAGCTCCACACTCGAGCTGGACGTGGTCCTGGCGAAGGTCATGGACCGCGTCATCACGCTGATGAAGGCCTCGCGGGGGTTCATCGTCCTGGTCGATCCGGTGGACGGCAGCCTCTCGGTGCAGATGTCGAGCGGTGAGGCGGACCCGGAGAAGGCGCGCCAGTTCCTGGGCTCGCGCACGGTCATCGAGCAGGTCGTCACGACCGGCCAGGCCGTGGTCACGACCGACGCCAGCATGGACGACCGCTTCAAGGGCCAGCAGTCGGTGATTATGCAGAACCTGCGCTCCGTCATCGCCGTGCCTCTGGTGACCAAGGGCAAGGTCATCGGCGCCGTTTACGTGGACAACCCGTTCCGGGCGTCGATCTTCGAGGAGAAGGACAAGGAGTTCCTGCAGGCCATCGCCGACCTGGCGGCCATCGCCATCGACAACGCCCGGCAGTACGAGCGGTCGGAGTTTCTCCGCCAGCTGTTCGAGGCGCACGTCAACAAGCAGGTCACCGACTACGTGCTGACCCGCTCGGGCCGGAGCCTGCGCTTCCTTCCCGGCGAACGGCGCGAGGTGACCATGCTCAACTCGGACATCGCCGGCTTCTCGACGCTTTCCCAGTCCATGGAGGCCGAGGAGCTCGTCGAGTTCCTGAACGACTACTTCCAGCGGATGATCCGGGTCGTCCTCGACCACGGGGGCAACATCGACAAGTTCCAGGGCGACGGCATGCTGGTCGTCTTCGGCGCGCCCAACCCGATGGAGGACCACGCCCAGCGGGCGCTGAACGCCGCGCTCGCCATGGTGCACGAGATCGAGCGCTTCAACCTCGAGCTGCAGGACCGCGGCCGGCCGGGAATCGCCGTCGGCATGGGCCTGGACACCGGATTTGTCGTCGCCGGCCACGTCGGGTCCGACGACCGCATGGAGTTCACCCTGATCGGCGTGCCGGTGAACAACAGCGCGTACCTGGCCAAGGTGAGGCCGGCGCGCGTGTTGATGTCAGAGACGACGCGGGCGCGGATGCCGGACGGTTTTCAGGTCGCCGCCTTCGAACCGATGCAGCTCAAGGGCGCGAAGGGTCCGCAGCCGATCTACCAGCTGAGCTTCAACGGCCGGATCGTTTAGCCCACCGGCGAACCGTCGATAGTCGCGACTATCGCCCTGGTTGCTCGCCGCATCCGGGCGGTTGTCGCGACTATCGCCGCCGTTGCGGAGCTAGCCCTGGCAAACCCACTGGCTCGGGCCGTCGCGGTTGTAGAGCCAGGCCGCGGCCAGAGCGTTGTACTTCGGGTCGAAGGGCGAGTAGCTCGCATACGGGGTGAAGGCCCAGGTGCTGGGCAGGAACTGGAACAGGCCGGCGGCCCCGCTCGACGAGTTGACCGAGTTCGGGTGGTAGCGCGACTCGCACCAGGCGACGTTCATCGCCCACTGCACGGCGGCGGGACCAAGAGGGCTGAAAGCGTCGGTGATGTCCTTGGCGATGTCCGCCGGCGGGGCCGGGTGATTGCTGCGAGCCGAGATCTCGGCCGCCTGCGCCTGCGCCGCGGCCAGCGCCTGCTGCTTCGCCTCGTACTCGGCCAGGCCCTGCTTCAGCTCTGACGACCAGGCCTGGACCTGCGCCGCCTGCTCGGCGTGCACCTTCTGCGTCTTCGCCTGCTGGACGACAGAGTTGCGGTCGAACGCGGTGATCGAGGTGACGGCGGCGGTCACGGTCTGGTTCGGGACCGGGTCGACCCGTGGCAGCACCACGGCGACGAGGATGACCAGCCACACGAGGACCGCGCGGAAAAGCGGCAGCAACCCCTATTTCGCTCCTACCTGGGACTCGCCCTCCTACCCCCTGGGGCGGTCAGGCCTGAGCTTGGAGCTTGGTCGTTTAGGGGATGGGCTCAGGAAAACCGGGTGAAGGCGCCACCTTACCACAGGGACGGCAACATTCCGTAGCCGTACGCCCCGGTACCGGAAATCAGAAAAGGTGCGTCAGTCGGTCTCGAAAAAGCTTCCGGCCGGGCGGTTCGGAGTAAGCCGGAAGGATCGCCTTGAGCCGTTCGAACGCCAGGGTGGTGAGCCCGTCGGCGTCCTGGCCCGCGGTCGGGATCGGCTTACCGACGACGACTTTGATCCGCTTGCGAAACCAGAGATCCTTCGTGCCCGAGAGCGCGACCGGGACGACCGGGACGCCGGCTTTGATCGCGAAATGGGCAAAGCCCTTGCGAAAAGGAAGCAGCTCACCTTCCTTCGGTCCGTAGTTGGCTTCGGGGAATATGGCGATCGCCCCGCCCACCTCGAGCGCGTGGTCCACGTGCCGGAAGAGCGCCTGGTCGCCGTGGCGCTCGCGGACCACCGGCACATAGCCGCCCGTCGTGCGCACCATCCACCACTGAAAGCGACGCGTGACCAGGATGGTCGGGTCGGCGAGGAAGTGGAGGCGAGGCTCAACCGGAAGGAGCCACAGCAGCGTGAACTCGTCGAGCCAGTTCAGGTGGTTGGCGATGACCACGTACGTGCCGGTGCGTGGGATGTTCTCGCGCCCCCTGACGTCGAACCGGAACAGGAAGCGGAGCACCGGGATGGCGAGGATGCGGACCAGCCGGTACGGCAGGTTGGCGCGGCGGCTGACAGGCAGGAGGTCGGCTGCGGGGAGAGAGCTGCCGGTTGCGCTGGCCATGGCGATGGCCGGAGTCTAAGCCGCGAGCGGCCACCACTCCAGGAAGCGGTTGAAGGTGCCGACCGCGCCCTCGACCGCGTGGGCGTCCGCCCGCAGCGCGTTGTAGTCGGCCTTCGAGATCTTGCCCGCCTGCAGATCCGCGTCCAGCTCGTTGACGAACGCGTTGAGCTGGTTGTGCGCTGCCGTGTCGTTGCCCCGGCTGATCGCGTCCGAGGCCGCGTTCAGCTTGGCGACAAGGCTGTTCTGCTGGCCCGCGTTCAGCGTCTTGATGCCCTCGACGTACTTGGTCATCGATGCGATCGCCGCCTGGGCCGACAGCACAGTCACCGTCGCGGTCGCCGCGCCGGAGACCTTCTCGTCGTCCCAGACGGTCAGGGTCACGGTGTACGTCCCGGAGGTCGCGTAGGCATGCGCCGCGGTCAGAGATGACGCTGTGGCGCCGTCGCCGAAGTCCCAGCGGAAGGTGTGCGGTTCCGGCGCCGGGTCGTTGTACGTGCCGGCGAAATTGAGCGTCTCCTCTGGCGCGATGATCGTGAGCGCAGGGTCGGCCGCCGAGATGCTGAGGATCGTGGCGGTGGGCTTGATCTCTGCGCCGACCACGGTGACCGTGACCGGGTCGCTGACGAGGCCACCGTCGTCCCTGGCCGTCATCGTGACGACGAAGGTGTCTTCGTCGGTCGTGGTGACGGTGTAAGTCGCGCCGGTCACAGGCGCCAGGGCGGATCCGTTCTTCACGACGCTCCACTCGTACTTGAAGCCGGCCGCCTGATCAGTGGCGGATGGAGACGACGCCGTGCCGGTCAGGGTCAGCGAGCTGCCCTCAGGCGTCGAGAGCGAGGTGGTGGCGGCGGCGGCGAGCCGCGTGCCCCCGGTCGAGATGCCGGCCGCAGGCCTCACGCCGTTGATCGTCAGGGCGAAGGTCGTCGACTGGGAGGCGCCGGAGTCGTCCGTCACCGTGACCGTGACCGAGGACGGATAGCTGTCCTCGTCGTACTTGTCGCCTGTCCAGGTCCACGTGCCTGCGGCCGCATCTGCCGCGACGCTGCCGTGGTCGGCTGTGAAGTGGGCGGTCCCGACGCCGCCCGAGTACGTGCCTTTCATGGTGGGCGCGGTTCCCTCGGGGGCGCTCGTGGATGCGGCGCTCGACGTGATCGACAGCCCCGCCGAAGTCTCGACGAAAGTCCTGAAGAGGAACGCGGCGCCGGTCCCGAGGCTGAAAGGTGCCGACAAGCTCGTGCCCGTGCTCGACACCGTGTACATCTGGCCATCTGTGTAGCGCGCTCCGGTGTTGTAGCTCCACCGGTCGGAGCCGATCGCCCCTGAGCTCAGGACGATGGCGTACGTCTGGCCGGCCTGGACCGAAACCTTGGTGGTCAGGAGGAACGTGTGCCAGTCCGGCGAGAACGGATAGATCTGCGCTGCCGGCACGGTCGACGCGGCCGGCGCGACCAGGTTGCCCTGAGAGACGTCGAAGACCGATGCCTTCACCTGGCTGGCCCACCAGTTGTTGCCGTAGTGGAGGTCCACCTGGTCGAGGAGGCCCGAGTTCTGCGCCTTGAAGGTCTGCGCGAGGTTCTTCCAGCTGGCTCCGAGAGTCGGGTCACCAACCGCGATCGTCGTCGCGTGCGCGTCCAGCACCGAGGCGGCGGACGCCGGCGCGGCGAGGCCCATGGTCAGCCCGGCGCCCAGCGCGGCCGCCAGCGACCACCGACCCCACGCGTGGGTCCTGAAGACAGCTCTCCTTGACGAAGTCTTCACTTGACCGTACTGACGGTCGTGAAGGCGAGTTCCTGCGGGCTTTTGGCGCGGTTTCTCGCCTACTCGTAACGAAGGGCGGTGACGGGGTCGAGCCGGCTGGCGCGGAGGGCCGGGAAAAAGCCGCTCAGGGCGCTGAAAAGGGTGGCCAGCGCGAGCGCCCCGGCGACGATCCACCACGTCACCCGGAACACGGTCAGGTCCAGCGGGATGCCCTGGTTGGCGGCGATGTTGTTGACGATCACGTTGCCGACGGCCGCGACCACCCCGGCGAGAAGCAGGCCGGCGACGCCGCCGAACAGACCGATCGACCCCGCCTCCGAGAGGAACATGCCCCGGACGTCGGCGGAGCGGGCGCCGAGCGCCTTCATGATGCCGATCTCTCTGGTCCGCTCCAGGACTGCCGTGTACATGGTGTTGGCGATGCCGATACACGCGACGAACAACGCCACCGCGGCCAGGGCCGACAGGCCGATCTCGAGGACGGTGATGAACTGGCCGAGGCCCTTCAAGAGGTCGCTGGTCGTCGTCGCCTGGTAGCCGAGGTCCCTCGCTTCCCGAGCCACCGAGTCGACGGAGCCGGACGACTCGGCGATGAGGGTGATGCTGTTGAACTCGTCGGTCGACCAGGAGTTGGCCTTCGCCATACGCTCCCAGTAGTCCTTGGTCGTCAGGTACGGGGCGCTGATGAAGATCGCCGTCCCGCCTCCGATGTTCGCGCCCGCGCTCGAGACGATGCCCCTGATCGTCATCTCCAGCGGCAGCGAGACGGTCGCCGCCGGCTGGGCCGTGCCCCCGATGAAAAGGCCGGGGTACTGGGCGCTGAAGGTCAGGGTCTTGCCGATCGCGTCCGCTGGCCGGTAGCCGAGCTTGCCGGCCGTGTCGGAGCTGATCATGACCTCGTTCGCGCTGTCGGACGACGGGAAGTCACCGGCGACGAGAAACTTGGAGAGCGCCTTCGGCGTCTCGTTCAGGGGGTTCCCGGAGGCCAGGTACACGTTGCTGAGGCTGATCCCGCCCGGCGTCGTGAGCGTGCCTTCCATCAACAGGTTGCCGTACGCGTCCTTTACATGTGGGAGTGACCCGAGACGCGCGAGGGCCGCGTTGTCGAGGACCTTGTGCTTGCTCGGATCGGCGAGGCCGTTGTTGTCCCCGACCGAAACCTGATTGAGCTGGCCGGTGATGGCGAACGCGTTCGTGAGCGAATCCTGGATGCCGGTCGCGAACGAGACGATGATCGCGATGAAGAAGATGCCGATGGCCACGCCGGCCGAGCTCAGCGTTGTCCGCAGCTTGCGGCGGCGGAGACTCGACACGCCGATGCGGATCGACTGCAGCCAGGAGAGGCGGCCGCTCCGCGGCCTGGTCACGTCCTGCCGGGCGGGCTGCGCGACGCTGCCCGGGTCCTCGACGATGGCGCCGTTGCGCATCCGCACCGTGCGCTGCGCGATTGCCGCCACGTCGGGGTCGTGGGTCACCATGACCACGGTCGCCCCGAGCCGGTTCATCTCCTTGATGAGCGCGAGGACGCCCTGGCCGGCCTCCTCGTCGAGGTTGCCCGTCGGCTCGTCGGCGAGGATCAGCCCCGGGCGGTTGGCAAGGGCGCGCGCGGCGCTGACGCGCTGCTGCTCTCCGCCGGAGAGGCGGGTCGGACGGAACGTGACGCGGTCGCCCAGACCGACCTTCTCGAGAATGCGCTTCGCTCGCTCGCGGCGCTGGGCCGCCGGAATCCCGGCCAGCGTCATGGGCAGCGCCACGTTGTCCTGCGCCGTGAGCGTCGGGATGAGGTTGAAGCTCTGGAAGATGGTGCCGACGTGCTGCAGCCGGTAATCCGCGAGCGCGCGGTCGCGCATGTCGCTGATCTTCCGGCCGCCCGCGACGATGGTGCCCTGCGTCGGACGGTCGAGGCCGCCGATGAGCGAGAGCAGAGTCGACTTGCCGCTCCCCGACGGGCCCATGATGGCGACGAACTCGCCAGGCGCGATCTTCAGCGACACGCCGCGCAGCGCGCTGACCGCGACCTCGCCCATGCGGTAAAGGCGCACGACGTCCGTGACGTCGATGCCGACAGGCTCGCCGAGCAGGTCGGAGACTTCGGGCTCGGGAGCGGGTGCGGCAGCGGTCGGCTCGTGCTCGGTTACAGCCATCGGGGGATTTGAAAGTCTAAGGCAGCCGCGTTAAGTCTCCGTTCAGGAGCGGCTCATCGGGCTAGACTTGCGCCGCTCTTGAATCTGGCGACCACCGAAACGCTGGACGGCTCCTACCGGATCATGCCGAAGCCCGAGCGGGTGCGAATGTTTCGGTTGATATTCGGCGCCGGCGGCGCGAGCGTCATCTTGATCGGCGCCTTGTTCGTCGTGATTTCGATCGTGAGCTCCACCACGCCTGCCGTGTTGCGTTACATCGGCTTGTTGGCGGTGGTGATGGGAGTGGCCGAAGCCGTGATCGTGCCGAAGCTCCTGATCCCGGCCGGCATCATCGGCGATGCGATGAGCGTCCGCTATGCCGCGACGATTGGGTCGCACAGCGTGCCGCGCGCGGACCTCGCTCTCATCTTCCGAGGCCTGACGTGGGTGAGGGGACGTTACGGCGGGGGTTCATGGGAGCCGAGTTACGTTTTCGGGCGCCAGGACGGCACGGTCGCCTTTTCCGCCCTCGGGATGTGGTTCTCGGAAGACAGAGTTTCAGATTTCGCGCAGGGCCTCGGAGTCCCGATGCGTGGGGACTTCAGCGTCCAGGTGCGGGATCGGGTCGAGCCGTCTCGCTGACGCGATATGCCGGCGCGGAGATTCGAACTCCGGACCCTCGGTTACTCAACCTGCGGGACTCGGGTCCGCCGAGATCCGTGGGGTCTTGGGCGCCGGCCCGAAGAGAATCTCTCCAGAGAGATCGTTCTCATCGCGGCCCTCAACGCGCGTCTCCTCAAGCGCCTGCAACTTGCGTTCGAGGAACTCCCGGATAGCCCTGCGCACTATGCCTTCTCGTCCCAGTAGCGTCCGGCCGCGGCCCTGACCCGATCAATGAGGT